>PBMZ01000198.1 GCA_002722955.1 Planctomycetaceae bacterium | reverse complement strand
CGGAATCGTGTCAGGTTTATGAAGCTGTTCAGCCCGAGGGTAACTCGGCTACGGTTTCCTTGCTGGTCAAAAAAAGCGAGGTCAACGATTTGCTGCTGGCTCAACACAAGGGAGAGTTGCGTCTTGTGCTACATCGCTCAAGCGTTCCTAGCCCAAGTTTCTTGGGTCAGAGTCGACTGGGTTCTGGTGCACCGAACAGTTATCGACCAAAGAATCCAGTAATTGTTGATCGCCCGGTTGAATCTGTCCGCCGAATTCGTGTGGCGGACGAGTTCCAAACGCCCGCGAAGACCGAATCGCAGCAACTGCTTGACGAAGTTCGCGCAATGCGACACATCATTCAAGGACTGTGTGAGGACATGAATCGATTGCGGAAGACGTTGGATCAGTCCGACTCGGAACCTACAAAGATAGACCACAGCAAACTGGACGCCGCAGGCAACAAAGCGATATCCGCTGACTGGGATGCTGGTGATGAAGGCCAAGCTACTCGGAAACAGACCTTAGTGATTCATGAGGATCACATGCGAATGTTCCGTCTCGCCAAGAAGATTTCACGAATCGCTGTTGGCAGTGCGAAGATCGTCGACATCACTCAATTTGACCCTTATGAATTCGGCGTGACTGGCCGATCGGTTGGCACGACAACCATCACATTTTGGTTGGCTGGAGAAGAAGAGCCTCGCAAGATGACGGTGTATGTTCATGATTACGATCTTCCGGTTGGAAATGCGCGGACTGCTCCCGACGAATATCGACTTCTTGATGGTGCTTACGGTCCGAATCATCCTCGAATGCAGCAGTGGCAGTCGCTGCTGAATCGATCAATCTCGTTGGAGTTACGCGACGCGACACTTAAAGAAGCCCTCAAGACCTTGCAGACCGTGGGCAATATCAACCTCTATGTTGACGAGGCAGCTTTGAAGCAAGAGGGACTCACCAGTGACGCGAAGCTAACGGTTCAATTCAAAGACGTACCGTTGCGAACAGCTCTTCGCGTCGTGTTGGAGACCCTGAAGCTGGGATATCTTGTCGAGGGCGAGGTGCTCAAGATTACAACCAAGGAAAACATGAAAGGACGCCAACTGCTGACGGTCTATAAGGTGACCGATCTCTTAAGCGATCCCGAGAAGAAGTCTTCCTATGAGGAACTGATCGAGTTGATAACGACAGTAATCGACAGCAATTCGTGGGCTGAGAAGGGAGGCGAAGGCGTGATTCAAACGAATCAAAAGACGCATTCTCTCGTAATTCGTCAGAGCAGAGATGCCCATGATCAGATCCAGCACTTGCTATCAACGATTCGAAAATGGCGAGAAAGCTTCCAAGCCGCTAAGAAATTAGATGCGGCTGGCGCGGGTGGATCTCCGTTGAGTCCTGATTCGTATGGTTTTGGAGGAAGCGATCCCATCAGCAACTGATGCCACCGCCGTAGAATCTGGTCATCGTGGTGAGGTTACAATAAAACGCTTCGAATTCCGTGATTTTCTCGTTTAACCCGTAGCCGCAGAGGAGGATTACGGCATCTTCCTCGCCTGCGGCTACGGGTTAAACCTGGATTGTTCATCCATCAACACCGAGAATTCAGGGCGACCACGAATTACACTCTGTGAGAACTCGCGTTTGCCACAAGTTGTTATGAACGTGACGCTTAACTGAAATATCGGTCATGTTCATGAATAATCCGGGTTAAACATTCAACTTCCCAAAGCCCTTGATCGCTAGCCTTATCCTCACCAATGGAAATCTTCTCAGCATACAGTTACAATACCCCCGGTTCGACCTCTTCGGAGTCGATGGCAGGCCGAGTCTTACTGATGTAACTTTCTATTGCTCTTTCCTTCAGGAACATTCCATGGCCAAGGCTACTGCCATCGTTGTTGCCGTCGCATCTGTGATTGTGATGGGGACCCTCTTCTTACCTGCCACGAATTCGTCATCAGTCACTGGTCAAGTTTCCGCGGCGAAACCTTCAGACTCGCGCGATCCTGTCGAAGTTGGTCATCCGACTTTCATGAGTCCTCATGCGGCACCGATCGCTGTTTCGAATGGTCGGGTTTTCGTTGTGAACACGCCATCGGACACAGTGGATGTGATCGATGCGAAAAGCCGAAAAGTTACGGCACGGGTTAATGTTGGCATCGACCCCGTCAGCATCGCGGTGCGGCCTGACGGAAAGGAAGTTTGGGTCTCGAATCACGTTTCGGATTCTGTCAGCGTGATCGATGCGGACTCTTCCAGTGCGACTTTCCTTCACGTAATCGCGACGCTTCAAGAATTCAATGCCGAGACAAAAGCCACTCGCTTTGATGAGCCGGTTGGAATTGCTTTTGCCAGCAATGACAAAGCATACGTTGCCCTATCATCAGAGAATCAAATCGCGGTTGTCGATGTTGCCAGTCGTAAAGTCACCAAGCGACTAAGAATCACAGCTCAAGACCCGCGAGCGATCGTTGTTCGCAATGACCGACTTTATGTGATTCCGTTCGAGTCGAACAACAAGACGCAACTTTCTGGTGGCACAGGAAAAATCGACGGTGAACTAGTCACTTTCAACGCGTTCGAGCACTCGATCCGAGTCAACAACGTGTTGTCACTTGGGCACGTCACCGACATCGTCAAGCATCCCAAAGTTCCCGATCGCGATCTTTACGTCTTCGATACCAAGACCGACAAGTTGGTAGAGGTTGTCGACACGTTGGGAACATTGCTTTACGGATTAGCAGTTAACTCGAAAGGCCGCGTGTATGTTGCTCAAACCGATGCTCGCAACGATGCCAACGGTCGCTCGGGCACGAAGAAGCATGGCCTGAAGGAACTCGAGAATCGCGCGTTCCTAAATCAAATCACAAGTGTTGATTTCAAAGGCGACGAAGCCAACAAACCGGAGTTCTTCAATCTTGAGCCACTACCGCCCAAACAACCCAACCGCCAGGACGCATTGGCGACGCCGTTTGGCATCCAAGTGAGTGATGATGACAAAACGCTGGTCGTGTCAGCAGCCGGTTCGGATAAACTTTTCACCATCGATGCCAACAGCGGCAAAGTGCTCGGTCGCACCGATGTGGGAGCCGTTCCGCGGGGGATCGCATTGGATTCCCACAATGCATGGGTCTTTAATGCGGTCGAGAATTCTGTCTCGTTAGTCGACCTCTCCGATCGATGGGCTCCGCAGTCCGTCGAGACGATCGCGCTCGCAGATCCGACTCACGCGGAAGTAAAGCGAGGACGGATCGCGTTTAACACGGCTTCCGCCTCGACGACGGGCACCTTTTCATGTGCCAGTTGCCATCCGGACGGCCACACTGACCAATTGCTGTGGGTGTTGGCGACTCCGATCGTGACCGGTGGCAATCAAATCATGCCGCGCTCGACGATGCCGATTCGCGGGCTCCGAGACACGGAACCGTACCATTGGGATGGGATTCCAGGCGATCCTTACGGCGGCAACAACAGTGCGAACATTCACGGTTCCGATCCGCCAAACTCGAAAGTCGATGTGCCGACGACCTCGACACGACACCTGATCGATGGCGGCTTGGCGAACACGATGGCGTTGGTTGGTGATTCGACGAAGAATGATGAGGGCAAGGCTGGTTTTTTGTCGGCGGCGGAACGCGACGACATGGCGACGTTTCTGTTGAGTGTGCCTTACCCGCCCGCTCAACGTCGCGCTTATGACAACGTGGTTTCAGATCGAGCCCGAAGTGGATTCAAACTGTTCCACATCGACGGCGACTTGGATGGCAAAGTGCGGCCGAATGTATGCGGCAATTGTCATCGCATGCCGTTCTTGGTCAGTACGAATACTCCTGGCACAGGCATGGACGCGCCGACTTGGCGAGGTGCCTATGATCGCTTCTTGATCTTGCCCCAAGGCCGACTGAATATCATCGACTTCGACTTTTACGCTCGCGTTGCCGAGCAAGGCCAACCGGAACGTTCGATCTGGCAGTTCTCTTGGGCCGGCCGACGACGATTCGATCCCGTGTGGAACATGGTGCTCGAAGGTAGCACAGGATATTCGGGTTCCTTCGCGCGGCAGTTGACGCTTAACAAGACATCGGCCGTGGATGATCTGACCGATGATATCCTGGGGGCGCTGGAGATTTCCGCTGCTGAGGGCGCTGTCATTCTTGAAGGCGACGGTGCTTTTATTGACGGGGGAAAGAGTACTTCGGTTGTGTTGCAATTTGATGGCAAGAGTTACATCCGCAAAGACAACGGAAGCAAGCTGACTCGAAAGGAACTGGTCCAGCTGGCTGCAACCGGCAAATTTGTTGGCACGTTTTCAGGAAAACACGGCTTCAATGACGACGTCGAGAGTCCACAGCCTGGACTTTGGACATTGGGGCCCATTCAACAACAACGAGGACGCCAAGATTTCCCGATCCTGTTTACGGGAAATCACAAAATGACAATCAGTGGTCGTCACGTCGAAGAGTCGGCAAACATCTTTATTGATGGACGCAAAGTCGATGGGCAACTCACTGTCGAGCCGGGCGACAAACTGACGATCGAATTGGCCTCGCTACCTTCTCAAGGAATGCATTTGCTTCAGGTTCAAAATCCTTATGGGCTTTTCAGCAACGACTTCATCTTTCACGTTGTCGAGAATCAGCAAGCTGCTGCTGACTATAAGCAGACAGTCGATCAACAGCACTTGGATGTTCGAGAGAAATCCGCTCGCGCGATTGCTGCGGGAGACCTGGACCAACTGAAGAGGCTGCTCGGTCGACGAGCTGAACGTGTTAACGCTCGACATCCTGGAAACGGATCGACGTTGATGAGCACGGCGGCCTTTCACGGGAATCTTGAGATTTTCAAATACTTGATCTCTCGCGGTGGAAAGATCACCGCCACAAATCGCGACGGCAACACGCCATTACACGTGGCTGCATTTATGTGTCGCACAGATATCGTCAAGTACTTGTTGGAAAAGGGTGCGTCGCCGACCGTCAAGAATACTCGCAACGAGACTCCTGTTAGCGTCGTTTCCTCGCCTGTCGACAAAGAATTGGCGGACATCTACCAGTTCCTGGCCCGTGTCAGCAACATTAAGATCGATCTGGACCGCATCAAGAAGACGCGTCCCGAAGTCGCAAAGCTGCTGAAGGAATCGAGCGAGGACAAGTAGCGACGGTCTTTTACGAAACGTCTAGTAGACTTCTTCGCTTAACCCGTAGCCGCAGGCGAGGAGGATGTACGATAAGCCTCGCCTGCGGCTACGGGTTAAACAATCCTAGCTCGCGCGAAGTCTTGGAATGTCTATGACGATCACTCGACGCGACACACTCCGTTTGTTGACCGGAGTGTGGGCGACTGGCAGTTTCCCTGGTTTGCTTTCAGCGGAATCTCCAAAACGCACCGGAATGGGGCTTGTCCTTTACTGTTGCGGATACCGTCGAAGATGGATTCAGCGTGAAAAGCCCGACTTTGATCTGTTCGAGCCGTTGACGTTTTTGAAGCACTGCGAGTCGCTCGGAGCGGGCGGCATGCAGGCCAAGCTTGGCGTGATAAACAACGCTGGCGTTCGTCAATTACGTGAGTACGCGGAAAGTCGAAACTTATTCATCGACGCGATCGTCTCGCCGCCAAAAGACGCCGGCGATCTTTCACGCTTTGAGGCTGAGATCAAGACAGCTCGCGCGGTCGTTGTCCAAGCGGCTCGGACAACGATCATTCCTGGTCGGCGTTACGAACGCTTCAAGACACTGGCGGAATTCCGCGAGTTCGAAAAACGTGGACGGCAAATGCTGGAGAGGGCGGCACCAATCGTCGAAAAACATCGAGTGCCGTTTGCTGTCGAGAATCACAAGGACCAACGCATCGACGAGCGAGTGGCTTTGTTCAAACACTTGAGTTCCGAGTTCATTGGAGCCTGCGTTGATACAGGCAACAGCTTCGCACTTCTCGACGGTGCGCAGGAAGCTGTCGAAGCACTGGCTCCGTTTGCCTTCACCGTTCACCTGAAAGACCAGGCATTGCAGGCATACGACGACGGATTCCTACTGGGCGACATTCCGCTCGGTCAGGGAAGCTTCGACCTGAAGCAAATGGTCGACACACTGAAGAAAGTGAAACCTGGAGTCCGCTTTGTGTTAGAGCTGATTACCCGTGATGCTCTGAAAGTCCCATGCCTGACGGATGAGTTTTGGGACACGTTGCCGAACGTGCCCGCTCGGGACTTGGCTCGCACAATGCGATTCGTCAGACAGCATTCGGTCAAGCACTTGCAACAGGTCAGCTCGCTGCCGTTGGAGAAACAGGTCAAGCTTGAGGAGTCCAACGTCTTCGCCAGTTTGAAGTACGCCCGCGAGCAGCTCAAGATTTGATCACATCTTGAATGGACGATCTTGCCATGGTAACCCGATGCGTGAGCGAGGGACGCTCGCACGTTTGAGTAAGAGTTGAATGTCCAATGTCGAACAAGGAATGTCCAAGGCCGAAGTTACTTCATAATTGGACATTCCTTGTTCGACATTGGACATTCGATTGTCTCTTATCACTTACGGAAGTGAGCACTAAAATTCAATGAGTCCTGAAGTCAACTTTGGCAGTAGGTTTTCATAATCCGGCCGATATTCAAACACGATGAAGTAGTCCGGATCTGTGAGCAGATTTGACCAGTGTGGAAATCCACCGCCGCGAAAAGCACTCCGCAATTCCTCGTTGAAATACGTTTCTTGGCCGGCATTGTAGTAGATACCATCCATAGCGTCATTCGGTAACAAGAGTCCTTTTTGCTCGTGGTTAGCCGCTTCGCTTCCGCAGGGCAGAAACGGTACCCACTCTTCGGGCTCAAACGAGTCAAGATGCAGATCTGGATTATTCGTGGACTTCAACTGAACCATTTCAGCAGTCCATTCTTCATGTTCAGATTTTGAATCTAACGCACTCTGCAATGCGTCCTCTGCTTACTCGACATAGAGTGACGTTGCTGATCCGCCCAATCCGAAGATGCTCTGGAAGCCATCTGGAGGCTTAGACGCATCAAAGTGCCAGTGTTCGCGGTGTTGATAGAAACTCACAGATTCAATTTTTTCAAACCAAGTCCTGGCCAATAGCGGTAACGTCCCAAACCGTTTTTCGATTTCAGGAATTGGAGATAAATGAGAAGAGTCTCGAAGTACAAATGCCTTTTCAGCCTCTTGGAATTGGTATCGCAAAGACAACAAGTTGTCATGCAAAATCGAGAGGTTTTGGATTACTCGATCAATAGTCTCAGCTGAGACGGCGCAAGCATCTTCAAAGATTGCACTGTCGCGTACTTTGGGGAATTCCTGATAGACGGCCTCATGTTCGCCTGAGATGCAGCGTCGGAAGTTTGATTTGGTCATGGCTGATCCGCGTTTTACCCATCAAATTGCCATATGCCATTCAATTCCAAATGCACGCGGGGATGGTCCAAAAACGAAGTGCAAGACGCGGCGCGGGCTAGCAGCTGTGGCTTTCGATGAAGCATGTAGAATCAAGGGCCGCATAAGCAGAACGCTGCCAGCCATTGCTGTTACGGGTTGCTCTGGAATCCTATCCCGAAGCTTCGGTATGTCAGCTTCGTCTAAGACTCCATGCCGATGTGATCCTGGCAAGACCCTCAGTGGTCCATTGTCCTTATTTGCATCATCAAGATGTAATCGCAACGCAAGCATCTCTGCCAACAGGCGATCGGGAGCCTGCAGGAAGGTGATCCCTTCTTTGACGGAAACGCTGTCGTCTCGTGCAGAGCCGACAGCGACTGGGACACTGCGATCTTGATGAAAGTTGATCGACCAATTTGTCTCCGCAGTCTTGTTGAAGTAAGTGCACTGGACAGCAACGAGTTCAGCAAGAAAGGGACATGTTTTGGCAATGCGCATTCTGAGCGTCTTCGCCAGATCCTGGCACCAGTCGTTATTTAATAGTAACCGACTTCCTGGCTTGGCGATTGTGTCAAGCCGTGTTGAAATCTCTTTGCACTCATCCGGAGAGCAGCAGTTCTCAACAACTAAGATGCCGTCACGTTCAATACTCATGACAGTAGGATTCGGTTAGAAGTTAGCTGTGCACTGTCTAATTCGGCGATCCGAAAACAAACGAATGCCATCAAGAATTGTCGACTGGCAGATTCTATGTTGCCTGATGGCGAGGGATCAACACGCCCGACTCATCCCAAGAACCCTCTGCGGTGAAACGCTGAGCCATCTTTCAATGATGGAAGCATCTGAGCGATATTCGCATTTGATGAATCCATTGGAGCAGTGTTGACAATTGAATCATGGGCCATCATCTTCCAGCCACCGATTGATGTTGTTCTAGTGGTACTGAGCCTGTGCTGTCTTCACGCTTATTTTGGAAGCTATTTGGTGTCTACGCGTTGCTGTCGGCAGTCGCGTCGGTGTCGATTATTGGCATCTTGGGTGGGCGACAGCGTGAGGTGGTTTACGATCAGGTTTATCGACGTCTCCATGACTCGGCGATGACGCTGCTCAATCAGCTTGATGATCCATTCTCGAAGCCGCCTGCGGACAGTTTAAGCGAATCTCTGAAAGCGATCGCCGAGGAAAACGGAACACGCATCACACTGATTGGTGTCGATGGCGTGGTTCTTACCGACTCGGAAAGTGATCCCTCGGAGATGAACAATCACGGAGACCGATTTGAAGTTCTTCAAGCTAAGTCGGAAGGGATCGGATCGGCTCGGCGAGACAGCCCGACATTAGGGATTCCGATGTTGTACTTGGCCGTTCGCTTTGGTGAGGCCAGCGACATTATAGGCTATGTTCGGGTGGCCGTGCCGCTGGATTTGGTCGAGAAAGAAGTTGCCACGATTCAGCGGCTTGTCGTTGTGACTTCTGTCATGGTCAGTTTGGTCGCGTTGGCACCGCTGTTTCTGATACTGCGCCGCATGATTCATCCTTTGGCAACATTGCGGTCGGCTGCCAATGCGATCGCGGCGGGAGACTTAGAGCAATCCGTCGATGTCGAAAGTCACGACGAGTTGGGAACGTTGGCTGACGCGTTCAATATGATGAGCAGTGAGTTGTCAACGCGGATGACTCAGCTAAAACAAACCACCCAGGAGCTTCACGAAAGCAGCCAATTGTTGCAGACGATGTTCAGCTCGATGATCGAAGGTGTTATCGCCATCGACAACGATGAGCGCATCCTGTTCGCCAACATGGCGGTTTGCAATATGTTGGATTTGGGAGAGCGAGAAACTGTCGGGCGGCCGATTGGGGAATGTGTGCGGAGTGAAACCGTGCGGGAAGTCGTCAGCCAAGCCCTTCAAGGATTGGGGCGATCGGTTGAGTGCGAGCTACCTCGAAACGAAACCCTTGTAGAAATCGAGGCGATCCCGTTGGCGGGTGATCCGTGCCCTGGTGTGGTACTTGTGTTTTACGACGTCACCGAATTGCGGCGGCTCGAGAACATTCGTCGAGACTTTGTGTCGAACGTCTCACACGAATTAAAGACTCCATTGACAATCATTCAGGCGGCGACGGAAACGCTTCTAGATGGTGCCATCGAGGATGCGGAATTTGCCAAGCGATTCTTGTCACGAATCGACGAGCAAGGGGAACGGCTGCAACAACTGATTCTGGATTTGTTGCAATTGGCGCGAATCGAATCCGGCCAAGCGGCTTTCGAGGTAACCGCCGTACCTGTCCGTCCATTGGTCGAGGCCTTAACGGAAGAGCTGGCCGCTCTGGCTCAGTCTCGCAAAGTCACACTTCAGATAAACCCACCCGAGGACGAGGTCAGCGTTGAGGTTGAGAGCGATGCATTGCGGACGATTATCGAAAACTTGGTCAGCAATGGGTTGAATTATACTCTGCCGGGCGGCCAGGTCATTGTTGCTTGGAACAAGGACCGCGCGCATGCCGTTATCTCTGTAAGTGACAACGGTGTCGGCATTTCCCGCGAAAACCAAGTCCGGATTTTCGAGCGATTTTACCGGGTCGACCGAGCCAGAAGCCGCGATCTTGGTGGCACGGGGCTGGGCCTTTCGATCGTGAAGCACTTGGCAGGTGAATTCGGAGCTCAGATTACAGTAGACAGCGAAGTCGGTAAGGGCAGCACGTTTTCCCTCCGAATTCCATTGGCTCCGAAGTCTCTGGGCTAACTATTGATTGTTAATCTTTTCTTAACAATTGAGACTTAGATTCTTCACATTCGCTGCGTAGCTTCTCAGTGCACGGTCCTGTATCGCAAGCAGTCAGTGGGCGTAGCGGAACTCGCCAAGAGTTTCGGCCCCCGGTCTTTTTCTGAAGGTCTAGGCGACTTTCGCTGCCAAATCATCCACGATCTTCGCGGTACTAGGAAGTTGAGCGTGTGCTGGAGCCCGTTTGGGATCCAGGGTTTCTCAACCCAATTCCAAAGAGTAAGAAGCGAAATGTTAAAACGACGACTCTCGGCGCATGCAGCGAACATATCATTGTGCTTGGCCGTGTTGACTGTACTGTCAGGATGTGAAATCAAGACAAACACGCAACCCGCTGCTAATGGCAACGGTAATGGAGCTCACGCCAGCACCGATCCAGGCGGAGAACCTTTGCCGGAAGACGGAGGCAGCAAGCGAGTTTTGATCGACGGTTCGAGTACCGTGTATCCGATTTCACAAGCTGTTGCTGAAGAATTTCAAAGGACACACTCGGACGTCAAAGTCGTCGTTGGAACGTCTGGAACCGGCGGTGGCTTCAAGAAGTTCGTCGCCGGCGAGACCGACATTAACGACGCCTCGCGTCCGATTAAGGAAAAGGAAATTGCCCGCTGCAAAGAAAGCGGCATCGAGTTTCTCGAACTGAAAGTCGCGATCGACGGAATCAGTGTCGTCATCAATCCCGATAACGATTGGTGCAAAACGATGACCGTTGCCCAATTGAAGAAGCTTTGGGAACCGGGCAGTAAGGTCAAGAACTGGAACGAACTTGATCCCAGTTGGCCCGAGGAAGAAATCAAGCTTTACGGTCCCGACACAGATTCGGGCACCTTCGACTATTTTACTGATGTCATTTGCGGGGAAGAGGGAGCAAGCCGCGCTGATTACACGCCAAGCACAGACGACAACGTTTTGGTGCGTGGTGTTTCTGGCGAGAAGTACGCGTTGGGTTACTTCGGGTTTGCTTACTACTTGGAAAACGCTGACAAGTTGAAAGCCATCGCCGTTTCCCCAACCGACGATGCTGCCGACGCTGTGGCTCCTAATTCCGAGTCCATCGAAGGTGGGCAATACAAGCCGCTAGCTCGCCCGCTGTACTTGTATGTTAACAAAGCCAAACTGGCGCGACCGGAAGTAGCCGAGTTCCTGACTTACTTCTTGGAAGAGGGGCAGGTTTTGGTTGGCGATGTCGGATACGTCAAGCTTGGTGCCGAGACGCACGCCGAGACCCTCACGTCCCTGAAAGAGGCGATCGGCAACTAGGACGATTGGGAACTGGCCGCACTAATGTTTCAATCGTGTTGATGAAACTATCGAGCGACAATCCTTTCAAAAAAGAAACTGAATTGGCCACAGACACACAAATTGAAGCCGTGATTGCTCCCACAGGCTCACTGCAACGCTCAGCATCATTAGTGCGTGTGAAAGAAGGCTTCATTCGCACCATATTGCTGGCATGTGCGGGCGTGTCAATCCTGACAACGATCGGGATCATCTTCGTATTATTCAGCAACGCCGTTTACGACGTTGCTCCCGATCGGATTGGAGCCGATGGCAAAGTCAAACCGAACGAAGCCTTCTTCCAAATCGTCTCTCCGGTTGAGTTCTTGACCGAGACGCGCTGGACACCGCAATACGCTGAGAAACACTTCGGGATTTTGCCGCTTGTCTGCGGAACGCTGATGATTTCCGGAATCGCTGCCATGATCGGCATCCCTGTTGGTCTGTGCAGCGCGGTGTACCTGAGCGAATATGCGACGCCGCGAGCAAGATCGATCATTAAGCCAGTGTTGGAAGTCTTGGCCGGAATTCCAACGGTTGTGTATGGCTACTTTGCCTTAGTGTTTGTTACGCCCTATCTTCTCAAGCCGCTGATCCAGGATGTCTTGGGTTTCGATGTTGGTGTCTTCAATGCGGCAAGTGCTGGCATTGTCGTCGGAATCATGATTATTCCGATGATCTCATCGCTCAGCGAAGACGTTTTGCGATCTGTGCCAAGAAGCCTGCGAGAAGCAGCTTATGCGTTGGGTTCAACTCGTTTTGACGTTTCCACAAAAGTTGTCGTTCCCGCGGCCTTATCTGGCATCATCGCCTCGTTCTTGTTGGCAATTGCCCGCGCTATTGGCGAGACGATGGCGGTCACCATCGCTGCCGGTCAAACAGCCGTTGTCACGGGGAATCCCTTCGAGAGTGTCGCGACGATGACGTCATATATCGTCAACGTCAGTCTCGGTGACACGGAACTTGGCAGCATTGAGGAAAAGAGCATTTACGCCGTTGGCTTGACCTTGTTCATGATGACACTGGCGATGAACATCATTTCGCAGTTCGTCCTACGAAGATTCCGCGAGGTGTACAATTGAGCGACCAGGAACTGGAATACGCGCGGCTGCTTAAGCGTCGGCATCTCATATCCTCAGGCTTTGAATGGGGATGTCGGATTGCCACGTTCTCAGCGTTGCTATTCCTTGGCATTTTATTGCTTGGCGTCGTCTGGCAAGCTTGGGGCTGGCTCGACACGCAATACTTGACCAGCTTTGACTCACGTCGACCCAAGGCTGCTGGCTTGTTGGCAGGTTTGTGGGGAACGTTCTGGTTAATTCTGTTCACGGCCATCTTTACCGTGCCTATTGGTGTTGGTGCCGCGATTTATTTGGAAGAGTACGCGAGAGATAGTTGGTTTACTCGCGTGATCAAAGTCAACTTGGCGAATCTGGCCGGAGTCCCGTCGATCGTTTACGGCATGCTTGGCGTTACGGCCTTCGTTCGCATGTTTGGTTGGTTCTCGGCAGTCGACGATTTGCGGATCGAAACGTATCTCGGTTTTGGCACGCTTGCGATTCCGTTGCCTTTGGGGCGCTGTTTGCTTGCCGGTTCTTGCACGCTGAGTCTCTTGATCTTGCCCATTGTGATTATCGCTTCTCAAGAAGCTTTACGAGCCGTTCCGCCCTCGATCCGGCATGCTTCCTATGCCCTCGGCGCGACGAAGTGGCAAACGATTCGACATCAAGTTCTGCCGGCAGCGACGCCAGGCATTTCGACAGGCATCATCCTTTCCTTATCCCGAGCAATGGGCGAGACGGCTCCACTGATCATGATCGGTGCGTTGACTTACCTTGCGTTTGCCCCGGGCAATTTAAATACACCCATGGATGGTATTCGTGACCCTCAACTGATTCTGGACGCACCATTCGACATGTTTACTTCGATTCCAATTCAGATTTTCAACTGGGTTGGTCAGCCGAAGTCAGAGTTTCAACATGTCGCCGCAGCGGGAAGTTTAGTGCTGTTGGTGCTGCTGGTGCTGTTTAACGCAACCGCTATCGTGATTCGAAACCGCGCTCAAAAGAGGATTACCTGGTAGAGACTTTCATGAATACAACGCTAAACGATCCCATGGACGAACTGGCTCCGACGACTTCGTCAGAGCCAGCCACCGAGAAAACCGAACGGTTCGTGAAACCGGTCGCGCCTGTCGAGATTCCTGAAACGGCAAGCCTATCAGTCGACGCTGCCACGAAGGTCTGCACTCGGAATTTGGACTTCTATTACGGCAACAACCAAGTCCTCTTCGACGTATCGTTGGACATTCCCGAGAAGTCGGTGACGGCTCTGATCGGACCTTCTGGTTGTGGAAAGAGCACCTTTCTGCGAACGCTGAACCGGATGAACGATATCATCGAAGGCACGCGACACACCGGCGAAGTGTTGCTCGAGGGGACGGACATCTACGCCTCAGAGATCGATGTCGTTTTGTTGAGAAAACGTGTTGGCATGGTCTTCCAAAAGTCGACGCCGTTTCCCAAGTCCATCTTTGAAAACATCGCCTACGGTCCCAAAGTCGCCGGCTTGCGAAACAAGGCGCGTTTGGCGGAAATCGTCGAAGCGTCCTTAAAGCGGGCCGCGTTGTGGGATGAGGTCAAGGATCGCTTACAAGATTCGGCCATGGCTCTTTCCGGCGGTCAGCAGCAGCGGCTTTGTATCGCTCGCACGTTGGCAACAAACCCGGACGTCATTTTGATGGACGAGCCAGCGTCGGCCTTGGACCCGGCATCGACGGCACGCGTTGAAGACCTGATCTTCGAACTTCGCAAGAACTACACGATCGTCATTGTGACTCACAACATGCAACAGGCCGCACGCGTGAGTCAGCAGACGGCGTTCTTCTTTCAGGGTATCCTGGTAGAAACTGGCGTCACGAAGGAGCTATTTACAAATCCTGTCGAGAAACAAACGGAAGATTACATCACGGGCCGATTTGGATGATCGGTACTACGATCAAGTTTGCGAATCGTTATCTCAAACTTGATCATGTTCATAAGGGAATTCCAAGGGTGGCCCAATGTCAATCCATTTAGAACGCGATCTCGAAATCCTTCACCATGATATTTTGCACATGTGTTCGGTTGTCGAAGAGATGATTCACCGTGCCGTGTCTGGGCTTCGGACTCCAAGTTTGGATCTCGCCGGTGAGCTTGCGGAAGCGGATAATGAAATTGATCGAATGGATGTTCAAATTGAAGACGCATGTCTGAAAATCTTGGCACTTCATCAGCCTGTTGCGATCGATCTGCGACGTATCTCTACAGTGCTGAAAATTGGAGGCGAATTGGAGCGGGTCGCCGATTTGTCTGTCAATATCGCAGAACGTGGGGCAGGGCTCGTTGGAAACAGCGAGATTGTTGTGTCCGACCGTCTTCAAGATATGGCGCATTTGGCTCTACAGATGCTGCATCGCAGCATTGATAGCTACGTCGAACTCGATAGCACGGGTGCTAGAGAAATTCTGGCCGAAGATGATCGAGTCGATCAGTTGAATGCGGAAATCATTGCCGCGTTAATAGATGTCATGCGAACCTCGCCCTTTCTGGTCGAGCCTGCGTTGCATTTGTTTTCGGCGACGAGACATATCGAGCGGGTGGCCGATCACGCAACCAACATTGCAGAAGATGTTGTTTTTATGGTCGACGGCGTCATCATTCGGCATCGTTCAAACGCGGAGATTTCTGTGTAACCTTGCCGAGTTCGAAGAGCCGCGCTCCTGTCACTCGAACTAAGGACTCGCCCAACGGATCATGGCCAAACAAACGATTTTAATCATCGAAGATGAGCCTTCGTTGATCGAGGTTTTAGCGTACAACTTGGAAAAGGAAGGTTTTGAAATCCTCACGGCTACCGATGGTCGCGAGGGGCTTGATCGAGCCCGTACAGCTGTGCCTGACTTGGTCATTCTGGACCTCATGCTTCCATCAGTCGATGGCTTACAAGTCTGCGCTCAACTTCGAAGCAATCCAGTGACCCACGGCATCCGAATTCTGATGCTGACTGCTCGGGCCGAAGAAACGGATGAAGTCGTCGGCTTCAGTATGGGGGCCGATGACTACGTTACCAAGCCATTCAAAGTTCGTCCGTTGATTCACCGGATCAAAGCGCTTATGCGCCGCTCGGAAAAGGGCAAATTCGAGACATCCGTGATCAGTGCTCATGGCATCGAAATGGACCGAGTGAATTACATCACGCGCGTCGATGGCACCGAAGTGGAGCTCACACCCACAGAGTTCCGACTTTTGTGGACGATCATGCGACAACCGGGACGCCCTTTTTCTCGTCTGGAACTAATGGACAGCAGCCGAGGAATGGATGCCAACGCACTGGAACGAACCATCGACGTTCACGTCCGTTCTCTTCGTAAGAAGCTTGGCGAAGCATCCCAATGGATCGAGACAGTCCGCGGTATTGGCTATCGCTTCAAGCGATCCTGAGCGGACTATCTTCGAGTTACATGAAGATCGAAACTGTGGATTGACTCGGCACCATCGTCTCCTGTCACCGTCAGAAGAACGCTTGCCGTTCCCGCGTCCGATGAGCCAGCTTTCCACCTGATGTTTCCGTCACGCGAAATCCTCATGCGATCGGGAGCATCCTCTAAGGTGAATTTCAATTGCTTCGCACTGGCCAGGGTTTCCAACTTGTACTGAAACGCCTCACCAACCAGGACATGAACCCTCGGATTCGAGATCACAAACAAATAGGGTTTGCCTTGCCCCTTAAGGTCACCTTCGACGTCCAATGGCCGATAGAACAATTCCTGATTGCCAATCGGTAACGTCACGATTTTCTTGGCCGAGGGGAGGTAGTGATAGCGGTACTCGGATCGTGCCAACGCGTTGGCGAAACCACGCCGTGAATTCGTGTTCCCCTTCGGAGCCATCTCAAGGTAGCCCAACGATCGGTGGATAATCTGGCGTTCTCCGGTAGTGCAAACGTGTAGTTCCGCTAGCTGCTCGTTCCTCGAAGGGACAAAACGGATCGCCAGAAGGAATCTGGGATCGACGGTTGGTAAACACGTCATGCCGTTTAACGCGTCCGCTTGTACTGCTTTCAGATCGGGTCCATAAATCGTATTGCCTGGCAAAAGCATCAGCGAGCCATCAGCGGTCGGCTGAGCAAATCTCGTCGCGTGACTAGTGCTGCCAAACTTCTGAATGACCGTGCTCTTCTCAAGCACCACCATTCGACTGTAAGCAACGGGGCCATAGCCGGTCGGGATCGCTCCGAATGTCTGCCCGTCAGCGGAAACGCGAATTGATACACCAAAGCGACTCGAACCTCCGAGAACTTGACCTTGCATATTCAGCGGCTTAAGCGTCTCCAAGTCCCAAAGCTTCGCGACCTTGCCGCCGATGAGCAGCGGTCCTCTGCCGTCTGCATTCGAGCCTAACAACGCAACCTTGACTGTTCCGTCCACGTCGAAACGAGCCAGCTTGTCTCGCTTGTCCGAATCGTACTTCCACCGCATCAGCAAGCGTTTGTCTGCCTGCACGACCACAAAGTACTCACCCCCAGCCGCAATCAAGCTGCCAACGCCAATGTTGGGCAAGGTGTTTGTGATCTTGCCTTCAACCACATCGAAAACGACCAGTTCACGGCTGGATTCAAAGTGAAAAAGCAAGTACTTCCCGCCACCGCCGACAGTCACCGAATCGTAACTCTCGGCGAACGTCAAATGTGGAGCGGCTGCAGAATGAGCGGCTGACGGCATCAATGCGGATGTCATCAAAACTAGCAATGACAGAACTGAGATCCTGATCTTCATAACACCTCTCCCTGAAAGTGATCAGTGTTCAACCCCATTTCATGATTCGCTATCAGAGGCGTTGACTTCCAGATCGCCCCACGAATTCAGGACGACCACGAATTTGCAGAGAATTCGTGGTCGTCCTGAATTCGTGGGGCATCATTTCGAAAGGTTGACAAGCAAAACTTCAACACTCGGTCTCATACTAGGCTCTGTCCTTTAATCAGCCGAGCGCATTGAGAATTGGTAACGCCCCCGACTTTAAGTCAGGGGGCTCGCGTTTTTGCACTACAGCACACGACGAATAGTGCAGAGATGCGAGAACCCCTGAGTTAAAACTCAGGGGCGTTTGAACAATTATGGGACGGAGCCTAAGCCAAGATGTCGTCGATGACTCGACCAGACACATCGGTCAGGCGAAAGTCACGACCAGAGTAATGATAAGTCAGTTTGCGATGATCAAAGCCCAGCTGGTGCAGAATCGTTGCATTCAGGTCGTGCAACTCGACCTTGTTTTCAGCAACAGCCATCGCGAAGTCGTCGGTCGTTCCGTAAGTCATTCCGCCCTTGAAGCCACCGCCCGCCATCCAAATCGTGTACCCATCGATGTGATGGTCGCGGCCAACTTTATTGATGTCCTTGGGACCAGTTTGAATGGTGGGTGTTCGTCCCATCTCGCCGCCCCAGATTACCAGGGTGTCTTCCAGCAAGCCGCGCTGTTTCAGATCGGTCAACAAGGCCGCGACGGGCTGATCGGAATCACGCGTCAGTTGTTTGATCCGAGGCACAATGCCGCTGTGATTATCCCAAGGTTGTCCAGCTCCGTGGTAAATCTGCACATAGCGCACGCCACGCTCGGCCAATCGTCGCGCGATCAGCATGTTGCGGCCTTGCAGTGTGTCGCCGTACATCTTGATGGTGTGGTCTGATTCCTGCGACAAGTCGAAAGCATCGGTGCCAGCCGTTTGCATTCGAAACGCAAGCTCCATCGAGCGAATGCGACTCTCCAATCGTTCGTCACCGGGACGCTTTCTT
The DNA here is from genome assembly GCA_002722955.1 of Planctomycetaceae bacterium. Lineage (GTDB taxonomy): Bacteria > Planctomycetota > Planctomycetia > Planctomycetales > Planctomycetaceae. The sequence goes on along the minus strand of PBMZ01000198.1, from coordinate 29,812 downwards.
TGGTGGCGTCGATTGAGGAACTGCGTCAAGGCAACTTGGGCTCGCTGTGATCCGGGCCGAATGTCTTTGCGAGTCAGGTTGGGGATCAGTTGTTTGCCGGCGCTGGCTGTGTCGATATGCGTCCCTTGATAGATTCCGGGTAAGAACGCACTTGTCCAATTTCGAGTCTGCGCGGTTGGCAACCCGTTCGGGCAAAGCACCATGAAGCCAGGAAGCTCGTCACTCTCGTTGCCAAGCCCGTAAAGCAACCAAGACCCGAGGCTCGGTCGCGGTAAGGCGGAATGCCCGCAGTTGGTCAACAAAAGGCCCGGTGTGTGGTTGGCCACTTCACCTTGCATTGAATGAATCACGCACAAATCGTCAGCATGCCGAGCGACATTTGGAAACAGCTCGCTGACAGTCAAACCGCACTCACCGTAACGTTGAAACTTAAACGGGGAACCGAAGACCGTTCCCACCCGCCTTCGTTGAGTCAGCTGGAGTTGCTGTTTGATCGAATCCGGAAGCGGCTGCCCGTGCCGCCGAGTCAATTCCACCTTCGGATAAAACGTATCCATCTGCGATGGGCCACCGTTCATGAAAAGATGGATGACACGTTTTGTCTTGGGGGGGAAGTGTGGTTTAGGTTTGAGGGCTGTTGTCCGAGATCCCAAGTTGGGAGGCGCGGCAGCTTGCCCACACTTTGCTAACAAACCAGCCATGGCCAGCGACCCGATGCCCAATCCGCTGTGCTGCAGAAGTTCTCTTCGCGACAGGTCAGAGCCAGTTTCTGTTGTTGAAGTTTGCTGAGACATTCTCAATCCACGTATAGAAACTCGTTGCTCATCATCAACGCTTGAGCAGCAAGTGGCCAAGTGGCGGCCTTGTCATCGGTTGTTTTCGTCTTCTTATATCGGCTTTGCAATTCAACAAATCGTAGGAAACGTTCTGTTTCGAGCGGCTCGGGTTGTCGCTGCAAGATGATGTTAAACAACTCCGTGATTTGATCTGCGTCGGTTGTCAACGATTCGAATGTTTCAGTTTGCGTCAGCGCTTTTGCCTGATCAATCACGAAGGGCGAGTTCATCGAGAACAGAGCCTGTGGCGCCACGATGCTTTCTTTTCTGGCGGGTTGAGACTGCATCGGCGCCGGAAAGTCGAACGCTCGCAACGTTGGATCCAGATTAAAACGGTTGATGTATCCATAGATGGCGCGCCGCCGTGTGTAGTCCTTGCCCCAAAGTTGACCGGGTCTTCCGCGCGGCGTCAGGTCCAATTGTCCGCTGACAAACAGCACACTATCGCGAATCGCTTCGATGGATAAATGCTTCCGATTGGCTCGCCAAAGCATTTTGTTTCATGGATCGATGTCGGCCATGTCTTCGCGATGACGACTGGCTTGTTGATATGTTCGCGACATGACAATCTGACGGACCAATCGTTTTAGCGACCATCCATTGCTGACGAAGTCATGAGGCAACCAATCCAAGAGTCTCGGATGCGACGGTGTCTCGCCTTGCAAACCGAAGTCGGATGGTGTTGCGACCAGATGCGATCCCATCAAGTAACCCCAAATCCGATTTATAAACACGCGTGATGTCAGAGGATTCTTGGGATCGACGATTTTTTCCGCCAACTGCAAACGGCCACTTGCGTCCGCGGGAAAGGCCTCTTGCTTCGAATCAAGGATTTGCAGAAAACGTCGAGGCACAGCTTCACCTCGAGAGGGCTCTTGACCGCGGATGAAGATGACAGGTTCGACTGGCACTTTCTTTTCGATGACGATCATCGCTCTTGCAGGAGCTCCTGGATGGAACAAGAGCAACTGTGCCAATTCGGTCTCGCGAATCTTGGTCGCTATCGAGCGATTGTTGTTCTTGGCCTTCTTCTTGCCAACGCCTTTGATCTTCTTATCGATGGCGGCTCGTTTTGATTCGTAATCGGTTCGATCAGCGTCGCTTGGTTCATAGCCGTTGATCAGGGGTTGCCTGTGTTCATCCAACGGGTGAACACGGACCACCGACGAAAAAATGCCGTGAAGCGAGTAATAGTCGGCCGTCGGCACGGGCTCGTACTTATGATCGTGACAGCGAGCACAAGCGACCGTGATGCCCATCAAGCCTCGCGTTGTGACGTCGATCCAATCATCAACGGTTTCTTTCTGATTTCGGTTCGCGTGAGGCCCCGTTGTCAAAAATCCCAAGGCTGCGATTTCGGGAGATTCCTTGGCGACCCCCATCAGATCAGCGGCCAACTGCTGTTTGATGAAGTCGTCGATAGGTCGATCTTGATTGAACGATTCGACCACGTAATCTCGATAGCTGAAAGCCCATGGAAAGTAATGAGGGGTCCTCGTGTCCGGGCGGTATGCTCCATCGGTATCGCCATAGCGAGCAACATCGAGCCACAATCGCGCGAAGTGCTCGCCGAAGGCGGGAGATTCCATCAGCGCCTCGACGGTATCTTCGATCGCTTTGCGTCGATTGCGCTTCGAGTCTGCTGCGAACCGCTGGACAACATCCAACGAAGGCGGCAATCCCGTCAAGTCATACGACAATCGACGAATCATCGATCGAGCATCGGCACGGTTTGATGGATTGAGACCGTGCTTCTCGAGCTTCGCCGCGACAAACTGGTCGATGGGCGATTGGTCCCAGCCCTCGAACTTCGAGGTAGGAGGCTTGTCCGTTTTGATTGGTTGATACGCCCAGTGCGTTTTGGCCTTTTGAAAGAGATACTCCTGATCGCCCAGCCGCGAGAAGCTCGTATCGCCTAGATCATTGCGAGGCCCCGGAGCCCCCAACCGAACCCATTGGATCAGCAGCCGAATCTCCTCTTCTGGGAGCTTTTCTTCGGGCGGCATTTGAAGTTTCTCGTCACCGTATCGCACGGCTTTGATCAGCAGAGACTCGTTTGGCTCAGCCGGCAAGATAGCTTCTTCAGTGTTGCCACCCTTGATCCAACCAGAACGCCGGTCGAGAAGTAGCCCGCCCTGTTGCTCACCAGCCTTTTCAGAATGGCACTCGTAACAACGCTTGATCAGCAGCGGACGAATCTTCTTTTCAAAGAAGTCGGCACCGCTGGCTTTGTCGTCGGCCGTGACTCGGCCGCCATCTAGCACGACGGCAAGCGTTATCAAAGTAAGAATCGCAATTCGCATAAGTTATCGAGACGATGGAATTGAAAGGGCCGTGCTTGAATCGCGATTGATGATTGTTGATTTGAGAAGTGAAGGAAGAATCAGGAGTCGAGCTTCTGATATCAAAAATCAACATTCAGCAATCGCTATTCGTTTCAACATCTATCTTAACTTCGATGCCCCGCGATGTCTGCCTTTTCGCATGCGAAGCGGATTCACTTCTTCCGCGGATCAATCTTCTTCAGTCGTTCGGGCCATTCGAATTTTGGAGATTTACTGTAGTCGTAACCCTTCAGATGAGCTTGAGCTTTGCGTTCAGGCGGGCGGACATATTTGAATTCGGTGTCCCGAAACACCTCTTTCACTAATTCGGCAAGACCTGGATCGTACTCGATCAATTCCTTGCGAGTGTTCACATGGTTGTGATCGTGATCATTTTCGCGGTTGTTGTTGAACCAAGACTGAACGCCCTCGGCGAAGTACTCGGCCGGGTTGCTCGACGCGTACTTGTCCTTCCACAAGCCTTGTTTCATGGCTTGATCCCACGTTTTCTTTAGTCTTTCATTAAACGTTGGATCGACACGGATGACTCCACGCAGATGGATTGTGTGAGCGAACTCGTGAATCAACAGGTTTTCCTTGTAATAAGGATCGCCGGGGAAGCACAGCAAGTTCTCCTCGCCACAACTGGCGACCGGATCCGTTTCGCTACCACCCAATCCTCGAGCACGTCGGTCCCACCAATCAGCCGATCGGCCGCCCTTGCGACTGCCAAGTTTCGAGTGTTCCGGAACGTCCGTCGTGTATTCGTTATAAGCCATGACGGTCATTCGAGAGCCTGACTTGGCGAGGGCCTTCAAGATGTCCGGTCGCTTGTGCAACATCCGCTCGATCAAATGAGCCGCTTCCAGCAATGCGTAGTCCGAGACTTTCTCGGAGCTGAGGATTCTGTACCCACCGACGTTAACGTGCTTCTTGTAGAACTCGTCCAGTTTCAATTCTTGCGGCAGTTTGGTGACGACATGTTGAGTCTGACCAACCGCAACGTTTGTCGCCACGATGAGACACGCAATCACGGTGGGCGGAAGCAGTTTGCACGTCATGGTTATGCCCGTCTTAGGAAATAGTTCCCCACGAATTCAGGACGACCACGAATTATCGTAAACAAATTCGTGGTCGTCCTGAATTCGTGGGGAACTCGGAAATCAAAGGCTAAAACAGCCGTTGAGTGACAAAACGCAACATCAAAAGCCGCAGGCGAGGTCTTTCAGCATGCTCCTCTCCTGTGGCTATGGGTTAAACAATCCTTTGTCGTTGTCCCTATTCGTCTTATCCGCAGAAGTGTCCACTCCGGTGCATCTTGGGCCAAATAAAAAGCGTCTCGCAGCACGAGTCCCAGGTAATCACGAAAACCGGTGATTTCGCCAAACTTTTCGGCAATTTGCCAGATTCCGCAGTCCTTAGCTTTGTAGAGAAGAGACTTGTCGTCAAACGCTCCGATTATGATATGATTGTGGTGATCCAAATGGCGGTTGGGTTGCGCGCCGTATCACTCGTTGGCAGCCGAATTGCCACAAATCTTGTCATCCACAAGCTCCCCGCTTGCAAAGGGTACCGTGATGGCCACTGCAGACACAGCACGAACGGAAAAACCGTCAAAACGCAAGTACGCCAGTTTTGACGAATACGTGGATTATCAGATATCCAAGACGCGTGCGACGATCAAGTCCACCGACATCTTGACGACCGTCACGGGAGTCTTTTGCGTCGTCTTCGGCTACCTGCTGACCTTCGTAGTCTTCGAGCATTGGGTCATCAGCAGCGGATTCAGCGCGATGTTTCGCGCGATCATGCTATCGATCATCTCGCTAGGTTGCCTGTCATGCATCGCTTGGCGAGTCATCATCCCGTCGATTCGTAAGGTCAACAGCCTCTTCGCCGCGAAGGTTTTGGAAGAGTCGTCGCCAGAGCTAGACAGCAACTTGATCAACTTGGTCGACTTGCGGAATTCTGGTCGAGAGATCCCGCCAGCCATCTTGAACTCGGTCGAGAAGCACGCAGCCCAAACATTGACCAACGTTGACATCGATTCGGCTGTCGATCGTCGGCCGCTGATGAGAATGGCATATATCTTGTTGGCGATCGTCGTGATCTCGTGTCTCTACACAGTACTCTCTCCGAAGAAGATTTCGGCGTCGGTGATGCGTGCGATCTTTCCGACATCGGAAGCATCGGTATCGACCAGCACAACAATCATCGAAGTCAAACCGGGGTCGACCGAGGTCCTTGCCCGAACGCATGTCAAAGTTTCGGTGATCTTGCAGGACGTCATCCCCGAAAGCGTCGCACTAGTTTATACGACGGCCGATCGTGGCTACGTTGATGAACGTGTTGAGATGAGAGAGCTGGAGTCTTCGGGGCTTCACGAGTTTCAGTGCATTCTTAGCGGCGAAAATGGCGTCGGCGTGTTACAAGACTTTACGTATCACATCGAAGCCGGTGATGCCGTCAGTGAAGAGTACAATGTTGCCGTCATCCAACCACCGTCTGTTGAAGTCGACGAGGTTTACTACGAGTTTCCTGCTTACACGAAGATTGAAAACACGATCGTCAAGGGTGGTAACATCGATGTGCTGGAAGGAACTGCCGTCACGATTCGTGCTACTGCCAACATGCCGCTTGCCAACGTCAAGATGATGACGTTCGAATCGGATGACCGCGCCCGCATGATTAGCGAGCGAACAATTCCGTCGGACCAAATCAACGGCACAGAGATCACCATCAAGTGGCGTCCCGAGATTCTCGAAGACGGCACTTACCCACACTTCTATCATTTGCAGTGCAAGAGCGAGCGTGGGCACACCAATCCGGATCCAGGACTCTATAAGATTGCCATCCGCCCAGACTTGCCGCCAGAGATCTCAATGATCGACCCGCGCGGTGACATCACTCGACCAGCGAATGCCACCGTCCCCATGATGTTTCAAGCACGTGATCCTGACTTCATGCTGGATCGCGTCGATTTGGTTATCGAGAAAGATGGCGAAAAGCTCGATACCCGTGATGTCTTTCGCGGTGAGCAGTCCAGCATCATCGGTCGGGTCGAGTTGGAATTGCGCCCCTTCAATCTTCAGAAGGACGATGTGCTGACGTATTGGTTCGAGGCTCGCGACAACCGTGAACCTCAGTCGAACCGACGACCGACGCCGCGATTGAACATCAAGATCGGCGACCCAGTCTCGAATGAGGAAGCTGAAAAGCAGCTTGAAGAAGAGAAGCAACGACAGGATGAAGAGTTAGAGAAAGCTCTGGAAGAACAGCAAAAGGACGAAGAATCCGAGCCGCAGGAAACAACTGACGAGACTCCGGAGTCGCAAAAGGGGAACTCGGAAGAGAATCCCCAACAACCGCAAGATACTGAAAACTCTGAGGAGAAACCACAAGAAGGCGATCCGTCTGACGAGCCCGGAAACAGCGGCCAGCCAGATCAAAGTGGCGATCCCGATGGCAGCAACAATCAGGACGGAAAACAGGAAAGTGGTGATCAGCCCAACTCGAAAACCGGCGAGGGTGAAGCCAATGACGAGCCGCTAAGTCCCGATGGCGAAGACGATGCCGAGGTCTTGCAAAAGTTGCTTGACCGCGAACGCAAACGTCAAGAAGAAGAAAACAAGCAACAAGATTCGAATCAAAACAAATCGAATCCGGATAACAACAACACCGAACAGTCAGACAAGAACAAGCAACCTGGCGAACCTGGTGACAACAAGCCAAACGACCCACAAGACAACGACTCAAATTCGAACAACTCGCAGCCAGGCGAGAAGCCGGGAGAGAAACCCGCGGACTCGACGGATCCCGCAAACAAACCGAACACGCCTTCGGAGCAAAACCCGAACGGCTCGGAGCCGGATCCCTCCAAGCCGAACGAGGGTGATCCGATGAACGAAAAGGGTGACCCGATGAATAACTCGAACGAAAAGTCCGAGTCGAAAGGGTCGCCATCAACAAATCAAGATTCCAAAAAGCCAGATAGCCAAAAGCCTGATTCGAAGGATCCGAAGGGCTCGGATGATGCGAACCCGCAAGAGAACCCAGGGACGGATCCGAACAAAAGCAATCAAGAGGAAAAGCCTCAGGAAGACGGCAATCCGAAGGATAACGAAAAGCCTGGCAAGACCGGCGGTCAACAAGGTGATTCGACCGAAGGCGGCAAGGAAGAAGCCGAGGAAACGCAAGAAGGTAAAGGTGAAAGCGGCGAACAATCAAAGCCAAAGGCCAAAGACGGCGATCAAACCAACAAGCCGCTTGATGGTGAGAAGAAACAAACCGAGGACGATCCCAACGCCAAGAAGGGCACGGCTGACGGTACGGAAAAAGGCGAGGCAACTCCCGAGGATGATCCTGACGCGAAAGCCAAAGCGAACGAAGACGTAAAGCGAAAAGACGGAGCCGATCCCAAAACGAAGCCGTCGAATGAACCTCCCGAGAAAAATCCAAATCCGGACAAAGCCGACGGCAACTCGAGTCAAAATCCAGATAAGGCCGATCCGAAGAAAGAAAACAAGGTCGCGAATCAGGACGAAAATCCGGATCAGAAAACCAACGAACCGGGAAAGAAAGACAGTCAAAAGTCCTCGTCCAAACAAGACCAGCAAGACGCTGGCAATGATCCTTTGAAAGGCGAACCGAAGAAGCAGAAGGCCAAGCAATCCGAAGGCGGAGACGGCGGCCAAAGCAAGGCTTCCGATCAGGGAAACAAGGGAAGCCAAAAGGAAGGCGCTGGCGACAAGACCGATAAGCCCGGTGATGCCCAGCAATCGAGCAAGCCCAGTGAAAACAAGGGCAAAGGCGAAGGTAGTCCCAGCAACGAAGAATCGAATGGTGAAGGCAAGAAGGGAAGCGACGGCAACAGCAAGGATTCAAGTGGCGGCTCGCCAAGCGAATCCAGTCCCAGCGGAAACGAAGGTGCTGGTGCGAGCGGCGGCAAAGAGGAGCAAAAAGACGGTGACCTGCCGAGTTTGCCCGACGGTGATGGCAAAACGGAAGGAAAAGGCAAGGAGACTCGCGGCGGCGGATCCGACCAAGGCAACAAGGCGGATGGTGAACCCGGCGAAGGCGAGAGTGGCTCTCCCAGCGGTGAAGGTGAAGCACCGAACTTGCAAAACAAGAAGAAGGCCACAGACTTGATGCTGAAGAATTTGCAAGATCAACTGAAACGTGGCGACGTTGATCCCGAGTTACTCAAAGAGCTTGGCTGGACCGAAGATCAAATGAAACGCTTCACGAAACGAATGCAGCGACAACTTCAAAAGCCAGATACGAACAACGAAGCATCAAAGATTCAGCAACGTCAGTTCGAGGAAACTTTGAAGAGCTTGAAGCTGGATTCTCCCAGTGCTCGACGAAACGACAGCGTTACCAACAAACGCGAAATCAACGGAGTCGGCCCGCGACGATTGCCTGTCGCAAACGAGTATCGCGATGCTTACAAGACCTTCACGAAGAGTCTTTCGAAGCGAAAAAAGGCTGGCAAGTAAGAGTATTTAGAAGCCCGGCTTTTCAAAAAATCCGGGCTTCTTTCTTTATCGGTTCTTCTTGCCTACGTTGTTCCACCAGCGGAATTCATTGCTGCCCCGTTCCGCACTGGCGGCGATATCGAGGCGTTTGTCTCCATTCAGGTCGACAAGGATGATCGAGTTGGCTCGTATCCATGTCTCTTTCAAGGGATGGCGTTGCCAGCGAGCGCCTTGGTTTTCGAACCAAACGACTTGTCCTGGATCCCAGCCCGTTACGACAACGTCAACATCGCCATCGGCATCCAAGTCACCGGCGGCAGACTCGAAAGCACCGACCACGCGGCCAATTTCGTGCTTCTTCCATTTCGTACCGTTGCTCTTTCGGCCAACATTCTCATACCACGCGACTTGATGCTCTTTTCGATCGGCCACATCGGGCCGCATTCCACAAGCCATCACCACATCCAGGTCACCATCCTTGTCTACGTCGCAGAATTCACCATGCGTCGGGCCTTTGGTCTCGTTGTCGATGACGTTCGGCTTCCAAGGCAATTTCGTGGGCTGCCCTGAGTTCTGATACCAAACCAACAACGATCCCATCGTGTCAGTTCCCAACAAATCGACGTTTCCATCACCGTTCAGATCGGCGACTCGTACAGCTCGCGCCTCAGCAAGCCCCGTTGCAATGTCGTGCGACTTCCAAGTTTGATCGAGTTTCTCGCGTCCTGGGTTTTCAAGCCACACAAACTTGGGTGAGCGTTTCCAGCCGGAGGCCGCTACGTCTAGGTCACCGTCCTTATCGAAGTCGGCCAATGCAACATCATAAGCTCCCGGCAACGTGCCCTTGATAATGATATGACGCTTCCACAACTTGCCATCTTTCGGAGTTCCGCTGTTGCGAAACCAGAGGATGTCTCCGTGGTTATTCTTGACGACGACGACATCCAAGTGACCGTCGCCATCAACATCGCCAATCACCTGCCGTTCGAACCAGCCGGGGTCGTTCTCTTGGATCAGCCGCTCTGTGAACTTTCCCGTGCCGTCGTTTTCGAACCATAACAGTTTGTCGCGGACGGTATCGGAACTGGTTAAGTCCAAATCACCATCGCCATCCAAGTCGGCCGCTGCGATGCCGTAAGCGTATCCGTAGCCGTCACGAATCAGATGCTCTCGAAACGTTGGCTCACCGGCGCCAGCAATCGTTGAAGAGAAAACAGTAGCAACAAGAAAGACGGAGATTCGATTGGCCGTTTTCATTTCAAGGTCCTCTTTTGGTGGCGACTAGAAGCCCACATTTAGCCACAGTTCACTTGTTTGCGTACGTCAGGAATCCCTTAACGGCGTCAAAGAACTCTTCCGGTTCATCCACAGCAATCGAATGAGAACTATTCGCGAACACCTTAAGATGCGATCTTGGGATTCTTTCAGCAATCAATTTCGATTGCGATGGCGGGCAGATCCAATCATGTTCGCCCGCAAGGACTAACGTCGGGCACGTGATCTTGTGCAGATCGTCTGTGTAGTCAAACTCTCTTAGAAAACTACCAAATCCAATGTTGAGTTGTTCGAAACTGCGAATTCCTCGGCTCCATCCTTCAGCTGCCGTCTCGGCATCGAATTTCAGCGAGTACATTGGGCCCATCACCGAATAGTATTCGCGCAGCTGCTCTTCAGATTCGAAGGTTCCCGCCCAGAGTCGCTCGCAAACTTGGATTTGTTCGGGAGTGCCGCGTTCTTGAAGTATCTGCTTCGATTCATCCATGAAGCGAAAGCTTGGCGACGTCGCTGATAGGACCAAGTTTGCGACTCGATCGGCGTATTTAATTGCATAGCCTTGAGCCACCATGCCGCCGTATGACGAGCCCAGGATCGAAATTCGCTCAAGCCCAAGGTAGTCTCTCAATGCGTCAAGATCGTCGATGTTGTCTTCCAGAGTGTAAGTCGACGGATCGGCTGCCGCGCTGCGACCGGAACCTCGATGATCGACGTACACGATTTGTGCTACATGGTGTAGGTGAGCGGTCACCTGTGTCTTGAAACTCGAATGATCGCCGCCTGGGCCTCCATGGAGAAGAAATAAGACGGGGCGTTCCACCATGCGGTTACCGTCGGGAGCCAGTCCGATGCCGTCCATGTCGAAATAAATCTGAGTGCCACGAATCTTTGCGTGCATTACCGTTCCTTGCTGATTTGTTGGTCCAAGCGGTTGATCCGTATGACAGTGTCAACGTTTCGACTATATTGTCAATCGATCCAGCCATTGCCACATTTCCGAGCGGATTCATGAGTCAACACACAGACACCGATCAGATTCCCAAAACTTTACAAGCGCCATTAGAGCAATTGGTCGAGAGTTTAAAGTCCGACTGGGCTGACATTTTGATATCGATCGTTTTGTTCGGCGACGCGGCGCGGGGTGAGGGCTTCGCCATCGGCCATGGTCCCGTCAATGTTGCCATCATTCTGCGCGAAGTCTTCATCGAAGAACTCGATAAAATCGCACCATTAATCCGAGAAGCAAATCGTGAATTCGGTTTGGCGACAATGATTCAAACGATCGAAGAACTGAACAGATCGACGGATGTTTTCCCAATCAAATTCGCCAACATGCAACAACACCACGTCTTGCTGTACGGCGAGGACGTGTTGTCGACACTGACAATCTCGACCGACCATCTACGCCTGAGATGCGAGCAGCAATTGAAGAATTTGAACCTCAGATTGCGAGCATTCTACATTCAACGCTCCACCGGAGCTTCCGAATTGAGAGCTACTTTGGAGACATCCAGCGCGGCATTCTTCGCGGATCTGGAAACGCTCTTGAAGCTTAAAACTGGCAAGAGTCCACAGTCGCAAGCCGAAATCATCGAAGCCGCGTCAACAGAATTCGGCTTGCCCAAAGACGCGTTGATGGAGCTTCTATGGCTTCGACGCAGCAATGATGCCATCGCGCCAACAGAACTAAAACAGAAATACGCGACCTTGATGCAAGCCGTTCAAAAGGCCGCACAAATCGTCGATCAGCTCTAATTCGTAGGACGGATTGCCAATCCGTCCTACTGGCCGTCGGATTAGGCAATTCGACCTACGTAAAATCGCCTTACGCCATCACGGCCGCTGCTTCGCGAGCGACTGGGAATAGGTAGTCGTCCGAATCGAATTCCATATCAGTGGCGGGATCGACGACTTCTAAGTCATCGCGGGCGGCAACTTCGTCAGCAAACGCCTCGCTGACGAGCACCTCGCCCAGGTGCAACGTGTCTGAGATCTGGACGACCCGAGCCTGTTCAGGTGGTGTTAAGCCAATCGTTTCCAACGCGGCCGTCACGGCCTCGCGATCGTTGGGATAGGTTGCTGGGATCGCTGCGGCGGTCGGGTGTCCGCCGGTGATCGAATTGATGCGGGTGATGTGCTGATCGACGCTCTCCGCACATCGCTGATTAGTGAACTCGGCCATGCCTAAACCGCAAGCGTTGCCATGAGTTTCCTCGGTCAAGCCGCGGACCAGAATTCGTTTGCAGGCGACATCGTCATCCACGGTGGCTTTGTGATCGTTGTACTTGCGGCCGATGATGTTCGTGTCCATGCCCGAGCCGCTGATGTTCTTGCCGATTTCGTCGATGATCAACAGTGCAATTTCGCTGAACGGCAAGCGTGGCATCCACTGCTTTGCTTTGACAAGGAGTTCGCATTCACGATCGAAGAATTCATTGGGGGCAACAGCTTGCACCAATGCTGTTTCGTCGTAGGCGTTCTCGACGATCGCCAAGCCTGCAACGATCGAACACTTCTGCAGCACCGAATCACCAACAGCACGAATGATTTCGAGGAAGCTGAAATCCATGATCGCACGGTGATAGATCTTTGCCCCTTCGTGCTTGCCCAATCCGATCAGCATCATCTTGTGTAGACCGGACTCGATGACCCCGACGAATCCCGTATGCGGTTTGACTCGACCAGCCACGATGACGTGATCGCATTCGAGAGCGTTCTTGTCGAAGTGAACGGGGATGCCTTGAGGAGTTTCGTCGACGATGATGGTTTCCATCGACGAGCGAATTTCTGCCCCGCAATATTCCTCGGTGATACCGTAGCCTTCCAGAATTCCTTGCTGAGCTTCGGCCTTGCCGCCGCCATGGCTTCCCATTGACGGGATGATGACGGGCACGCCACCAATCGACCGCACGTGATCACAGATTGCTTTGGTGATCAAGGCGATGTTGGCGATGCCTCGACTTCCGGCGGTGATTGCGACCGTTTCGCCGCTCTTGACTGTCTCGCCTAAATTCAGCTTCGCTAGTTCGTCGTTGACGGACTCCGCGATATTTTCCAACGTTGGAGTCTCAAACTTTTGACGGACACGCAGCATTTTGGGTAAGGACATAATGGCTCCCGATGTGAACGATATGAAGTGTCCAGTCTATTCAAGTGGCTCGGATGCGTCGAGCATGATTGCTTGAAATCGGGCTAGGCTTTTGTCTTCGATCACGTCGATGGTTCTTGAATAGCGATTGATGATTAGTGATCTGTGATTTTTGAAGGCCACAATTCGTTACTCCTTTGTTGCTCTTCTTTACTTCTGAAATCAAAGATCACCAATCATCAATCACTATTCAATTTGACGCGAACCTTACCAATCAGCGCGTGTCCGACAATTAATCGACCGGCTACGCGCCCTAGCGGAGAAGCTTACAAACACTTGCGGGTTCGAATCCCGTCGTCAAACGCAATTTGATGTAGCCGAATGGCATAGGCACTACGCTTGAAACGTAGCAATACGAACGTTTTTCGAACTTGCACGCGACTCGTCGACATTTTTCTAAACTCCCGCAATCTCGGCGGGAGTTTTTTGATGGAGAGACTACCGTGCACAAGAAGTCGATCAACAAGCTACTTAGCCAACTTGAGGAATCCGAGGATCGCTTCTTGCAGTCCGATTTCCTAGCGCCAATCGTGCACGGCCGCCAAGTTCGCGTCGAGATTGAAGGCGTCGTTTGCGAGTTAACTCCGAGGCCAAGATCATTCACTGGTTGGGGAGTGCTCCGCCCGCTGTCTCACAACGAAGCCGAATTCTATCGAGATGCAACATTGTCCGAACGATATCGCTACCTGGAGAAGTTGCCTTTAGTCCGCATGATTCTTTGCGGACGCCGCGACGAGAACTGGATCGGATTAGCATCAACATGCCCGGGGCTTTTCCATCGAAGGAACGCCACCGGTAATGCTGGTTGAGTCAGGCGAACTATTTCAGACTGTGCGTACCCGAATCGACGGTGCGAACTTTTGGTTCGAGGGACTCGAAATGCGCGGCGATCCGGCAATGCCGCGTTGGTTGCGCGAGTCAGTCGAACAAGGAATCGCCCCAGCGAAATTACAGCGGCAAGACTTAACCGCCGCGATGCGTCAAGCGTACGCCATCGAATACATGCGTCGCGAAACTGCAAGTAAGACAAAGAAGATTGAACGCGAAGATCGCGTCGAATCTCGCTTGCGGCACGCACTTGGACATGCTGGTGCAGTCTTGAACGGCTTCACCGAGCACCGGGATGGATACCGAGTGACTTGGAAGGCAGCCGGGCGACGCCATGTTTCATCAGTTGATCGCAACGATCTCACAGTCCAAGTGGCCGGCATCTGCCTGAACGGTGAGGACCGCAAGTTCGACCTTGAAAGCCTCGTGGGCGTGATTCGCGAAGGTGAGCAGGCCCACGAGATCGTCGAAGTTGGCGAGGGCGGAATGACAGAAGCAGACTATTGGCGCATGCATCCTGGCGGCTAAAGAAAGACGCAAGACTCTGCATGCGTTTCAATGACGCGAGTTAGCGTCGGTTGTGCTACTGATCAGGGAGCGAAGCCCATCAATTGACGAATTCGCTCCGAGTTCTCTGGCGAAGTCAGCGTTTCAACAAGCGTCAAGGCAACATCAATCGCTGTTGCTGGTGAAGTCGATGTGATCTTGTTGTCATCCGTTACGATAGATGTGTCAACGACAGCTGCTCCCAGTTCAGCGAGCTGCCTTCGTCGTTTTCCATCCATGAGATGATACGTTGTTGCTCGTTTTCCATGCAGGATGCCACTCTTCGCAAGCGGAAGTGCACCGACACAAATCGATGCAATTGGCTTCTTGCTTTCTTCGAAGGAACGCAGCGTCTTCAGAACGATCTCGGAATAGGCGTCCTCGAAGTACCCTTTCGATTCAAACCCGCCGGGAATGGCAACGGCATCGAAATCGTCAGCGGCGATGTTATTCAGCAACGCATCGGTCCGAACGTTCAAAACTCCGAAGGTATACGTAATCTCGGTTGCTGTTCCCGTGGTAACCGTCTCGATTGGCGTGTCGCCATACTCGTTTGCCCAACCAAGGGCATCAATAAATGCGGCGGCCTCAAAGACCTCGAACGCATTCGGCAGGATGACGAGTACTCGTTTCATTCGGCTTTTTGTCCAGGGTTGCGGCCAACTTCAGGGGACGCGCGTCCAATCAGCTTGATGATTGGACGACTTGGGAGCGTAAGTGAATTGGAAACCTTGAATAAAACCGAAAAAAGGTTGCCAAAATTTTTGGCGCGATCGGCGTGCTTGGCATTTACGGCCCTAAAGACGTGATCCCGTATTGCCTTCAGCGTGAAAGAACTCGTAGTGGCTATCCAAGCAATTGTATAGTGTCGGCCACAATTCTGAGAAACGGCCCGTTTCGTGATCCCAGAAAACAACTCTTTCTTCCAATTCGTCGTCGTTTGTGACGAGAACATACCAGTCCCCACAACCAGAGTCGCCAATGACAAAGTGATAATCTGGCCAACTGTGAAATTCGTCAGCAAGTTGTTCGCCATACTCTGCAGCTTGCACGATCCTGTTTGCTTCGTAGATTTCATCCAGCGATTTGTAGAGAAGCCTAGTGTCGCAAACCCGGCGAAAATGAGCGGGGTAGTGTTCGATCAACTTCTTGTAGGTCTCAGGTAGGTTGAATCCTACCATCTCCTCGATATCGACAAAGTCCATTGCTAACACGTGTCCGAGGAAAAGACTTCAGAATCATTGAGTAGTCTCATTTGTTCTCCACCCAAATGTTTAGCTACCACCACAAAGATCAAACCATGATTGGCAGCCGGGTTTCGAATGAACATGCCCATTCCTCCTTGTCTGGTTGATACTGACATTCTACTTCAGCGAGTACACGAAGTCAGCAGACTGTATGTCGAGCTTTCCCCGATGGCAGGGGCGTCTTCTTCGTTGAACGTCTTTTGCCGTGCAACGCCTGAGTAGTCTGGGGGCTCGCAGACTCGTCGCCAGCAACTCCACAAGTCCATGAAGATCCAAGAAAAAAGGCCAGCAACCTAAGTCGATTGCTGGCCTTGGAAATGAAACGACTTGGGCGGGCTAGACGCCAGCCAGTTGAGCTTCTTTCTCTTCGCGACGGCGGGTGATGACTTCTTCTTGGATGCTACGGGGGGTTTCCTTGTAGCTACCAAACTCCATCGAGAACCCACCTTTGCCTTGGGTCATGGATCGCAGTTCGTTGGCGTAGTCGAACATCTCGGCCAACGGAACCTCGGCAATCACGATACTGGTGCCTTGACGGACTTCCGTAGAACTAATCACGCCCCGTTTGCTGCTCAGGTGGCCGCAAACCGAACCTTGAAATTCTTCGGGAGCCTCGACTTCCAACGTCATGACCGGTTCCAGCAAGACCATCTTCGCCTTGCGAAGCGATTCACGCATGCAGTTGAAACCGGCAGTTCGGAAGGCCATGTCCGACGAATCGACTTCGTGGTAGCTTCCGTCTTCCAGGACAACTTGTACGTTGACAACTTCACACTCACACAGCGGCCCCTTTTCGAGGGCTCGTTGCATGCCTTGATCTACCGCGGGAATGTATTCCTTGGGAATACGTCCCTGGCTGATCTCGTTGACGAATTCATAGTTCGTCGCTTCTGACTCTTCCGGCAACGGACGAACTCGACCAACGATATGAGCGAACTGGCCAGAGCCGCCGGTTTGCTTCTTGTGCTTGAAGTTGAACTCGACTTCCTTCGACGGAGTCTCCCGATAGGCGACTCGCGGCTCACCAATCAGGCACTCACAACGATACTCGCGACGAATTCGTTCGATGTAGACTTCCAGGTGAAGTTGTCCCATGCCGGCGATCAAGGTTTCACCGGTTTCTTGGTCGGTGGAAACTTGAAACGTCGGGTCTTCGCGACGAAAACGCTCGAGCGCTTTGCCCAAACGATCGGCACCGTCTCTGGCGAGTGGCTCGATCGAGAGCCGAATGACGGGTTCTGGCACGTGGATACTTTCCAACGCATATTCCACGTCGCCGCCACAGAACGTGTCACCGGAAGCACAATCAACGCCAACAGCGGCGACGATATCGCCCGCTTCGGCAACGTCCAAATCCGCGCGGTCGTCAGCATGCATGCGGACCAAGCGGCCGATTCGCACACGTTTACCGGTTCGGGTATTCGTGTACGTATCACCCTTACGCAAACATCCTTGATAGACACGCATGTACGTCAACTGACCGAATTGTTCGACGACGGTCTTGAAGGCCATCGCGACCATCGGCTCGTCGTTGGATGTGGTCAGCTTGACCTTTTCGGTGGCTTTGCCGTCTTCCGAATCGATGGCCGAGGACAAATCGATGGCCGTCATCTCTCGATCCAGCGGACTTGGCAAATATTTGACAACGGCATCCAGCAGTTCTTGGACGCCTTTGTTTCGATAAGCCGTACCCATCATCACGGGCGTGATGGCCTGTGATAACGTTGCGTCTCGGATGATTTGACAGATTTGTTCTTCCGGAACTTCACTCTCTTCGAGCAACGCGACCATCAGGTCATCACTGAACATGGAAAGTGTTTCGAGCATCTCGGCCCGAGCCACTTCGGCGTCAGCTTTGAATTCCTCGGGGATATCCTTGCGGACGACTTCTTCACCCTGCGCACCCTCGAAGTGGACGGCCTTCATCGAGACCAAATCGATCACGCCCTCGAAGTCCTGTTCCTTGCCGATCGGCAATTGCAGCTTCAGCGGAGTCGTGCCGAGTTTCTCTTCGATCTGTTGAGTGACGTTGTCGGGATTCGCACCGGTGCGGTCCATCTTGTTGATGAACGCAATCCGCGGAACGTGGTATCGCTTCATTTGGCGATCGACCGTCAACGATTGGCTTTGGACGCCGCCGACGGCGCAAAGTACTAAGACGGCACCATCCAAGACGCGCAAGCTTCGCTCGACCTCGACGGTAAAGTCGACGTGTCCTGGTGTGTCGATCACGTTGATTGGGTTATCGACCCAGTCGATGCGAGTTGCCGCCGACGCGATCGTGATGCCGCGTTCTTGCTCCAACTCCATGAAGTCCATTGTGGCGCCGCCATCGCCTCCACGAACTTCGCGCACTTTGTGAATGCGGCCACTGTAATAGAGCATCCGTTCGGTCAAGGTGGTCTTGCCCGAATCGATGTGTGCCGAGATGCCAATGTTTCGTTGCAGTTTCAGTTTACTCATGACATTTCCAAATCAAACAAGTCGCCGAATTCTCCAACTTCGGCGTTTCGTGTGCGAGGCTACATCCTCGCTAAAAACGTTCGTTAGTGTGACGCCTCGACGTTAAGCCGAGAGGTTCGCGTCTTTGCACTACTGGCGATGTAGCCCTGAAACGCGAAAACAACTGAGTTGAACTCAGTTGTTGTTTAAATTGATAAAACAGTTGATTGCCGCAACGCGGCGAGTAAGGGATGCATGTATCCTCGACGGTTAAGTTGTCCAACCGTCAACTTCCACGCCGAAGGAACTTCTGGAGGCCGCTCCACAATCCGGAATTGCGGGCAGAATCACGGAGCCTCAGTCTTGCCAAGAAAGCACTCGTCAATGAAGGAGGGGTGAAACCGGAATGCGAAGATTCCTAGCGGAGACTCAGATCATGGAATTTGGGTGTTCCGAGATCGGAGTCTGAGTGCAGAGGAACAAACGTGATTACGACGGCTTCGTCGACGGAGCACTTCCCTGTCAGATTGAGACAAGGAGGAATGGTTCGCGTTCGGTTGAGAGCAATCTGGCGTGCCAATCAGCGAGGCGAACCCGTCAGCCATCCAATTGGATGATTCATAGGCAGGACTCCAGCTTTCACTGGAGTCGTCCATCATATCGCCGGACTTTAACGAAGAATAGAGCATTATTCAGAAAAAACGGGATAAGTCGAGATTCTCAAACGCCCTACGTCGACTGAGCCCCAATTCCGCCATCGCCTGAAGCGGCCACAATGAAACACTGATTGAACACAGGTGTAGATATCTGTGTTTCATCAGTGTGAATCTGTGGCTCTTAACTTATTGCTTGCTAGTCCTCGATGTTCACTCTCGATCATCGGCGATGCCGTTTTTGTTCTTGTCGACGACACCGCTGCGTGAGTCATTCAAGACGGCTTGCCAGGCGATCTTGCGGAATTGGCGATCCAATTCCTTGCTGGGGTAATCTTGAGAGCCCGGAAATGGGATGTCGCCTTCGATTTTCTTGGGCGAGCGGCCGTAAAGAGTTGCGTAGAAGACGTAGCCCTCCAAATTCGCAAAGCCCGGGCCGAGGTGGCCAATGCGGTCTCGCCAGAGTGAGCGTCTCTTCTTCCCCACCAACGAGTGAATGCCCTCGACGCCAGGAAGCTCGCCGCGATTGTAGTACTGAACCGCAAGAACCATGGCCTCGCACGTCGGCAAAATGAATACCCGGTTGTCGTACTTTTTGTTCAAGTCGCCAAGCAGCTTGTGGTAAGCATCCTGCTTTTCTTTCTCCAATCGAATCATCGTCTTGTCGTCGAACTCATCCTCGGACTTGGGCATCTTCCCGAATTGCGCAATCTGCGGCCATGCGTCGGACAAGTAGAACTTCATCTTCGGATTGTACTTCAGACAGAAATCGATCCAGCACGAATAATACTCGATGCGATCGTTGTAGTACGGGCCCCAAAGCATGGCATCCCATTCGGCGTTCGAAATCGAAGCCAACAGCCTTGGCACGGGCCGTCGATCGAATTGAAAGATTCCGTTCTCTTGTTCCCACTTGTAACGAGTACTCCCCGTCATGCCTCCACCAACGTGAGTCACCAGTGGCGGCTGTTTGAGCCCCGAAGCTTTGGCAATCAGTGGAAACGTTCGAAATCCAGGCACCATAAAGCTGTGTCCCGTGGCAACGATCCTGAGAGAACCGTCTTTCGGCTTGGTGTAAGAGACGACAGCGTTGCGTTGGCCTTGCCGAGTGTTCTTGTAAATCTCGGCGATTTCTTTGGGCGTCTTATAGCTGACGGCGTGTTCGGGAAAGCGATCCTTGAGCCATCCAGGATTAACACCACGTGGCAACTTGACTTGCGCGGGAAGTTGCGCTGCAAATAGAACGACGCAGAGGAATGCAGAATACGAAATGAGTTGAAGTGATTGTCGTCGGAACACAATGAAGGTCCTGAGGGCAGCATCAAAGCATTTCATCGTTTAACCCGTAGCCGCAGGCGAGGAACCTGCAGGAAAGCCTTGCCTGCGACTACGGGTTAAACAACAAATATCGCTTGACTTGTCTCGAGTGGCGGCTTCCAGCGACCACGCAACCAGAGAGAGCGGCGGCTAGAAAGCCACCGCTACGTACGTTGAATTACAGCGTACCTGCGCGGAGAAGAAAATGCGCGGCTTCAA
This sequence comes from Planctomycetaceae bacterium, assembly GCA_002722955.1. Classification (GTDB taxonomy): domain Bacteria; phylum Planctomycetota; class Planctomycetia; order Planctomycetales; family Planctomycetaceae. Next base: position 9,500 of record PBMZ01000198.1, on the reverse strand, counting down.
TTCTCGGCCGCGGCTTTCTTGCTGGCCTTTTTTTTGGCCTTCTTAGCTTTCTTTGCCTTTTTCTTTTTGGCCTTCTTCTTTTTCTTTTTGGTGACCTTCCCGCCGGACTTCATCAGTTTCTCTTCGATCCAGCCCAACGCTTGCTCGAGCGAAACGTGTTCGATCTCGGTGTCTTTGGGGACCGAGGCGATTGCTTTTCGAGACTTGCCATGTTTGACGTAAGGACCGTAGCGACCGTCGAATATGGCCACTTGCTCGCCATCATCGGGGTGTTCGCCGATGACTCTCAACGGTTCGGGAGCGGCGCGGCGACGCGTGTTGCGCAGCATTTCCACAGCGGCGTCCATTGTGATCGTCAGCACGTCGTACGTCTCGCCTTCGAAATCGTAGGTGTGAGTCTTCTTGTCGAAGTTGCCATACACCTTGTCGTGCAAGACGTAGGGGCCGTACATGCCGACGCCCGCCTTGACGACTTTATTGGTTTCCGGGTGGTGACCGACAAGTCGTGGCGTGGCTAGCAAATCGACGGCTTGTTCGAACGTCATCTGCGTTGGATCGATGCTCTTGGGGATGCCGACGCGTTTGGGTTTCTCGTCGTCGCTGCCATCGCCCAATTGAACATAGTAGCCGTAGGGACCATGCCGCACATAAACGGGCAAGCCGTCCGGGTGCATGCCGATTGACTGCGGTCCCTTCTGCTTGATTTCAATCAATCGCTCAGCTTCTTCGTTCGAGAAGTCCGCTGGAGCCACTTCAGGTGGGATTGAGGCTTTGATCGTTTCCTCTTCCCCCTCGACTTCCTTCTCGAGGTAGGCACCGAATTTCCCGACGCGAACTTTCGCGTCGACTCCATCCAGTGACAGAGTGCAAGCTTTACGCGGATCAATGTTTTCCTCGGTCGATTTGACCTTTTGATCCAAACCATCGTCGCCGCCATAGAAACCACGCAGATAAGGCACTCGCTCGGCGTCGCCAGCAGCGACATCGTCAAGCGTTTGTTCCATCTTGGCCGTGAATTCCAAATCGACCAGACGGGGGAAGTAGTCTTCCAGTAGCCGTGTCACTGCCATCGCTGTGAACGTCGGACACAATTGACTGCCGGCCTTGCGAACGTAGCCGCGATCTTGAATCGTGCCGATGATGCTGGCGTAAGTACTCGGACGTCCGATGCCGTCGGATTCCAATTCGCGAATCAGCGTGGCTTCCGTGAATCTTGCCGGCGGTTTCGTCTCGTGAGGCAGCGGATCCAGATTGCCAAGCTCCAACGCCTGCTGCTCGCTCAACGCCGGCAATGCGTTCTCTTGGTCGTCCATGGCGGCTTCCGGATCGTCAACGCCCTCGACGTATGCTCGGAAGAAACCAGGAAATTCAACGTGTCGGCCGGTTGCACGGAACTCGGCATCTTCTGAAACGATTGTCACCGTTTGAAACCGCAGTCGTGCTTCGGCCATTTGAGTGGCCATGGTACGCTTCCAAATCAACTCGTACAGCTTTAGTTCGCCGCCGTTGAGGCCTAATTCCTCGCCCGTCTTCATTTCCGTCCCGGCAGGACGTATCGCCTCGTGAGCCTCCTGCGCACCCTTAGCCTGCGTGCTAAATTGCCGTGGCTGTGGGCTCAGGTAGTCGTCGCCATAACTGTCCGTCACGCGATTTCGCGCCGCCGTGATCGCCTCTTGAGAAAGGTTCACGCTGTCAGTACGCATATAAGTGATGAAGCCGCCCTCGTAGAGCCGCTGAGCGACGCTCATGCACTGCCGAGTCGTCATGCTCAGCTTGCGGTTGGCCTCTTGAGTCATCGTGCTCGTCGTAAACGGTGGCGATGGCTTACGCACCTGATTGCGATTCTCGATCGCCGAAACTGCCCATGAGCTTTTGCTTAGCTTTTCGGTCAACGTGCGAGCATCTTCCTCGCTCAGCAGACGGACGGTCGAGCCCTCTTTGAGTTTTCCGGTCGACTCGTCGAAGTCCTCGCCCGAGGCAATCTTTTGTCCCTCGAGGGTGGACAGCGCGGCCTCAAATTCGCCGGATGGCGTCTTCAGCAAGGCCTTCAGGTCCCAATAGCTACCGCTGTGGAATGCGAGCCGTTCGAACTCTCGTTGGACAAGAACGCGGACCGCCACCGACTGGACTCGGCCGGCAGACAAGCGTTTCTTGTTCTGCATGCCGATCTTTTTCCACAGCAACGGGCTCAGTGAATAGCCGTAAAGCCGGTCTAGAACGCGGCGCGCCTCTTGAGCCTCGACCAAGTTCTCGTCTAGGTCGCGAGGATTCTCGATCGCCGCCTGAATCGCCTCCTTGGTGATTTCTGAGAAGACCATACGTTTGACGGGAACTTTTGGGTTCAGCAGCTCTTTCAAGTGCCACCCGATGCTCTCGCCTTCACGGTCTTCATCCGTCGCGAGGATCAGTTCTTCAGCGTCTTTCAGGGCCGATTTCAGCTCGCGGACGACCTTCTTCTTGTCCTGCGGAACAATGTAGACCGGCTGGTATTCGTCCTCGACGTTGACGCCCAGCGTTCCCCACGATTCCTTCTTCACGGCGGCTGGAGTTTCCGACGCACTGGACGGCAAATCGCGCACATGGCCCATGCTGGCCATGACCGTGTAGTCCTTGCCAAGATATCCGCTGATCTTTCGGGCCTTCGCCGGAGATTCGACGATGACCAACCCCTTTTTCTTTTTCGCCACAGTCCGCCCCTGTTTCCGAGCTGCGTGGAAGACACCGTTTGCCTGTCTGTTGCGGTGTGGGATTTCCACGTTGGCCTTGTCTATCAAGTCAGGCCAGCTAGAATTGGACTCCGTTTCAAATGATAATACCGAACGATGATCGCCCTAAAAGTGGGCTGATGAAGGTTCATAAAACGGCAATCCATAATCCATCGTTTCCGGTTCTGTCAAGTGTGAGTTGCCGTAAGTCGGAAAAGGGTATCGGCGCAATCGGTCTTTTGGGCCAAGGAAAATGCACCGTTATTACAGAAGAGCTATGAGATCACCATTTGCAATTTTTCGTAAGCACCAAAAGGTTTTTCTCGTCGTTTTGACGGGTTTGGCGATGTTCGCCTTTATCTTTTTGGATCAGATTTCGCAGTCTGGTGGCCAGGCCATGATCCCGATTTTGGGGCTGATCGTGGGAGCTGGCGTGTTTTGGATCATCGGAACTCAGACAGGCAAGCCCAGCGAATATGCCGTTGCAGGTGCGATTATCGGTTTGGCCGTCGGGTGGGTTCTACCGGGTATGGGCTCGGTGAACGCGGCGGTTTACACCGACGCGGGCGACTTGACTCAGCGCGAATTGCAAGACCTGGTCAATCGACGGCGGACAGCGAATAATTTCGTCTCCACCGCATACATGACGTCGAGCCCGTTTGGCGAGCTTGCCAATAATCCGCAGTTCGCACCATTCATTCAGCAGCAAATGCGGCAGTTCATGTTCCAGATCGATCCGAATCGGCCCGTGGCCGAGGATGTCGTGTTGGGGCACTTGCTCGAGCACGAAGCGAAAGAGCAGGGTATTATTATCAGCGACGCCGCCGTGGATGCTTACATTAAACGTGTGACCAGCAACAACCTGACTCAAGAAGCCTTCCGGACGATTTTGTCCCGAATGCGAATTCGTGCCGAGGAACTGTTTGACGTGCTCCGTGCAGAATTGCGGATTCAGTTGGCTGGTTCCTTGAAGACTCCACGTGCGACTCGAACTCCGGCCGAATACTGGAAAGACTACCGCAAGCTGAACGTTACTCAATCGATCGATGTTACTGCGATTCCAGTCGAACGATTTGTGGGTGAGATTAGCGATCCCAGCGACAGTGTGTTGAAAGAGTTTTTCGAAAGTCACAAAGAGCTATTTCCTAACCAGGAATCTCCCGGAACGCCCGGATTTCGGCAGCCGCGCAAAGTTCAATTGGCGTTCTTGGAAGCCGACTATGTCGCGATCGAGGAAGGCTTGGACGAAATCACGGACAAGGAAGTTACCGAACATTACGAAGCGAACAAGGACACGTTGTACTTGAACAACAGTTCGCCGGACTTCAATTTCCCGATGGATTTGAACGACGATAAATCAGAAGGTGACTCGACAAAGGGTGAAGGCGAGAAAACCGAGGGCAAGCAAGAAGGGCCCGAACTGAATCCACCGAAGACAAATACACCGGAAGAGAAGAAGCCCGAATCGGAGAAGCCAGAGTCAGAGAAGCCTGCGGAACCTGAAAAGAAGGAAGACGCAAAACCCGAAGCTCCGAAGACCGAAAAGCCCAAGACGGAAGAGTCGAAACCCGAAGAATCAAAACCGGAAGAGAAGAAGGAGTCCGCTGACGAGAAGGGTGAGGATGAGTCCGAGAGCGTATCGCTACTTGACGTCATCAATGACTTGCCAGTCTCTGCAGTCGATTCGTTGAACGCCAGCGAGAACCTCCTTGCTGTCGCGGCCTTGCGCGGAAACTTTGACGAAAAAGCGGCCGCTGATGAGGAAAAACCAGCGGCAAAGAAGGAAGAGCCCGCGAAGGAAGAGGCCAAACCTGAAGAGCCCAAGAAAGAAGACAAGAAGCCTGCGGCCGACACAAAGAAACCGGAAGAACCGAAGAAAGAGTCCACCGAGCCCGACGCAAAGCCGGACGAAAAGAAAGCCGATCCCGATAAGGACGCTAAACCTGAAGAAAAGAAAGAGTCGGACGATAAGAAGCCCGAGATTCCACCATTCCCAGCGCCCGCTGAAGACGGCAAAGAGAAGAAGGAAGAGAAGCCCAAATACCGTCCATTAGACGAAGTGCTTCAAGGTGAAATTCGCGACACGCTTTTGCGTGAACGTGCCATGAAGATCATTGGAGAGAAGATTCGCAAAGCCTACGAAACGATGAGCGAATTGGGAGCGAAGCACACGGTCAGCGAAGGTGGGCAAAAACTGACCGAGGCGGAAGTGGCTGAGCAATTGGGTGCCTATGCACTCAAGGAAGGATTGCACTACGAAAAGACAACACTTCTCGGCTATCGCGATTTGTCCGAATCAGAAGATTACCCCATCGGCTCAGCAGTCGAAATTGTGAATCCGGCAATGCGGTCAAGCGCCGCGTCGGTCGCCGACCGAATCTTCAGCAACGATTCCGATGAACTCTACCGACCTGAAACAGCCGAAGACCCGCTGGACAATAACCGATTCGCTTACTGGGTCGTTCAACACTCAAAAGAGCATGTGCCAACGTTGAACGAAACCGGAATTCGCGAAGAAGTCGTCAAGGCTTGGAAGTTGCAAAAGGCGTTGCCAAAGGCGCAAGAACGCGCTGAAGCCATCGCCACGATCATCAACGAAAACGAGAAGGAAGACACTTCCATTTTCGATCTACTCGAAAACGAGACGGTGACAGGAAAGAAAGATGGTCTGAAGTTGACGGTGAGTGACACACCACCATTCTCGTGGTTCACACAGTCGTTTGCTCCAAGTCAAAATCCCTTTGGTCCGCGAGCCCAAACCCAAGTTCAACTGAGTAGCATTCCAAACGTTGAAAAGGCGGGCAATGACTTCATGGAACGAATCTTCACGGCCGAGGAAAACAAGGCGCTCTCCGTTGCCAACGCGGATAAGTCGATCGTTTACGTCGTCGTTCCGAAAACTCGCTCAGCCGGAGAGGGCGGCAGTGCCCAGGCAATGCGTCAACAGTTCATCCAAAATGGCGTCTTCGGATCGCAATCGATGAACCAACTCTCCGATCGAGACCGATTCACGCAATACCTAGAATGGATGCAAGATTTAGAAGAATCCTACAACGTCCAATGGACCGATGCAGGACGTGCGATCCGCTAGTAATCGCAAACGCGATAAGCAAAGCAAACCAAATGGCAGAAGTCCGGCTTTTTGAAAAAGCCGGGCTTCTTTTTTGAGTCGGGGCTCGAACATCGCGGTAAGACGTCTACTTACCAAGATGAGTTCTCACATTGCTCTTGCCAGCCTTCAATTCGTCAAGTCGCCGCTTCAGATACTCGTGCGAGATTTCTCGTGCCTTCTTTTGGTCCGCTTCATCGTAATCCCAAAACTCTTGGATGACCTTTTCGCACTCCGGGTAGTGACTTCCGTCGTCTCCCACTCTTGAGCGAGTGTCCGCAAGCCGCTGCTTCAGGTCGGCCACCAAGTCCGAATGCTTCGGATCGTGGAAAATGTTGCGTGTCTCGGCTGGGTCATTGACTAAATCGTAGAGTTCCCAACCGGGTGGCGTTCGATAGCCGCCGTCGTAATTGCATCCGTAGTAATAGATCAGCTTGTGAGTCTTCGTGCGAATCCCGATATGGGCCGGATTGTCGTGATGCGCCATGTGCATCCAGTAGCGATAGTAGGCTTCCTGTTTCCAGTCTTTAGCTTCCTTGCCAGTTTCGAGTAGCGACTTGAACGAGCGGCCTTGGACGGATTTGGGAATCTTGGCGCCAGCAAATTCCAACATTGTTGGACCATAATCGACGTTCTCGACGATCGTGTCGAACTTTTGTCCGGCTTTGATGGTCTTCGGGTAACGCACCAAGAACGGCATCCGTAGCGATTCGTCGTACATCCATCTTTTGTCTTGGTAATCATGTTCCCCCAACATGAATCCTTGATCACCGGTGTAAATGATCACTGTGTTATCCAACTGTCCGGCGTCCTCCAGGTGTTTGAAAAGCCGGCCAAGGTTGTCGTCGATGCCTTTCACGCAACGTAAGAACTTTTTCAAGTAAGCGTTGTAAGCCAACCGCGTGTTTTCTTCATCGCTGTGATTAGCGGGATCGTAGTCCTTTGGGAATTCGGCCGGATACATGTTCGGCAGATCGCGAAGATACGACCGCCGAGGATTTCGCGAACCGATCGATGTTCCAATATGAGGAATCAACTCGTCGTTGGTACCGCGAGTGGCGATGGAACCGAAGTGCTTGCCTCGCTTCCACAACGTGGTGGGTTCGGGGATGTCGACGTCTCGAAGATAGGGCTCATATCGAGCGGCATTGTCGAAATAGTCGTGCGGAGCTTTGTAGTGGTGCATCAGGAAGAACGGCTTGTCCTTGTCCCAACCATCCTTGAGCCAATCCATTGTGATGTCGGTAATCGCATCGGTGACATGCGTGTTGTCAAAGTGGATGGTGTTCTTGCCCCACGGTTTGTCGCCGCGAACTCGGAAAGTAGGGTTGTGATACTTTCCTTGCCCGGGAAGCACGCAGTAATAGTCGAAGTCGGCGGGTTCGGCCTTTAAGTGCCACTTGCCAACCATGGCAGTGTGATAACCCGCCTGCTTCATTTGAATCGCCAACATTTGTTTGCCGGGGTTAACTCGTCCGGACAAATCAAACGATCCGTTGACGTGATCATATTGCCCCGTCAATACGCAGGCTCGCGATGGCGAACAGATCGAGTTCGTGCAAAAGGCGTTTGTGAATAACGCTCCCTCTTTGGCCAAGCGATCGATGTTGGGAGTGGGAGCAACCGTTGCCAACCGGCTTCCATAGGCCGAGATCGCGTGCGCCGCGTGATCATCGGACATGATATACAAGATATTCGGTCGATCGGCCGAGACAGCGGTTTGGGGCTGGGCACTAATAACAATCAGGGCGATGGTTATCGCGAAAAACAATAAGCGGTTCATTAACGTCCTCGGGCAATCAAGGGCAAGAATCTTTTTGACGGGATATCGTACCGACCTCGGTTCGAATTCGACACCGCGTGTGACCCATTCATTTGACACACTGTCGTTGTCGCTGGTTCGGATCTTCTGCAAGGCAGTCTGGATTGCCTTCAAACGCTTGTGCTCTTTGTCGGCAAGGTTAGTCTTTTCGGACGGGTCGTTGGTGATGTTGAAGAGTTCGTATCGCTCTTTCTCACTCGCGACAAGTTTCGAATCTCCGATTCGCAACGAAATAGCTCTCCAGCGAGGGCCGACAATATAAATGGGGCGTTCAGGAAATTCGAGCGCCTCTGAGCAACAAGCCGCTCAGAACCGTACCGTCCCAGTGCAAATCGCCGTAGGGTTCGAACCCTACCAATTGACAGAAAGTTGGCATCCAGTCCGCAATGAACACGGGCGTTGGATCCTGACGAGCCGCGATCTTTCCAGGCCACGAAACCAAGGTTGGCACGCGAGTTCCGCCTTCGTAGACGTTACCTTTTTGTCCTCGCAGCATGCAATTGTTGGCTGTCAGTCTTCCTGAAGGTGAGTCATCCGGCGGATAGGATTGCGTGTTGTTGGTCGTCGTGCTGCCTCCGTTGTCGCTAGTGAAGACGACAAGCGTGTTCTTGCGGACTCCCTTGTCTTCCAACGCCGTCAGGATGCGGCCGACGGGGGCGTCCAGGTGCATCACACAAGCGGCATAGTATCGACCGATTTCGCTGGTGATCGACTTGGGGACTTTGTCCAGCCACGGCTGCGGTTCGTTGATCGGCAAATGCACGGCCGTAAGTGGCACATATAGAAAGAACGGTTTCTTTCGACGTTCGGCAATCCAATTCACGGCCTCGGTCGCCAGCAAGTCGGTGACGTGACCTTCTTCCTCGATTAACTTTTCGTTTCGATGCCACGTAACAGAGAACTGTCCTTTCTTGTAACGATGGCTCCACGCCGTATCTGCGTGATTGTCTGGTGCAATTGCCCGACAGGCAGCGGGAGATCATCCAGACGCATTACTTTGACGACCTGACCGTTGAGGAAGTCAGTGCCCGATTCAAACGCAGTGTCGAGGCTGTTTACAAATCGTTGCAGCGCATTCGTCGCAGCCTGCATGAGTGCATTGAAAGGAAGCTGGCTGCGGAGGGCGAGTTATGAACCGGGACGAACTCTACGAGCTGTTCAGCGCCTACCTCTCGGAGCAGGCGACTGACGAACAGATCGACCAGTTGAACGACATCGTTCGATCGGAAAAAGCTGCCGCCCGAATGCTGGTCGAAATGTCCGACACACATATGCGTCTTGGGGTTGATGAGTCACTGTGGATGGAAGACCGGTCGACCGCCGCCGTGCACGGTAATGCTGAAACGAATCAACCAGTGCGGCGACGGGGAGTCCGGCCGTCCATTGAGTATGTCGGCTGGCTGACGGCGGCAATTGCGATTTGCGTTTCGTGTCTGCAGTGGTTCTCTGGCCCGTCTGTAGAACAGAGTGAAATGACAGAGCAGCAACCATCGCCTGTCACTCAGCTTCACGCGGCCATCATCAAGCAACAGATCGACGCTGAGTGGGCCGACAATGCAAAGCAGTTCGACACTGGCAAGCCGCTCGATGGTCAGTTGCTGAATCTCGAAGCGGGGATTGTACAGATTGAATTCGGCAGTTCAGCTCAGCTCGTGAACAGTTCAGCTCCTGAACGTCTCTCCACCGGTAATTTTAATTTGCGTCAACTGTCATTTCTGTCAACTGTCTCTAGCCATGGCGGTTGCGGTTGACAGTTGGCCATCTTGTCCCGTGAGGTCACGCTGGTCTGTATCGGTGCCGAGAGCTCGCGGAGACTGCGCCGTGAGGTTATGGCCGCTGCCCGCTCCTTCACGCTGCTTCACGT
>PBMZ01000197.1 GCA_002722955.1 Planctomycetaceae bacterium | reverse complement strand
CATCGACGAAGACGTGTGAGCGTCCCTCGCTCACGCGTCGGGTTACCGACTCTTGCGCAAATTGACAAGAATCCACGAGCGCACCATGCCCGGTCACTTCGTGAGTAAACTACTGGCCGCTTTGTACGCTTTGTGACCAGTCGAGTTGCCTGGAAGCACGTCGGCTTGCTCAGTTGGCACATGTTTGCGATGAGCCTTGATAATGTCCGCCATCGATTTGTCCGCTGCCAAATTGTTCCACTCGTGAGGATCGCTACGGTGATCGTACAGCTCTTCGGATCCGTCAAGGTAAACGATGTAGCGGAAGTGTTCGGACCGCACCGCGTAGTTGCCTTTGCCGAATGATGACAGCGCGATATGAGGCCATTCGGACTTAGGGTCTTTCATCAGCGGGACCAGTGATTGACCTTCCTGCTTTTCATCGGCGGGAAGGCTCGTTAGCTCAAGCAACGTCGGAAAAATATCCAACAGTTCCGCTGGCTTATTGCAGCGTTGCCCTTTCTTGAATTCCGGCGCGACGACGATCAATGGCACGCGCGTTCCGTTCTCCCAAATTGTTCGCTTGGCCCAACGCTGCTTCTCGCCCAAGTGGAAACCATGATCTGCAAACAAAACGACGACGGTGTTGTCTTTGTGAGGCGACGCATCAAGAGCGTCAAGCACAAGGCCCAAGCAGTAATCGGCAAACGCCACCGAGGCAAGATACGCTTGCACTGCATGATCCCACTCGCCCGCCGACACCACCCATTCATGTTCGGGCGAAACATGCTTGTCATTCGTCAGTGAGATCGCGTACGCACTGAGATCGTCGCGGTCATCATTCTTGACCAGCGGAAGTTTGATCTTCTTGCGAGGGAACAGGTCGAACCATTTCTTCGGCGCGAACATCGGCACGTGAGGTCGATAGAAGCCAACGCCAAGAAAGAACGGATTCTCGATATCGCTGGGTTGAGCCTTGAGTTTCTCGACCGCCCAATTCGCGATCTTGTAATCGGGCATTTGATCATCGCGTTCGGGGAATGCACCCCAGTCCCACAGCGGATGGCCGTGTGGCTCCGAGATCTTTTTCTTCGGACGCGGCCCAAAACCGCCAAAGCTTCCACCGTATTTCTGGAAGAAACGCTTGTCTCTTGTGTGGAAAATCTTGCCGGCGGCAAACGTGCGATAACCGTTCTTCGCAAAGTGTTCAGGCAGAGTATCAAGGTTCTGAAGAGCGGGAGCTTGCTTCAGATCAGGGCTGAGAAAGTAGACTCCCGACGAATGAGGATACCGGCCCGTCAACAAGCTGGATCGAGATGGATTGCACACCGGCGACTGACAGTGGGCGTTGGTGAACAGTGTGCCTCGATCAGCCAAACGGTCAATGTTCGGCGTCTTCGCCTGCGGATGCCCACCCAGACATCCTGTCCAATCATTCAAATCATCGATCGAGATTAAAAGGACATTCGGCCTTCTCTCTTCATCAATAGCGAACAATGTTCGAGTGAACAACGTCAACATCACGACCAAACAAACAGACGACACTAAACTTGCGGACGTCGGGATGCGCATATCGCTGTACTCATTGAGTTCGAGATTCTTGTCACTCACCTAACCGCCCACGATGACGGAGAGTTGACTATCAATCAAGACGCTCACGATTGCAAGCGTTGATAGAACAACGAATTGTGACTTAGACCTAACGATACACTCTTGCGGAGATTGGATGATGGGAATCGCAGCTTTATACTGATGGCTTCGCCCACAGCCAACTTGGCCATTAGATCCGCTCCGAAGGAACTGAATCAATGCAGATCATGACTTGGAATGTCAATTCGCTGAAAGCTCGCCAGGAGTTCGTCTTTCACTACTTGGACGAGGCGCAACCCGATGTGATCTGCCTGCAAGAACTCAAGATGGAAGAGGATTCCGTACCGAAGGAGCTGTTCGAAGAACGCGGCTACGAGGTCGCTATTCACGGTCAGCGCCAGTGGAATGGAGTGTTAATTGGCTCGAAGAAGCCGATGAGCAATGTGACTTCGGGCTTACCGGAAGGTGACGAAGGTCAGGCACGGCTGATCGCTTGCGAAATCAAGGACTCCAAAGAGACGCTGAAGCTAGTCAATCTCTACTGCCCGCAAGGCCAAGCCGAGGACTCGCCTAAGTTTCAATACAAGCTGCGGTTCTACCAAGCCCTACGAAAGTGGGTCGCCGAAAACTACAAGCCGGACGACAATCTGCTGATCGTCGGCGACTTGAACATTGCGCCGCTGAAGACTGATGTTTGGGACGTTGGAGCGTTTAAGAACGTGCCCACGTATCATCCGCTCGAGCATGAAGAGTGGGAACAGCTCATCTCATTCGGGCTGGAAGACGTCGTCGTGCCGCACATCGAACCGGGGCAGTTTACGTTTTGGGATTATCGAGGGGCTCGGTTTCGACAAAACCAGGGAATGCGAATCGACCACGCTTTGGCGACGAAATCCGTGGCCACTTGGGTGACCGACGCGAAGATCGATCGAGAAGCCAGAAAGAAGCGAAAGGGGCACCCGCCGTCGGATCACGTGCCGGTCACAGTGACTCTTGACGCTGGCGCGAAAGCGAAACCCGCAACTCGCAAAGGTAGCAAGTCGCGAGTCATTCTGATCGACGGTAGCTCGTTGATCTATCGAGCTTACTACGCGATCCCAGGCAACTTTTCGACATCGGCGGGACTGCACACAAATGCCATTTACGGCTTCGCTTTGATGTTCGGAAAGATTCTGGCCGGCAAGATGCCAGAATTCGGCGCGATGGTCTTCGACGCACCGGGCAAGACGTTCCGAGACGAAGAGTACCCCGAGTACAAAGCCCAGCGCGAGAGCATGCCGTCGGAATTAAAAGAGCAGCTCGAATCGATCGACCATTTGGTCAACGAGCACGACTTTCCAATCTTGCGAGTCAAAGGCTATGAGGCTGATGACGTGATCGGCGCGTTAACTCAGCAAGCCCTTGACGCTGGCCACGAGGTGCGGATTATCTCGGGCGATAAAGACTTCTGCCAGTTGATTGGTCCCGACGTCCGAATGGTCGACACGCTGCGCGACATCGTGTACGACACCGAGTTGGTGCAGAAACGTTGGGGAGTCTCGCCGGAACAGTTCATTGATCACTTGGCATTGCTGGGCGACAAAGTCGACAACATCCCTGGCGTTCCTGGCATCGGACAAAAGACATCGGCGTCGTTGCTGGAACGCTTCGGTAGTCTTGACGGCGTTTATGAAAACGTCGAAGAGCTAAAAGGCAAACAGAAATCGAACTTGATCGAGTTTCGCGATCAGGCCTACATGTCGCAGCGTCTGGCCACCATCGACAAGAACGCGCCGCTTGATGTCGGACTGGAAGACCTCAAACTGAGCGAGCGCAACACGGAGAAGATCAATCAGGTCTATCGCGAATTCGAATTCTACTCGCTGCTATCAGACGACGAGCAGTCCGAGTCCGAAGCCGCCGACACACAAGACATCACGATCTGCAAGGATGTCAAAGCGTTTCAAAGTTTTGTGAAGGCTCACACCAAAGAGTTGATAGCGGTAACACCAGCATTCGAACAGCCGTCACATTTGACCGGAGCAATCGTGGGAGTCGCCGTCTCGACAGAGACTGAAGCCGCGTATCTTCCTCTGGGCGAGTCCGATGGCTCGCTGGGCAAGAAAGGATTGCAGGCACTTCAGAGTTATCTGGAAGACGAGTCACCACAGAAGGTCGTGCACAACCTGCGCGACGTCTTGTGTCTGTTTGCCCGTCACGAAATCAAGCTAAGCGGTGTCATCGGCGATTTGCAATCGGCATCGTTTCTGGTCGATCCGAACAAGCTGCTGCCGCATCGTCTTGACCAAATCGTCAAGGAGTATCTGCACCGCACGGTCGAACCGCTCAAGCGACTGATCGGATCCGGCAAGAGCGAGAAACAGCTCAGTGAACTAATGCTGGAAGACGTAGCCGCATGGACTTGCCAAATGGCAGGTGCCACAGCACAGGCTTGGCCGAAAGTCCAACAGCGTCTCGAAGAAGAAGGCCAAAGCGGACTGCTTGCGGATCTCTCAATGCCGATGTCCCGAGTGCTCGCAGAAATGCAGCAAACCGGAATTCGAGTCGACAGTGACGACTTGGAAGCCATGGGCATGGAGTTCGGCAAACGGAAAGAAGAGATCGAAGAGGCCATCTACGAGCTTGCCGGCTCGAAGTTCAACATCGGCTCGACCAAACAATTGGCAAAGGTGTTGTTCGAGGACCTTGGCCTTCCCGTCATTAAAAAGACGAAAACCGGCTTCTCTACCGCCGCCGACGTGCTGGAACGGCTGGCACAAAAACACGACATCGCCAAGCTAATCTTGCGACAACGGGCACTGGCCAAGCTAATCAACACATACACATCGGTGCTGCGTGAAGCCGTCTTCCCCGAGGACGGACGCGTGCATTGCACATTTCAGCAAACTACGGGTGTGTCGGGAAGATTGATCACCACGGATCCCGATTTGCAGCGAACACCAATCCGTTCGGAAGACGGCAAACGAATACGCCAAGCGTTTCTACCGCGAGAAGACTGGACGTTGATCTCCGCCGACTGGAGCCAAATCGAACTGCGCGTGCTGGCTCACTTCTCGCAGGATCCACGATTGGTGTCCGCGTTTCGGGACGAGATCGATTTGCATCGTGTCACCGCCGCAGAACTATTCGACGTCCACGAAGAAGCTGTCACACCCGAGCAACGCAACATTGGCAAGACAGTCAACTTCGCCACAATCTACGGTCAAGGAGCCACAGCACTCGGCCAGCAACTTGGCATGACTCGCCACGAAGTGAAGAAGATGATCGATCGCTACTTCGAGTTATACTCGGGTGTCCGTTCTTGGCTCGACAATACGATCGCGGCGGCTCACGAAAGTGGCTTTGTCACAACAATTCTCGGCCGAAAACGTTACATCCCCGAATTATCGAGCAACAACTTTTCGGACAAGGCTTACGGAGAGCGCATCGCCGCAAACACTCCAATCCAAGGCTCAGCCGCAGACATCTGCAAACTAGCAATGCTCGAAATCGACCGCCGCCTGAAAGCCGAGTCCTGCGAAGCCCGCATGATCTTACAAATCCACGACGAACTACTCTTCGAGGCTCCCGCCAACGAAGTCGAACAAGTCATCACCATCGTCCGCGAATGCATGGAGCAACCCTACGAACTGGCCGTCCCACTAAAAGTCGACATCGGAGCCGGCAAAAGCTGGGCCGCCGCTCATTGATCGTGGTCATTTTTTGTAACCGTGCCAAACCCACTCGATCGCGTGCGGCAGGAATTGTGCTTTCGCATTGCGAACACCGTGGCCCGAGTTTTGGCAGAAGAGATATTGATAGTGATATCCCTTCTCCTTGAGAACTTTCGCCATTCGATGGTTGGCTTCCACCCAATCATGCATGCCGTCGCGCATCACGTTGGGGTTGAAGTTGTCTCGGTCGCCGACGGCTAAGAAGATTCGAATCGGTTTCTTGGGACTTTCTTGAATCAGCTTGTTATGGAAGCCCCAAGCTCCATCGGGGTACTTGGGATCGAATGGCCATTGCTGATTGACGAAGGTTCCCGACGTGGTCAAAACGCGATGGTAAAGGTCTGCTCGGAACCAAGCCATAATCAGCGCTGCGGAACCGCCCGAGCTACTACCCATGGCGGCGCGGCCATTGGGGTCTTTGGTCAATTTAACTTTGCAATTCTTCTCGACTCGCGGAAGCACTTCGGTTTCGATGTATTCCGCGAAGACTCCTGACATGGTGTCGTATTCCTTACCACGTTGATGACCTTGAGCGTCACCGCCACCGTTCGCGATCATCACAGCAATGATTGGTGGAATTCGCTTTTGAGCAATCAGGTTGTCAAGAATTCGCGGGATCGACAAATTACGCCGGCCTTTGGGACCATCGTGCATGACCATGAAAGGAGCTTCGCTGTCCGGCTTATGCTGTGCCGGAATATAAACCGTGATCTGCCTCACATAATCAATTTCATGTGTGTCCACGATCAATGTTTTGGGATTTTGGGGATCCACTTTCCCAAACACTTTGCGAGCGATTCCTGGATTGAGCAGCTTGGTGTCTTTGGAATCAATTTTGAATTGTTGGATCTTTCCTTGAGGCACTCCGTGAACAACCTTTCGTTCTGGTGACGGTGAGTACTCCGGACCAATCAAAAAGTTGCCATCCACATCGAGGGGAGGATTCAAGCCGGGTTTTGCATCCAGCCGCACAAACTTGGGAGCGCCCGGCCCATCAAATTTCCGCGTCGGCGGTGCGGTTGACGCTGATTCAATCAAGAGAAACGAAAGCAAGAGTAACGTCATGACGCCGGTCAATCGTTGGTTGGTCATACAACACCCTGAAGTTATTTTGAGCTAAGTAAATCTGATTTTCATTAACGTTACGGCAATGTTGGAAGGTGGAGCTTCACCGCTGCCGCCGATTTGGAAGTTTCAAATTTGTATCTGTCATAGTGTGGATAAATCGATGGCACTCTTGCAACGGTCGACTCGGAACGGATCACCGGCTTGCCTTCCGACCATGGTTCAATCGTGACTTGCAGCGGGCAATCCGTAACACGGATCGACTTGGTGACTTCACCCTGATTCTGTGATCGCTCGTACCGGATCGTTGGCCAATGTACCTTTTTCTCACTTTGTGTCTTGAGTGGCATGCGGACTTCCATCCACTCCCAATTCGATGGCATGGTGTCATGCACGACAAGTTTGCTTTCGGGAATCGAGTACTCCAGCCCCGCAAGCCCCTCTAGGTAAAGTAGCAATTTGCCGGCATTGAAGTTCGAGTATTGGTCGCCAAACAGCTTGCGGCTTCGCGTATAGGCTTCGGGCGCAACCGGAACTTTCCAATCGCTGCTGTAGTTGTAATTCACCAAATGATTCAGCGTAAGCCGCCAAGCCGGATCGCCAAGCCGCTGGCGAAACATACCACTCAACGTGAAATAAGCGGTATCCGGCGTGTATCCAAATGCGTTGTCCACTTTCGCATTGAACTTCTTCATCGACTGTCGCGACATAGCTAGCGGGAAGAACTCGCCATAGAAGCCCTTATCACGATTAAGTGCCCACGATTGAGTCATCTTCAGTGCGTAGTCTCGGGGAAAATATTTCGATCGCAAATGCCAGAAGCCCGTTGTCATCAACATGCCGGTTTTGGGACCGCCGAAGAATTGATCGTGCCCGTTCGCTTGCCAGCGTTGATCGAACCACAATCGGATTCGATCTGCTGCGAGTGGCACGTTCTTTTGCCAGTGCTCGACATCCTCTGGATGGCCAGTGAGACGAGCCATTCCAATCAGAGCTTCGGCCACTTCAAACTGGTTCGAGAAGAACGGAGCGATTCGATCCCAAAAGGCCTCGCGAAAATAACCCTCGTAGCAGTTTCGCAGAAAGTCGACATCTCCCGTGTGTTGGTAGATTTGCCACGCTCCCAAGACATGCTCGGAAACCTCGACGCCGTAAGCCCCCGAGTGCCAACTTCTTCCCTTATTGTCAGACAGAGCAATCGCACCGCTCGGTAGTTTCTTGTAATGCCCATGCTTAAACAGATGCTTCCACGTCAGCACATTGCCGTACGCATAATGAGATTTGTTGCCAGTCCAAGCTCCCACTTTGATTTGAAACGTCGCGTCGTATCGGTGCATGCCAAGAAAGTTGTTAACGGCGGTTTGAGTATGAGGCTCCGCCTCCCAGCCCTTTTGAACGTCGATGTAATACATCAAGTACAACGACCAAAGGTAATAATAGATATCCTCGAACTTGCGATCCGAGCATCGAAACCACGGAATCTCTTCATTCAGTTGCCGATTCATCTCGCGCGTCTTCGCAGCCATCAACTCGCGCGTCTTTGGCACGGCACGGCTCAAATCGCCCACTGTTACGTGGCGTCCTCCGAGCAAGTTCATCGCGTCTCGCATTGCCTTACCGTAACTGTCGTTCATCGCCCAGACGACAGCGACGCCGCTAGCATCGCAGGGCACTTCGAACTCATAACGCCGCTCGCCATGCGCACCCTTCGTGAATCTGTGGCTTGAGTCGATGCTTCGCGAAGCCGCCAGAATTGTGCTCATCCCCTGATACATGATCGGACCAGTTTTCTCTGAGCGACCCGTCTCGGGTCGGCACTTTGTTGTGCCGCCTTCGACAATGTGAATGGCGTTGTTGCGGGCGACGTATCGAATCGCGGCGGAACTTGTCAAGCTATGGCGTCCAAAGAAGCTCTGTCCATTGAATCGCAATGTCACCGGACGGGACGACGTGATGATCGAGCAGGCGGCATCATTGTCAGCAATGAACTTCTCTTCCTTCAACTGGACGCCCCTGACTTCATACTCGCAAATCATTCGATCAGGCCGCCAGTACATTCTTTGGGGAACAGGATGCCGGTAAGTCCTCCCGTTGATGACAACGCTGCCGTAAAGAACGCGAGTGTCCTTGTAGAATTCCCAGCCCGAGAAGTCGTTGCCCAAACCAGTATTGTCATGTTGTGTGCCGCGACTCTGAACCAACCCAACCCCGCGGCTTCGAAGATCGTGGTGGAATGGATGCGTCAGGCCAAGCGTTTCGTGTTCCTTCAACTGCCAACTTGCATGAAACCCGCCGACGTAATACGTCACATTGCCGGCAAGAAATCCGTGCTTCTTGCCCTGAATCTCCTGCTGTAAACGCTCGCAGTAGTCAGAAAAACGCGGGGCCGCGGCAAATGCGACGCCGGAGTAAAGCAGCACGACACACGCTGCTGTTTTCAGAATTGATTGGTAGACCATCATACCGAATTCAAGTGGCTTGAATGGATTCATGCTCGATTGTGAGCCCATCGCATCATCAACACTCGGAAACATTGAAGCAACCATTCCGACAAGAAATCCGCTAGACGGCCACTCGGCTGCCGGATAAAATGGGCTTACTCGCTCAAATCATCTGCTCTATCAGCGGGCGAACCGAGTGGGCAACAACACGGGATTCTTTCAGATCCCCATTGCTTTATCTGTTGCCGCAATGAACTCGGTCTTCTCTACGTTCTTCGAACGATAACGTTCCGCCCAGGCATTGCGTTTACACTTCGCTACCTTCTTTAACAGGAGTGGTAAAATGGGAATTGGTGCACTTGAAATCGCCCTGATCCTCATCGCTGCAATGTTTTGTGAATTGACCGTTCGCAAAACGAAACAACACTGGCTTCGGCTGATTCCAGTATTTGTCATGATCGCCGCAGTTGCCTCACCTGCCGACTTGCTCAGCACGCTGATGATCGCCGTCCCAAACGTGATTCTGTACTGCTTTGCAATGCGGCGACAATGGAAGACTCAACCGTCGACCTAAGACGCCAACAGACGAAATCGGGTTGACGTCTTTGGCCCCTCGCCGTATATAACCGCGAGCTATTTTTGAAGTTACGGCTTTCGGGGACTTGCTGGCAAATGTCGGACTCGAAGGAACAAGTTGATGCGGACGAACTAAAATCGCTGTTCCCAGCGAACGTTCAGCAAAATGGCAGTGCGCCGGCATCTGACGATTTGGAAGCTCCACGGAGTGACGAGACTGAAAACAGTCAGCAAGAGTCCACCGAACAGCTTCTTGAGAAGGTTGAGGCCGATTTAAGGTCGGTCGTTAACCCAGAATACGACAGTGATGAGTCAGACGAACAGGAATCGACGTCCGCGCTTCACTCGTACCAGTTTGCAGAGTTCGAAGAAGATCAAGTCAATCAAACCATCGACTTTGGCGCCAGCATTCAAGCCATCCGAAACGTCGAGCTTGATGTCAGCATCGAGTTAGGCAGGGCCGAAATGCTGATTGAGGACGTGTTGAAGCTGAAGCAAGGTTCCGTTTTACCGCTCGATAAGTTGGCGGGCGACCCCGTCGACATTCTTGCCAACGGCCGCCTGGTGGCTCGAGGTGAAGTTGTTGTGTTGAATGAAAACTTCTGTGTGCGTGTTTGTGAGATCTTGAATCCTGAATTCTGAAATCGTGACTGGGGCTTCTAGCCGCAATCACAATTGAGCCACGGCTCAAGCTGAAGTAGCTACGCTCGCCAGAGCGTGGACGTCCGCCGTTTGGCGACGGCACTACACTTGTATAATTCGAGGCATCAAAGGATTGAGGAGCCCCGTCAGTGCGACTTTCGTGTGTCATCGCCGCATTCTTGATGCTGTGGGCTCTCGTTGCGAATGCTCAGAATCTCGACGAACGCACTGGCCGGCCAGGTAATGCCCCGCGCATCAACCCTGCTCGATACCAACAACCACCGACTCGTCCGCCGATAAAGTTGGATCGCCCGGAAACAAATCGCGGAACCGATGATGACAACTCTCGCCGAAAGGGCTCGAGCCAAATCGGAACGACGATAGCGGCGCTGGCATTTGTCGTTTTGTTGATTGTTGCAGGAGCCAAATTGCTGAAGAAGCACAGTCCGATGTTGTCGGGCAATCTTCCGGACGAAGCACTCGATGTCCTTGGCCGCAAATACATTGATCAGCGGAATAGCATTTTGTTGCTCCGGTGTGGTTCGCGTTTGTTTCTCGTCGGCGTCTCCCCCGAGGGCATGAATACATTGGGCGAGATTGATGACCCAGCGGAAGTGGACTTGCTAGCTGGCATCAGTCGCTCGGCAGAATCTGATCGCTCGTTTCAGCAACTCTTCATGCGACAAAGATCGCGTCAACTTGCCGAGACTCAACGGGCTCAACAACCGCAATCTCAACCACAACAACAAGCAACGCCAACATCAACAGCTCAAAGGCTCGACGCGAACGCACAAATAGGGCAAGCGGCTCGCAATCCAGGCCACGTTACATGAAATGCGATATCTGATTCCAACGCTCATCGCTGGCGTCTTCTTTCTCGGAGGCCCGTTGTTCGCTCAGGACAACAGTGCCAACGAGCCCCGTGAAGTGCGCGCGCTGCAACCGGTTCAGCTCGAGCAACCCAATCGCGGCAATGGCGCGGCCTTCGGACTCGACGTGGAAAAGATGCTGTCGCCGAATGGTTTGGCACCAACCCTAAAGACTGTGTTGTTGCTGACAGTGCTCAGCTTGGCGCCATCAATTATGATGATGACGACGTCGTTCATTCGATTTGTGATTGTGTTCGGGCTGCTTCGTCAAGCACTCGGCACACAACAAATGCCGCCGAATCAAGTGATGGTGGCTCTTTCCCTGTTCATGACTTTGTTGGTGATGGGCCCGGTTTGGAAACAGTCATACGAAGAGGGAATCCGCCCCTACACATCCGCACCGCCTGGGCAACAGCCGACCTTCGAAGAGACATTTGAACGGACGGTCGCACCGATCCGTCATTTTATGAGCCTGCAGATCAAGAAAAGCGGAAATGACGACGCGGTATTCATGCTGTGGGAGTATCAAAATCGCGAATCCTTGTCCGCAAATCCGCCCGAAAACTTTGAAGACGTTTCATTATCGGTGTTGTTGCCAGCGTTTGTCTTGAGCGAACTGAAGACTGCCTTTGTCATCGGCTTTCAGATTTTCTTGCCCTTCGTGATTATCGACTTAGTAGTCTCGTCCGTGCTGGTCAGTATGGGCATGATGATGGTGCCACCGATGCTTGTCGCCCTGCCCTTCAAGTTGCTGCTTTTCGTGATGATCGACGGTTGGTACCTGACTGTCGAGATGTTGTTGACCAGCATTCAGATGGGGGTCACATGAGCGTCGATCAAGTCACGGAATTGGGACAGTCCGCCATCATGACGACTCTGACAATCGGGGCTCCGATGTTGATCGTCGCGTTGATTGTCGGGCTGGCAGTGAGTCTCTTGCAAGCTGTGACTCAGGTACAGGATCAAACTATATCCTTGGTCCCGAAGATCATCGCAGTCGTGTTTGCTCTGATGGTTTTCTTGCCGTGGATTGCCGAACGAATGGTCGAGTACTCGACTCAAGTCTTCCGCGGGATTCCAGGCGGGTAAGATATCACTCCACGAGTGATGGCAATTGTTATGTCCGAACGACTCATCGACCTGGCAACCTTCTGGATGCACGACTGGGCAGCGTGGCGAGGCTACGTGTTGATCCTGGTCTGCATGCGTTTGGCCGGGATGCTGAGTATTGGCCCCTTGTTCGGGCATCCTGTTATCGCTTGGAATCTTCGGATCATGTTGATCTTCGGTCTCGGGCTTTCCCTGACAGCGCTGGCCGACCCGCAGGCGGCAACTCTACAGATCCCACAGAGTGCTGTTCAACTGACATTGATCGGGGTGGCCGAGTTCTCGATCGGCGCGGTCATGGGACTCGGAGTGCATATGCTGTTGTCAGCCTTTCAACTGGCCGGGCAATTGATCGATCAGCAGGCTGGAATGGCGATTAGTCAAGTACTCAATCCGGCAACACAATCCGGGGCAAGTCCTAATGGGCAGTTTTTATACTTGCTGGCGTTGACGGCTTTCTTGGCGTTAGAGCCTGTCGGTGGGCACTTGTGGATGATCAGCACTGTCGTCGAGAGCTTCGATGCCCTGCCCGTCGGCGCCGGCTTGTCGACTTTGAGTGTCACGCAGCTCTTGACGAAATTGCTCAGCCAGTCGTTTCGAATTGCCATCCAAGTCGCCGCGCCGTTACTGGTCACGATGTCGTTGATTTCCTTGGCGATTGGCTATATGAGCCGGAGTTTACCGACGATCAACGTCTTATTGATGGCGATTCCCATGAGAATTGTGGCCTGCCTGATGGTGCTTGCACTATCATTAACGTCGATGACCGGCAGTTTGACCGAAACAGTACCGCAGTTTTTCGACGAAATCTCAGAAACGTTAACACCTAGCGAACAACTTCGCTCTGAATAGAGTCTGAAGAGTGTCACCCCTCGAGCCAGCTCCACTCAACCCGCCCCGTTTATTCCTTCCCAAAGCAAATCGCCGTGACCGATTCGGACTCCAACATATCGACAGGTGACTCGCCGCTTTTGGACAGTTACCAAACCATCATCGAATCCGAATCCATCGGCTGGAAAACCGAGCGGCCTCTGATCAAGTGCCTCGGAATCGGTGGCCAAGGCATCGTTTACCTCAGCGTGCGCGAGGGGGCTGACGACTTTACGTTGCCAGTCGCTCTGAAGTTTTTCTCGCCAAAGCGATATGAAGATATCGACACCTATGAACTCGAAATGCGGCGGATCGCGCGAGTGGCCGCGCGAACGGCGCGAATTCAACAAGATCACCTGATCGACGTCCAAGATTTCATCAAGCACGACGGCATCCACATGATGGAGATGGAATGGGTCGACGGCTTTGACCTTCACCGGCTCTTAACCTTCGACACGATGGATCAAGTCCGAGATCACGTCACGGACGGACGTTGGCGCAACCTGAACAAGACGGTCGTCACCAAAGGCCGAGAGCGGCCGCGTCTAAAGCCTGGTGTCGCCATCACAGTTTTGCGTGAATGTTTGAATGGGCTGGCAGCCCTTCATCGAAATGACATTGTTCACGGTGATATTAAACCTTCAAACATAATGATCAAACGAACGGGCAATGTAAAAATCATTGATATCGGTTCCGCTTTCGAGATTCGCGACACTCCCACGGGCCATCCATGCACTCCGGCGTACGCACCGCCGGAGGTACTGTTGGGTGACCGCGGTAGTCCGCAGTCCGACTTGGCAAGTTTGGGATACGTATTGCTCGAGATGATCGCGGGAGCACAGCCATTCACGGATTTGGAATACGCCGACTTGGTCGAGGCTCGCAAGAACATCCTTGAGCGGTTGCCACAACTCTTGCCAACCGAAGAGTTCGCCTATATCGAGCCACTAACTGTTCTGATTCGTGGACTCGTGCATCCCGACCCCGCGCAACGTTTTGCCAGCGCAGAAGATGCGGAGTTCTCTGACGACGGAGCTGCCGGCTTCCATCGATTGCTAGTCAAAGGCGACATGGAAAGCGAATACGAGAACGAGATTCGACACTGGATCGAAGAAGTCGAAACAAAAGACGACGATCCGCAGAAGTTCGATGACCTGGATTCAACCAAATCCTTCTCGGCGGCCGAGCTTGACGAAAACACAGAATAAGTCGTTTAACGCCCAGCCGGAGGCGCCGGCGTTAAACGACTTATTTCAATCCGACTACATCAATATGTAAACCGCGCTAGCTCTTCAACAACTCTGTCGCGGCTTCGTGCCCAGGAGCCGGCCATCCGAATTCGCTGGCGGTGACGCGGGCGAGACCGACGAGGTGATTCCAGCGGAACGCTGTTCGGCGGGTCGCGAATTCTTCGGTCACGGTTTGATAATACTTCTCGGCATGCAAAGCGCCATCTTGGCTAACCGCGAATTGAAGTAGCAAGTCGAAGACAGGTCTTGCCGGATGCTCCAATTCGCCATAGAGCGCCACGACGGCGGCGGCACCGGCTTGGTCTTGGTCGCGGATGGCCTTTTCAGCTTCATGAAGCAGTTTGGACGGGTCCTTGCCGCGGAGGTTGTCGTGTTGATCGGCAAAGGGATACGGCTACTTACCAACTCGAGACGCTTGCCCGGCGGTATAAAACGCCGCGGTGACCAAACTGGCCATCGTGTTGGTGTGATTGCTAACCCGGGCAATGTTGCGCCAAGCGTTGGCCGCATCCGACGCATGAACGCCGATCGAATCGCCATGCACGCTGCCCTTAAGCCGCTCGGAGTGACCTTTGCGTTTAACGTTCCGACTGCGACCAGGATCATGCAAGACCAGTTGGTTCGCGGCCAGCGAGATGGCTTCCGCGACGCTTTCCGGTGAGTAACCTTCCGCCAACGCCGCAGCAGCAGCTTCGGCAGCTTGCTCTCGAGTGCCCGAGAAGACCGCTCCGGTCAACTCGCCAAGCCATTGATCGTCTCCTTGCTTCGTTCCAGGCTTGCGTCCTACCAACTTGTACTGGTCGAGCATCTTGGGCAAGGTCTCACGGATCGGCAACTTTCCTTGGCGTTTGGGACGGATCCAGTAGTTTTCCTCTTGGACGCAATAACGGACGGATTGTCGTAGCAGCGTGTGAGCATGCTCTTCGCCCGTTAGTCGAAGTACGTCCCAAGATCGCCACGCCAATGCGACTCGATGCACATTAATGTCGTCGTGCACGATCGGTTGTAGCGAGTTGAATGCGTCGGCCACGTCACCTTGGGACTGTGCGTAGAATACATTTTCAGCGTCGTCCACGGTGCCGGCTCTTGTGGCGGCGCGAAGTTGCTTCTTTTGAGCCGCGGCGGCTTGTCCCGTCATCGGTTTCAGGACTTCCACCTTTCGGCCACCGAATCGTTGGATTCGTTCGGCGTTGCGGTAAAGAACCTTCATCACCAGCAACGCTTCCGTTCCTTTCGGCATTTGCTTCGACATATGCCATGCCGGCACAGCATGCGTCTATTTTAGGTTTGGGAAATGCCGCATGACAACGAAGACGTGACTTGTTAAGTCAGTTCCCTTCACGCAGGCCGGCGCGGTACGATGCTTGCTTTGCGGACGCTTTATTTGCCTACGTAGTAGCTACGCTCGTCAGAGCGTGGAGAATGTTAGCCCACCGTCTGGCGACGATAGCTACGTTGCCAATCACATCCCAACGCGTGGGATTTAATTCGGCGTCGCAGCTCAAAGGATGTTTTCATGCAAACAACGCTCATGCGATTCTTGTTGTTATCCCTGTTGCTCCTTCCACTCGGCATGGCAATGTCCGCTGATCGAGCCGAAGGTGTAAAACCCAACTTCGTCGTCATCTTCATCGATGATATGGGCTACGGCGACATCGAGCCGTTCGGCTCGAAACTCAACAAGACGCCGAACCTAAACAGAATGGCCAAAGAAGGCCGCCGCATGACGTCGTTCTACGTCGCCTCGCCAGTTTGTACGCCATCCAGAGCC
The DNA here is from genome assembly GCA_002722955.1 of Planctomycetaceae bacterium. Taxonomy (GTDB): domain Bacteria; phylum Planctomycetota; class Planctomycetia; order Planctomycetales; family Planctomycetaceae. Next base: position 5,486 of record PBMZ01000197.1, on the reverse strand, counting down.
GCGTTGATGACGGGGTGCTACCCGCAGCGTGTCGGTTTGCAAAGGGGATCAGGGCACATCGTCTTGTTTCCCGGTGACGTGCATGGATTGCATGCAAACGAAATTACAGTTGCCGAAACATTGAAGGCGGCGGGATACGCAACGGGTTGCTTTGGCAAGTGGCATCTGGGCGATCAGCCGCAATTCTTGCCGACCGAGCAAGGCTTCGATACGTACTTCGGCATTCCTTATTCGAACGATATGTGGCCAGGCCTGAAACGGTGGCAGTTTCCCGACTTGCCAGTCATGAAGAACACGAAGGTTGTCGATTTGGTCAAGGACATGGACGCTCAAGCGACACTGTGCCGGCGCTTCACCGAGCGGGCGGCTTCGTTCATCCGAGAACATCGAGACGAGCCTTTCTTCGTTTACCTGCCGCATGCCTTTGTCCACGGACCACGTCGAGCCAGCCCGAAATTCATGGCCAAGGCGAAAACTGTCGAGCAAGCTCAGGTTGAAGAAGTCGATTGGAGCGTCGGTGAAATCTTGAAAACGATTCGCGAAGTCGGTGTGGCCGAGAATACGCTTGTCCTGTTCACTTCAGACAACGGTCCGGCTGGCGGCCTGTCAGCCGGACCTCTTCGAGGCCGAAAAGGATCAGGCTTTGAAGGCGGACATCGCGAACCAACAGTTGTATGGTGGCCGGGTACGATTCCTGCGGGATCGGAATGTCACGAAATGGCAACGGCGATGGACTTGTTCCCAACGTTTGCAAAACTCGCAGGAACCAAAGCCCCCAGTGATCGCGTCATCGACGGTAAAGACATCGCACCGTTGCTTCTCGGAAAGCCCGACGCGAAAACTCCTCACGATCGATTCTTTTATCAGCAAGGCGGAAAGCTGCGCGCTGTTCGATCCGGCCCTTGGAAACTATTCGCGACGGGCGAGTTATACAATCTCGACGCCGACTTGGGCGAGACGACCAACATTGCCGCAAAGCATCCCGACTTCGTCGCCAAGTTGCAAAAGATGCTCAGCGACTTTCGAGCCGACATTGCGAACAACTCACGGCCTGTTGGGGTCGCCAAGAATCCGCGAACAATCGTTCCGCGCCCCGGCGTCACTGGAGACGAAGGCTTCCTGCCGACACTTTCGCTGCCTCGCCCGAAAAAGTAAGCAACTGCTGTAGATTGGTCATCGCTTACCTAATCCGCTAGATTCTCCAGTAGACGCCCACTCACAACGAGAATCACCATGCCGCAACCAAACTCTTCGAACGAATTCTCCACACAATTCTTGTCCTTCATTAGACAGCAGGCCAAACAACTTCGCGGAGAAGATCCAACTCCCAAGAACTTGACGGAATGGAAAGCAACTCGCAGTTCAATCCGACGTCAATTGATGAAATCGATGGGCGGCTTTCCGAAAGAGCACTGTGCATTGGAACCACGGATTCTGGGTTCATTCAAACGCGATGGCTATCGAGTGGAGAAGATCGTCTTTCAGACATTTCCAGGCGTCCATATGACCGCCAATGCTTACGTTCCGGATGGGCAAGGCAAACGGCCGGCGGTCTTGTGTGTGCATGGTCATTGGAAGGGAGCCAAGCAAGATCCCGTCGTGCAATCGCGATGCATTGGCTTGGCGAAGCTGGGCTTTTTCGTCTTGGCAGTCGATGCCTTTGGAGCCGGCGAACGCGGACTCGGCAAGAAGCTGGGCGAGTACCACGGTGAGATGGTCGCGTCGACGTTATGGTCCAGTGGCTTGTCGCTCTCTGGACTTCAAGTTTACGAAAACATGCGAGCGGCCGACTATTTGCAAAGCCGGCCTGAAGTTGATCCCGATCAATTAGCGGTTACCGGCACAAGTGGTGGCGGCAATCAAACGATGTACGCCGGTGCTCTCGAGGAACGCTTTAAGGCAGTCATTCCCGTATGTTCGGTTGGCAACTACCAAGCTTACTTGGGCGTCGCGTGTTGCATGTGTGAAGTTGTCCCTTCGGCATTGAAGTACACGGAAGAATGGGGAGTTCTCGGACTGGTCGCGCCGCGAGCGTTGATGGTGATCAACGCGACGCGAGACGGAATTCAATTCTCCGTCGCGGAAGCCAAGAAATCGTTGGCGAAGGCACGAGACGTTTTCGCCGTCTACAACAAACCAGGCAACGTGCGACACACCGTGGTTGAATCCACGCACGACTACAATCGACCAATGCGAGAGGCAATGTATGGATGGGTGACTCGGCACTTAAAAGGCGAAGGCGATGGCTCGCCAATTGCCGAGCCCGATATAACCCCCGAAGATCGTGAATTCGTGCGATGTTACCCCGGAGACTCCCGACCGGACACTTTCGTGACGCTGCCTAAGTTTGCAATGGCCAAGACTCAAGAGCAATTGGTCAAGACGAGCAAGGCTCCCGTGCATCGCGAGCACTGGGAATCGCTGAAGATGACGATGGACATGCTGCTGCCTCGAGCCCTGGGCGGATTCCCACGACGAGGACCGATCCAAGCGAAGCTCTCACCGGCAAAAGCCGACGTGCAAGAAATTCAGTTCGCGCCGGAGCCAGGAATCACCGTAACGGCCAAGAGCAAAGCGACTCGCGGGAACAAACGCTTGGCCATTGTGCTGGACTTGGACAAGGCCAGCGGAGCTCTAGAGTCGCCGATTGCGAAGGCTCTGGTTGATGAAAGCTGGAATGTCGTTGCCGCTGACCTTCGAGCGACTGGCAGCACGGCACACAAGTCGGACAGTATTCGAAGGGCGCCGGATCACAATACCGCTCAATGGTCTATGTGGATCGGACGTCCACTTCTGGGGCAGTGGGTGTATGATGTCTCGCGGCTATTGGACGTGATCGATGAACACGCTGGCGGTTTGCCAGAATCGGTGGCGGTGATTGGAACTGGTCCTGCCAGCATGGTGGCTTTGGCAGCTGCTGCGGTTGACGACCGTCTGACTCAGGCGGCGACAGTCGGCGGCTTGGCAACATACGTCAGTGGAAATCCTTACGAAAAGCAACGCGTGGGAATTCTGGTACCGGGAATCTTGAGAGACGTCGGCGATGTCGCTCAGATCGCTTCGATGGCCGCACCAAACCGCTTGATTGTCGCCAACGGCGTCGACTCGCAGAACAAACCGCTCTCGCTAAAACAAATGCAACAACGCTATTCATTCACCAAAGCGATTTACGAGTTGGACAAACAGCCCAAACGATTCACGATCGCGCATGATTGGGATGCCCAAGCAATTGCCAAGGCACTATGATCCGCCTGGGACCACGGTCAAATTTCATCGTTTACCCCGTAGCCGTAAGCGAGGTACGTCCACATCGGAGTTAGCATGAATCGAATCACTTGGCGAGGCCTCCAGCTGTTGATTTTGATTGCCATGGCGCCAATGCCTGCATTGGCGCAATCAGATCAACCAACTGCAAGAGCTCCGCGGCGAGAGTTTGAAGGACCAATTGCTGTCAGTGATGTGAAGCCTCATATCGAGCATCTCGCAAGCAAGGAATTGCGCGGACGCTCGCACGCCGAAGGCCGCAAAGCGGGCGAGTATGTGCGCAAACACTTCGAGGCTGCGGGGCTCAAACCGTTGTTCGGGGATGGTCAGTCTTTCTTTCAAGAGATCCCCGCAAGGAACCCTCAGACGCAAGAACGGTACATTGCTGGCCGCAATGTTGGAGGTGTGATTCACGGGACAGATGCAGAATTACGCAACGAGTACATCATTCTCAGCGCTCATTACGATCACCTCGGCGTACGCGGAGGCAAGATCTACCGCGGTGCTGACGATAATGCCAGCGGTGTGTCGATGCTGCTGTCGGTAGCCAAACACTTTCACAACACCAAGCATCAACCAAAACGCAGCATTGTGTTCTTGGGCTTTGACATGGAAGAAAAGATGCTCTGGGGATCGCGGTGGTTCGTGGCGCATCCGCCGTGGCCAATCGGAAACGTCAAGTTCTTTCTAACCGCTGATATGATTGGACGTTCCTTGGGCAACCTACCATTGCCGACGGTCTTTGTGATGGGCAGCGAACATTCTCCGTTGGTCAAGTTGGCGTTGGACGACGTTGGAAGTCCCAAAGGATTGGAAGCCGCGCGACTTGGCATCGATCTGATTGGCCCAGTGCCACGCAGCGATTACGGTCCGTTTCGAGCGAAGAAGATCCCATTCCTCTTCTTTTCGACGGGCGAGCATCCCGATTACCACACGCCGAATGACTTGCCCGAGCGCATCGATCACGAAAAGGTTGCCCGTATTTCGAGCCTGATTGCTCGATTATCAAAACAGCTGGGATCGCAATCCGAGGCCCCCGTTTGGACAGATGAGTTGAAGCCCCACATCGACGAAGCCAAGGCACTGAACAAGATTTGTTCGTTGCTGATGAAAGCAAACGACGATGAAGAGTACAAACTGACGGACTTGCAGAAGGTCGTCATCTCCCAAGCGGTCTTGAAGACGAAACGAATTATCACGCGAGGAAAAATGAGTGCCAATGAGCGTAAGGAGCTGATCAGTGTGGCTCAAGTCTTGCTGCTGTCAGTGTTCTGAGACGCTTGATTCAATACCTCGATGAAAGAAAAAATCCCGGCTTCTGTTGAGAAGCCGGGATTTTGATTTACTGAGCTGAAACGATTCAACTCCTAGAAGTCAGGAGTCGGGTTGAATGGAATCCAAACGACTCCGCCGTTCCCTTGGAATGTTGAATCGGGCATCGGCGTAAAGGTTGTATCCCCGTCATCACCTTCGTCGTCCGTATCAAATGTGTCTTCCATTTCGTCGGTGATGCCATCACCGTCGTCATCGAAGTCGTCGAATCCGTCGTCGTAGTCGTCGAAGTAATCGTCGTCTAAGTCGTCGTCATCGAGGCCTAGGTCGTTTTCCTGTTCCTCTTGCTCTTCATCGTGACCTCGATCACCTGTGCCTTCGTGATCGCCAGCGTCGCCTTCATCTTCCTGATCGTGACGTCGGTCGTCACTTCCGTCGCCTTCCTCTTCACGGCGCTTGTCTTGGTCGTCTTCCTTCTTGCGACGCTTTTCTTCGTCATCGTCTTTATCGCGACGCTTATCCTGATCGCCTTCTTCTTCTCGGCGTCGATCATCTTCGTCGCGACGTTTAGGGTGAGGATGACGGTGCGGATGACGACCACGATGAACATGGTGGCCTTCATGCGGATGCACGTGCGCGTGTCGGTGAGGGTGGCGGTGGACATGGTTGCCATGTCGATGCGGATGGCAGTGAGCATGGCGATGAGGTCTTGGTCGTGGCCGATCCTCGTCCTGGTCGATGTCGTGATCGTCATCGCTTTGGCGTCGTTCGCGATCTCTCTCGCGTCGTCTCTCGTCCTGTCGATCCTGATCTCGATCGCCCTCATTGCGTCGATCATTGTCACAATGCATGGTCGGATCGCCGAATCCTGGAATTGCGGCATCGGCAGCATTTGACACAAATACAACAACAGCAAAGACTAAAAGCAAGAGGCGTATTGAGAAACTCAT
>PBMZ01000196.1 GCA_002722955.1 Planctomycetaceae bacterium | reverse complement strand
CGCGAATTGGTTCGCCGCATCGAATTCCGCTACACGCCCAAACACGGCAGCTGGCTGAACATCTCGGAGAACGAACTGAGCTCGCTGACTCGGCAGAGCCTTAGTGGTCGCCGATTCGCGACGGTTCAAATTCTCGGCAAGGAAACATCCGCTTGGGGCGATCGAAGTAACGACAAACAACGAACTGTCGACTGGCAATTCACCATTGACGACGCGCGACACAAACTAAAAAATCTGCACCCGAATTCTTAAAACTGACAGAGCACTAGTCGAAGCTTGCTGGATGCTACTACGGGACGATTGGCCTTTGTGGACCATTGGCTTCATGCAATTTGCCTCGAACAAGTGTGGTGATCCCGTGTGCTTTGATTTGCAGAATCCAACACGCGACGATGATTTTCCAATTGCCGAAAGTCTTGGCGACTTCCGCTACTGCCGTGTGACAACGGTTGGATTTCTATCTTAACTCGCGAGCGGCAAGGCGCTAGCCGCCGGTGCCAATGAGAGGCAGAGCTCGACCAGCAGCCCTTCAAGAGTCTCAAGTCGCACAATCGGATCGATTCGTGTAATCGTTTCCACGTCAAATACTTATTCGAATCGAACAAGGATTCTGATCACTTCGTTAGGAAAGAGCATTTAGATCGATGTCCTTGGCAACAAGAAACGCCTTGATCTTCAGCAGTTCTTAGCTGGGCAGATGAATCGAGGTTACTTTCGGCAGTTTTGGTTTCGCGACCGGGACCTTGCCCGTGGAGCTTATTGCGAGGTCGTTTAGCTGATTCCCTTGCTGAAGAAAGATCAGCCAGACTACGAAAACGTCTTTCCCATTGTTACTAAGGATATCTCGGAACGTGGGCTCTCATTTATCCACGCTGGAGAAATCACTACCAACAAAGTGATCGTTGGATTCGAAGGGCCGGTGGGATTAAGCTTCCTGAGTTGCTCGGTCGAGCACATCACATCGCTGGGTTACGGCTTTCAGCAGTCGGCCTCGAGCCAGTTGAATTGGTTCATATCGATTCGCCAATCGTGAAGCAACTTCGAGAACTGATGTCGCAATTTGGTGCGCCGCCACGATTGCCAGGGACGAGTTATTCGGCCGTCAATTCATAGCTCTGAATTTCGCGAGCGACATTTTTGCCGAGCCACTGAGCGCCCAGCTCGTTGAGATGCTCGGGATAGAACTCGGCATAGAACCAAAGATACGGCCGTTCCGCCAAGGCCGCTTTGCCCCACCGCTTTTCAATCGCCGGCATCATCGCTTTGTATGGTTGTAAAGATTCCGGGCCCTTCAGTGTTGCCGTCAACTGTTCGCGAACTGGGATGTACTTGATGTTACTCGAGACTAAAGACGAGAGCACTCGGCTGAACGGTTCGTACTCCGGGTAAGCTCGATGGTCGACGATGATAACTTTGGCGTCGCGGTCACTCGCCCGCTTCAGAAAGTTTCGGTAGTGCTGCTCGAAGTCTTCCAACGAGACGCGCGACACGTAGTCTTCGGGCGAGACATCTGATCGAGCGCGTAACCATCGCACAACAGCTAACTGGCTGGCGGCTTTCAGGAAAGCACCGTCTTCACGGATGCCTTGTTGCATCAGCTGCCGGTCCGAATACGGCTGCCGCCAAGCGTCGTTATTCAGATAAGACAGCAATAGAAAATCGAACTCGTATTGCTCAAAGGTCGATTCGAACCATGCGAGCCCTTGCACAATCGTGTAGCCAGGGCAACCACCGTTGATAACTTCGATCTCGCGATCAGGATATTGCTGTTCGAGTTCCCGCTGAAGTGCTTGGGGAAACACGGCTTTGTCGTCCAACGGATAGCCAAAAAAGTTCGAATCGCCCATGCATAGTACTCGAAGTACATCGCGCTTCTGCGAGCCCTTCGCACCACGATACCCCTGGTCATTGACTGTGATTTGGATGGCTTGCTCTTCGCCATTGGGAGCGTGATGGAAGTTGAAGGAATCGATCTTCACGCCGGCTCGAAGCCGCCAGATCAAGGATTCGTCTTCAACGTACAGCTGTTCCTTTCCGCTTAAGCCCACTGATAAGTTGGACAGCCACGATACGAATTGACGCGTTCCGACATTGGGTTCGCTGCTGGTTGCGTTGGGCTTTTCGGTGATCCGTAAGAACAGCTCGGGGATAGCGATGAAGATGATCACCACGAGGCTGGAGTAGACGATTTTTCGCTTCGTGGAAATCTGCCGCGACGGGGCTGTTGATCTTGCCGCTTCCGTTTCTGGCAAGTTGTCCTTCGACGATTCCGTCATCTTGAAGTTGCCTCAAAACGAAATCAGGCTTCGGCTGCGCGGAAGGCCGAGAACACGAAACCGGGCTCGTCCGAGTTCTTTAGCGGAAACTCGGCAAGCGACTTGGACCGGAAGCCATCAATGATGATGTCACGCCGAATCTCTCGAAGCATTTCTTCTGTAAGGCCCTCGTTGGCGTACCGCTTCATGATGACTCCCAGCAGGAAGTCGTGATCCATGAGTTCTTGCTCTTCCGGCATGTCATCCTTAGCAGCGTGCCGTGGCATGTCTTTGTCCTTCTTTGGCGTCTTTGATTCCTCTTCCTTAGGCTTTTCGTCTGCAATTACGGCCGTACCAACTAAAGACAAAGTCGACCCGGCAGCCAAATGCTGAGCAAATTGCCGACGGTTTAGAGATGTCGATTCGTGCGCATCCATCAAGAGATCTTTCACTTCGAAAATCAAAAATCACCAATCGCCTTCACGTCACGCGAGAACTATAGCTTGAAGCCACGAACGATTGTACCAGCGCCGTCATCTGGTGCCACAGTACGAAGTTGCTGGCAAACAAAGAAGCCGGGCTTCTGGCCGCAGATCGGCTTGCTTTCGTGACCGAGAAGAAGAAGCCCAGAGCTGTCGAGACATTACGAAGATGGAATATCGAACTGTTCGCCAGCCAGGTCGTCCTTCCATACGCCCAACGCGTTCTGAATCCGATCCTTAAACAGTTTTTGTTGAGCTTTGATCATCCGATTCTGTGAAAACAGCATGGGCCAAAAGATTGGAATGAGCCAGAAAAGCATCTGAGCAAACCCGAACGCCGCCAAGCTTTCCTTCATCGCTTTGTATTCCGAGATTGCGTTACGAATGTAGAGCGATTTAGCCTTTCGAATTTCTTCGGGCGGCAACCCAGAGAGTCCAGCCAGAAACAGTTGCATCTTCTCGGGTGATAACGAAACGGGATTATTTGTGTGTCTCATTGGCCGTGGATTGCTTGTTAGAGCCTCGGGTCACGAAAGTAGCATCGGACACAATTAGACTGAATCCAAAACAGTCTGTCCACAAAAAGATTTCATTGGCTACATGCAATACCTCGACTGACTTTTTTATTTCTTGTAAGCGGCCTGTGCAGTATCGATGACCGCTTGAATGCGAGCCTTTGCCCTCTTGGATCGTGCCCGGCGCAACAACGCTTGGGCAAGTGAGATTGCTCTGGAATAGGCTTCTTTAACTGCATCCAGCGATGTACTTGATGAGCTCCTCAAAAAAGAAGTCTTCTCCGAAAACTGGTGTCACGGAGTTCTGTGGACGCTCAAGTGGATTGCCCCACGCGTTGAGGTCATCGCGTGTGACCGTTGCTGGGTGAGGCAACACGGCGTTGGCCTTGGAATAGTAATAATCAACGACGTGGCGAAAGGACTGCCATCGAGGCTCGACGTCCGTAAGCCATTGCTCGTATTCCTTTGTCCCACGTTCGGGGCCGCTGTTGAAACAGGGCATTCTTGATCGCCTTGTAGAGTTGTGTATCCACGTTTTGTAGAGCTGAACCTACAGGTTTCCGAAATCATCTGCAACCTTGTCGAGTTCGCCTGTTTCGTGGTTCCACCAGTAGACTTCATGGGCGAGTAACTTCGAGGGCATCCGATTGCGGAATCAACACCAGCTGATCCCCACCACCATTTGAACCAATGGCAACAGCATCGGTCGGGAAGCCTGGGAAATCCTTCATGAATTTGGTCTCACGAACCACATCGTTGCAAGTGCGTTTCAGGCGTTTCTTGTCGCTGGTGTCAAAGATCGGGTAGAACGTCCATGTGTCATTCAGGATCTCAACGTTGCCGCCATTGGATCGCACAATTCGCGTGACATATGACGGAGGAAACTTGACGCCAAGTTTGCGCTTGGTCTCATTGACGTACTCGATATCTACGGGAAACGGAATTTGATTGAGGGAGTACAAAAGGTTCTGTATCACAACTGCCACGAAGAGGGATTCGTGACCAAGGATTTCTTTGGATCAGAAGGATGCGAGGTCGCAGAGATCTCTGTTCAAGTTCGTGACACGATTCGTGCGGTGCCAATTCTTGTGCGCCGGCACGGCAAATCCATCAGTCTTCCAAGAGATCCCAGACCACTGTTGCCGTGCTGTTGTCGCAGGCGCACAGGGTTCGTCCATCGGGACTGAAACAGAGTGCCGCAGCTCCACCTCGGACTCCGCGTAGAACTCGGATCATTTTGCGCGTTACGAGATTCCAGAGAACGACCTCGCTGCTCCGAAATCCACGGGCGGATGCCATTAACCTTCCGTCGGGCGAGAACGCTATTGCTCCCCCCATCGGATGTGGTTTGTCGCTCAAGACGGCGATCGTTTTTGCTTCATCGACGTCCCACAGTAGGGCACCATTCCTGTCGACGATAACCAGCGTGCCGTCGGGGGCGAAATGATACTGGCTCCGGATGACCGCCGTCAGATCCTCGCCCGTGTCCACGTTCCAGACCTGTTTCTCACGGCCATAGTGACCAGCCACGCGTGAGCCATCAGCTGACAGCGCCAGCCCCTTGATCGTGGGTGGGACTTTCGGATACGGGGCCGCCCCGAATTGTCTCAATCGCTTTCCAGAGTGGCCGTCGTAGACGTTCAATCGGGTCGGTCGAAATAGGACGGCGACGCGCTTGCCGTTCGCAGACATGTGTGCCTTCTCCAGTAGCCTGCGGTGTTTGGCGACATCAGCCATCAACTGACTGTCTTTCAACATAGGCTCGTTGCCTAGCCGCTTCAGATCAGAACTCAACAACTCGCCGCCCAGTGTGGACATCGCCATCGACTCGTCCGAACCTGGAAGCGGCCACTCCTGGTCCTGGGTGACGCGACCGGTCTTGAGATCCCGCCGGATCACTCGGCTTTTCTCGTCCTGTGTAACCAAGCTCCGGCCGTCGCCGAGAATAGCCATCCGTCGAACTAGTGAGGCCCCGCCCTCGTCGTGTGGGCCCTTTTCCTTGCCGGTGGCCGTGTCCCAGAGTGTGACTTCTGGCTTTTGGTTGATGGCCGAGGCAATCGTTTTTCCATCCGGTGAGAAAGCCAGGACCACACCTCGCCCCGTTCCGTGTGCTCCGATTTGCCATCGACGGATCAGCTCGCCATTGGCAGGGTCGTACAGGCTAATGGAATAATTGCGCGTGTTGGTGGTGCCGACGGCAAGCAGTTTGCCATCGGGTGTGTACTCATGAGACCACACGGTGCCGTCGGTTTTTAAGACGCGCTGCAATTTCAACGTCTTTGGATCAAGCAATTGGAATTTCTGTTGGAAGTGGGCTTTTCCAGTGATGGCGACTACCGATTGTCCGTCTGGAGAAAACTGAATCGTTTTCAGCGTTTCTCCAAAATGTTCCTGATGAGGTTTCGGGAGACTCTCTTTACCCGAAGTCAAATTCCACGATTTGACGGCATAGGTTGCACGTGTTGCGACGCCTTCAGTCGGCTGGGACAACAACTCATAAGTGCCAAGGATCGCTTGCGAACCATCTGGTGAGAGGGCGACTCCGTTGAGTCGATGCAAATTATCTCCTGTTTCGAAACGATGGACGGTTCGGCCAGTTTTCGTCTCGATGAAGAGTACCTCGCCAACGCCGACGGCAAGGAAATGCTTACCGTCCCGAGTGAACTGGACGAGTCGGTTGAACCTAACATTCTTGCCCGCATTCTTGATTTCATAGAGAAGCTTGCCAGTCGCGACCGTCCATACTTTCAAGTCAGCAGACGTGACGAACAGTAACTTGCCATCGGGCGAAAAGTTGGCTTGAGAAGGCGTTCGATTACTCGCGGGGAAGTGTTGGATCAACTCACCCGTTTGAGCGTCCCAAAGAGCCGTGCCCCAATGATAGCTACTGCTCGCAAAGTGCTTGCGATCGGACGAGAAGGACAGAGAAGTGATCCACCCCGCAAACCGAAACCTGGCATCGCCATACGTCGCCACCGGCATCGATGGATCACGATCCTGTTGGAAAGCATGCAGAAGTGTGTCTGAACTCAAGGTAATGATTGCAACCAACACGATAATCCACTTATCAATACGCGGGTGTGTCATGGCTTTGCTTCCTTTGTGAAAATCGATTTGCATGTGCCGTTTAGATCATGAGGTGTAGCGGTCCATCAAGTCAAATCCATTCGTTCCCATTGGAAGTCATTCAGCCACGAATCATCGTTGTTGAGATATTTCTTGAACGCATCAAGGACACGTTCAAGAGAGATTCGGCTGTCGACTGCCTGGTAGTGCTCATCGAGCGAACCATTCTGATACTCAAGGACGTACTCCTGAGGCGATTCGGTGTCCTCAGCGCATTGAATGTATGTACCATCATCCTTTGAGAGGATCGCAAACTCTTCGCCCTCGATTCGTGACAAATCAGTCTCAATCGGAGAGTCAACCGTCAATCCAGATTCACATTCAAGTTGCATGGTGTCGAATCCCGGCATCGAGCAGAAACGGTACGTGACCTTCCTAAGTCGGTGAAATCTGCGCTAGCGATAATATGTGATTATCAAAGTGTTGGCCAAAACGGATGAAATTGATGCTCGTGTGATTGCTCGATTTGGTAATGCCACACAACCAGAACCGACCCCACAAACATCTGTTGAAGTCCGCAAAATTAGGGCTTTATGCGATCGCAGACAGCAAATCATTGAGGATCGCGTTCGCGAGCAGAACCGGTTGGAATCCTGTGCCGATGCGGAAGTTGTTGCAGACATCGAGAACAACATCAATGCACTGCAGCAAGTCGAGTCCGACCTCGATCATAGGATCAATGAATTGATCAAGTCCGATGAAACCATGCAACGAAAAGCAAAAGTGATGATGCAACAAAAGGGCGTCGGTAACTGCACAACACGAGCACTGTTGGCTTACCTTCCTGAATTGGGAACGCTCACCAGAGGCCAAGCCGCAGCGCTTGTCGGACTTGCTCCCTATGCAAACGAATCAGGAACTCAGCGAGGCCAAAGACGCATCATTGCCGGGCGAGCCGCCGTTCGGAAATCGCTCTACATGGCAGCGGTAACAGCAGCACGCTGGTGCCCTGTCTTGAGCCTATTCTACAAACAACTTCGAGCCAGAGGAAAAAGCTACAAAACTGCAATCATCGCCTGAGCGCGAAAGCTGCTAATCCGTCTCAACACGTTAATCAAACAACTACAACACAACACCTCATCGCCAAATGGACCAACCCCAACTTGACAAGCGACAAAGTCGCTGACCGAAGCGCAAATCGTCGCACAACCAATACCCGATTTTAAGTGAGCGCCGGTGGAATGAAAGACGAAGTCGTGCCCGTAGGGCCTTTGCGGCAAATGCTGTGTTGGTGGCCACTTGCCCTGCAACCAGCTAACCAAGGGATTAATCGTACCGCACCTCGATCTGGGCAACCGCATCGGTGAGTGCATCCGCGAACGATTTGAATTGCGCAGGCCAACCAGACATCACAAGGGTTGGCAGATTATTAAGACGACCACGAGCGGTGGACGGGGAAAGACCTGTCGCGTCACGGAACGCAACGAATACGCGCGCAAAGTCGTTTCCAGTGTCGATGACCCAAAGTGTTAGATCGGCAACGTTGCCGACAACAGGAGGGGAAAACTCGCCGAATTCCGATTCGAGCGTTGTAAGAGCGTCATCGAGCGACAAGTGGGTCAGGTCCGATGCACGCGATTGATGTTGCGAACAAACAGTGGAGGAACTTCCAAAGCGAGCCAGCCTGAACGCGGCTCGCGAATTCGAATGCCCGGCAATGGAAAGACCCCAGCAGAACTGACAACCGTGACTTTGCACGCAGCCGCGAGGACTCCACTCTCCCATTGTTCCTCAAGAACATCGATCACGCCTTGGGTGATTTGCCGCGATGTGCTGAGCAGTTGGGGGTGATCTGCTTCGGGACGAACCGCGAGGACTCGGCATGTTCCCGCCGGGAGCTTTTGACGAAGACTGCCCTTGAAGGGCTCAGTGAACTTGTTCGCCCAGTAATCGAATGCGACGAAGTTGCGGTCGTCATCCAGGCCGATGAATGGAATCGACACGATTTCCTAAATCTTCCCAGAATGTCTGGAGATTGGCCTTGACTTTTGCCGATAACTCCTTTTTTTGCCGATAACTATTGTATGATACTCACGATGCGCCTCATTAGACCGTTGACGGACTGGTTTCCTGGTATCGGTCAGCTAACACGGTTGATCGCAGTGAACTGTTCGCCAGTTTGCAGAAACGCAACGACATCTCGTTCCTTCAGGGAAAAGAAGCGAAGCCATACATGCCGAAAAAGGGTGCCGACACGGACTTTCCGCGGTATTTTGTGTGTTTGGAGTCTCTGCTTTTGTATTGCACCTGATAAATAATGACTGGCACTTCACAGGCAACAATCTTCTGCTTTGTGTGATCTTCGCCTACTGTGTGTACCTTCATTTCCGAGTCGCACATCTCGAAAAAGCGACCCGCTCTTAGGACTCATTTCAGGACGATCATTTTCTTCTTGTTGCCGCCTGTCGTCTCGTAGTTCGGAAGTTGACGACGAAAAGAAGTCGCCAATTGTCCTTGTCTCTACGCCATAACGAGATGAAACGCTAGCAAAGATCTGGGAAGCACGCTGAGGCAAACCCAAGCGAAAAACCGTCAAGAAAGCATCAGGGCCGCTGAAGTGGGTTCCCACAGGAAAAACCGAACCGCCCAAGTCGCGCGGCGGAACCGCGACGACCATCGTTTTTCAAAACAAGTCCGAACAAAGCGTAAAGTTGTATTGGATCAGCTACCAGGGCGAGCGAAGATTCTATAGCGAACTGAAGTCCGGAAAGAACCACCGTCAGAACACATACTCAAACGCAGTCTGGTTGGTCACGGACAAGGATGACAAACCCCTTGGCCACTTCATCACCGGCGGAGAAGAAGCGAACGCCATCATCAAATAATCATCGCACGTTAAGTTCATCAATCCGTCGGACGAACGCCGTCTTTCAAACTGCGTAGCCAAGCCGTGAGGTCGGCAAGTTGCGAAGCTCCGAACAAGTCGTAGCCGGTTGGCATGACAGATTGATTTTGTCGTTTGCGCGATTCGATGTCTTTGGTGACAATGTTGATCTGTGTGCCGTCAGAACGTAACAGTGTCAAAGTTATACTGGTTTCCTTAATCACGGCGCCCGAGTGAACTTGTCCGGCCTCGGTTTGCACAACTTGCAGCGCGTAACCTTCGGTGATGTCGGCGCTGGGTTTGATGATCGCCTTGGCAATGTTTTCCGGCGTGAGTCGAATGCCGACTCCCGACAAATCAGGACCAACATCGCTTCCTTTACCTCGAATGCGATGACAAGACGCACAACCTGCGCCGCCGACTCGGTCAAAGAACAGTTCGCGGCCGCGCGATGCGTCGGCCTTGTCCAGGTTAGCTAACACGTCGGCGATCGTTGCGGCTTTGGGCTTGGGAACTTCGATGCTCAGAGAAAAACGGTCCTTGACGGCTTGCAGCTCGCGATAAAGACTCGCGTCGGGGGTCTTGCAAAGCGTCTGAAAGACCGAAGCAAATCGTGATTTCTCCAGCGTCGGGGAAGGCGCCAACTTTGACAACAGCCTCAACGTGGCACGGCGAGTTGCTGGGCCGTTTTCGAGAACATTCACCAGCGTGTCAAAGGATGTTTTGTCCAATGACGAATCTTCCGGCAAGGGCAACAGATTCAATACAGTCAACGCTCGGCCGACGCGATCGTCGTCGGCACGGGCGAGCGCCAGTTCTTCCAGAATCCGATTGGCGATTTCCACGGCGAATCCAGTAATGTCCGAAAGATTTCGGGCCGTCGATCGCACGGCTCCTTCATTCGACTTCATCTGTTTGATTCGCAGCCGATGCAAGTTCACGAAACCTTCGACCGCCGCGTCTGACAACGGCGAAGGTTCGGCAAGGCCTGACCACAAATCAGGGAATGCACTCAACGTTGTCGCTGCGGCCGGCAGAATGATGGCCCGCTCGTCGTTCGGTTTCAGTGTTCGATAAAAGTCCAAGAGCTGCTGCTGTTGCTCTCCTTCACGCACGGAAACTCGGGCCAGCATTTGTAAATAGAGCCGCCGCAACTCCGGTCGTTTCGTTTCGCGCGCCCTCTTGATCATTTGTGCGACGGACACGGTTTGTTCCATCTCGATTCGCAACGTGTCGTTCGACAGCTTCGCGGGCGGAGTCGGATTTATGGCGAACGTCAACGCCCAACTTTGCACGGTGGGATCGGTTTCTCGATCGACAAGTTCCAAAACGTCCTTTTGCGAGACCTCGAAATCTTCTTGCAAACCGAGCAACGCAGCGAGCCGCATCTTACTGCTGGCATGATCGAGCAACTCGCGTCGATCCTTCAATGTGGCCAGATCACGGATTGCTTGCCAACCTGCGTAAGCAACCAAACGATCGGACTCTTGCGTCAATCGCTGAACGATCTGGTCCGTTGCTGACTTGAGGTCCGCTTGATGAGCGGCTTGAGCTGTTTCAAAACGGATACGCGGATCAGGATCGGAAAGACCCCGCGCGATGGCCGCGGCAAGTGGTTGGGTTTCGCCGAAACGTTTGGCTCGAAACGCAAGGATTCTCAAAGCTTGCACTCGGAGATTGCGCGGCACAGTTGATTGTCGAGCAGTCGGTTTTGAGGACTTTAGAATGGACGGGCTGGCCCATTGCTGAAGCGAGGTTGCAGCTTGATCGACGAGTTCTTTATTTCTTGCCAAGACCCAAACGGCCCAAGTCTGCTGACCTGTGGATAGTTCGTCACTGCCGACTTTCGAGACGATGAATTCTTGCGCACGGCGGCCTCGGCGAACCAACTCGTCTTGCGCCTTCACGCGACGCGCGGGGATGGTGTCTGGGCCAAGTTGGCTGAGTAACTCGGGACCACTTTGCCGCGAGGGTGGTCTTCGATGAAGTTGTTGCTTGGACTTCTGCTGAGCTTGATGAGCGATACGAAATATCCAACTGCCTTCTGCTCCCTTTTCATAATGATAATTTCCGCCCCAACCCATCGAGTAAATCGCACCATCCGGTCCGAATTCGAGATCGGTCGGCCGATAGATCATGCCGCCTTCGCGACGTTGAATGAACGGCTCTAACGAACCGTCGGCTGATGTTCGCAGAGCACCCTTCCAATCGGGTCGATAGACATACGTTCCAAACAACCAATCATTGATGATGAACACGCCGCGGTAGTTAGCGGGAAAATTCGGATGATCGTAGTACGTGATGCCCGCCCAAGAGCCGGACATCATCGGTCCGCTAACGGGAACGGTCGGCAAGTTGTTCTCGCCCGTCCAGTGGCTGCTGTACTTATGACCCCATCCGAAATGAGCTCCATAGAACGGCATGATGATCCGGTCGCCTTGGGTTTGATCATTGTCGGTGCCAATGATGTTGAAGCCGTCGTCGATCGCGATGTCCCAAGGGTTACGCATGCCTCGCGAGAGAATCTCTAAGTTGGCTCCCATCGGATCGCATCGCAAGACGCCACCTTGTCGGCCCCAATCATCGTGCGGATCGTGGTAAGTGCTGCGGTAAGTCTCGGCGGTGTACTTCTTCGGGGGCGGGATATCGGCGGCGCCTTTTGGATGCTCGACATCCCAAAGATCGCGGAACGCTTTGGGGGCCACTCGCCCGTATTTCTCTGGCTGATTGTGTCCCTTCGAATTTCCCTTGGACATGTAGAGCCGACCATCCGGCCCCCACACCAGTCCGTGCAATGCATGTTCGTGGTTGCCCAGATCGGTATAAATAATGACGTACTCGTCGGCTACGTCGTCGCCGTCAAGATCGCGAACGACAGTCAGCTCCGGCGAGTTCGCGACATAGAGATCATTGCCCTTCCAGGCCAAACCTTGGATGCTGTTGAATCCGGTGGCAAACACCTTTCGCTGATCGGCCACTCCGTCACCATCCGTATCGGTCAAGATGACGACGCTATCGGTGTCCTTCATCGATTTCGAAAGATGATACTGCGGGCCTTGCCCGACCATGGCGCGGCCCTTGGCATCGAAACACAACGAGGTCGGCTTATAAAACAGTGGCTCACCAGCAAACACGGTAATTTCAAAGCCATCCGGAACGCGCGGCAACTTGTCCTTGGGCGGAAACGGTACTTTCGGATCATCACCCAGGCACAATTCCGATCCGTTGAAAATGAGGTAGGCCAGTAAAACGAATGAGCATATCTGTTTCACGATGCATCCTTTGAAAATGACCTACGAGAGTTCACTCCGACAATTCAATAACAACAACGGTAGGAGATACGAGTCTCGTCATGATAAACGGTTCGACGGAAGCGAGCGAGCATTGAGTACGTCTGCCAGTCTGCAACGTCGAATTCAACAGCGCCTCATCCGCAATTTGCGAGCAAACGTGCGGAAGACTTTCTCGTTCAACCTTGACTATCATCAATCGCTATTCAAGAGTGAATGAGACGATGCAATGTCTATGAAGCGATTTATCTCCAGAACTGGAACACTCCCATGACAACTACCCTTTCTCGCCGTGAAGCGCTCGCCGTAGGCTTTGGCGGTCTTGCTGCAATCAACGACTCTCTATTTGCTGCGGATAAATCGGACGCGGACTTGGATGTCATCGACTGCCACACTCACTTCTTCGATCCAACTCGGCGCGAAGGTATACCGTGGCCACGGAAAGGGACGCCGCTTTATCGCACAGTGCTGCCCAAACATCTGCGCGAGTTGAAACATTTCCGCCGCGTCACTGGCACGGTAATTGTGGAAGCGAGCGATCGGCTTGAAGACAATGCTTGGCTGTTGGGCCTTGCGAAAGACGACCCGTTCGTTGTTGGGATTGTGGGGCGACTTGAGCCGGGTTCTGCTGACTTCGCCAAGCACCTGAAACGGTTTGCCGCCAATCCATTGTTCCGCGGTATTCGTATTTCGGTCGGCCTGTTACGCAAGCTTCTCGACAAGAACGATCTCGATGACCTGAAGCTGTTCGCCGATCGCGACCTGGCTCTTGATGTCAATGGCGGCCCAGATACACCGGCCGAGCTTGCTAGGTTGGCAGAGCGTTTGCCGGACTCACGGATCGTGTTGAATCATATCGGCAACGTAAGGATCACATCCGATCCACCACCCAAAGACTGGGTCAAGGGAATCCGCGCGGCGGCCAAGCACAAGAATGTCTCATGCAAAATTTCTGCACTTTGCTGGGCTGCTGCTCATGGCGGAAAGAAAGCTTCGAGAGACTTGGGCTTTTACCGGCCATACATCGACGTTGTCTGGAATGCATTCGGTGACGACCGAGTTATCTACGGCAGCGACTGGCCCGCATCGGAACGCGCCGCGGACTATGCAATGCAACAGCGAATTGTGATGGAGTACGCATTCGACAAAGGAAAGGACGTCACTCGTAAATTCTGTTCCCTGAACGCGAAGCGCATCTATAAGTGGGTCGAACGAGAGGGACGACGGTAAGCTAACCGTCTGAGGAGGTAACTAGAAGACTGATTCTTGCGACGCTCTTCCAGTTTTCCTCTTCTCGGCTGTTGTTGGCAAATGTCACAAGCTGGTTGTTCTTCGGAAAGTAAACTGAGCCTCTACTATTCACCTCGCTGCGAAGTGGGCCCGCCGCAAGCTCGCCGGTCTTCGCGTCAATGATCTTCAGTTGGTAGCCAGTTTTCGTACTAAGCCACTTACCATCCGAGCTAAAGGTCATATCCCCGGTGGTATTGCCCAGAAAAGGTGGACAGTGGAACTGCGACAGGTCAGCAGGATCGGGCCTCACACCAAAGCTTGGAGCGAGTCCGTACATGGACTGGCTGGCAAACACCGACCGGAGCTTCATGCCGAGCGATGACGTTCTCAACTTTGTGTCAGAAAGAATGGACTGGCTGTGTTCATCAGACAGTGAGGGAGAGCACTCCGAAAAGCGCAAGGGTCAGAAAGTTGGAGAATCAAAAACTCAAACCGTAGCTCGAAAGGAAGGAGGGCTAAAGCGCAGGACTAAAGGCAGGCTCATCGGCTTCTGGCGAGACGGCAAAGTCGACCGAAATGGAAGAACCAACTTGACTTTGCAAAGGCAACGGCGACGAGTGCAAAGTTGATTGCCGTCAGGTCGTTCACACGAAGAAAGCAAAAGCAGACGTGGATTGTCTTGCTTGACAGACGCACAACGCACCCCGCGTTTTACGAGTGGGTGTTGCGAAAGAAAAGAAAGCGTGGCTATCAGAGAAAATGTCCCAAGTGTAGGGAAAGTCGGCCACTCAGGGAGAAAAAGTGCCGGTCGTGTGGCTACACGTTTCCCTTAAGGAATCGACGAGAGCATCGCAAACCACGATGAGCGTTCCTCGCAACGACGGACGACGGACGCCAGCTACAGGGCGTGTGCAGTTGGCCTGCACTGCACGGCCATAGTTTGGTTGTACCGGGGGCATTGAAGAATCGCCCCGGTACAACCAAGGAGGACGCCCTTGAGTGCTGACAAGTTGAAGAGCCGCCACAGCAAAATGAGCCTCGACAAGGCCACGGGCCGTTGGCAGGCAAAGTTGGGCAGGAAGAAGACGAAGAGCGGCAAGAGTGACGGACACAAGTTCAGATTCTCTGCCGACAAGAAAGAGTCAGAGCGGAGAAAGTCCGCATTCAAGAACTCTGGGATGCAATCGTTGATCGCGATGGGAAGAACGCTCTCTGGGACGAAACTTCTTTTGCCATCGCAAATGCCATCGCGAAAGGAAAGCACGAAGTCCCGTTTACTGCCGACGAACTTGCACCGGTTGAGGCAATCCGGCTTCAAGAGAGCCGTTATCGGTCGCAGCCTCGATTGTTCGCCCTGATGCTCGCAACTCTGCAAAGCCAGTATCCGCAGGTCAGCATCGTCGCCGACGCAGCAGATGCAGAAACGCTCGAATGCGGACAGCAACAACTTTTGGATGCAGTGAATTGTGTCGTCGAGCACGAGCGAAGTCTGGAACACCTGCTGCTTCAAACCTCGGCCACGAACGGCGAGCCAACCGTTGGAGAGGCACTCGACGCGTACAAGGACTTCATTTCATCGGAATTCACCGTCAGAGCCGATTGGGAAGAGGGGCTGTCGGAAAAGAGATTGACCGACACAGGAAAGTCCTATCTCGACCATGTGGCTGACATTCGGGAGCACAACGGGCTTGCCGGACATCTTGATTTGCCGCTATCCAAGCTGACTTTTGACGGCTGCCAAGCCGTACTCGATGTATGGCGTGACAGACCTGAGCGAAAAAATGGAACTCCGCGTGCGAAAAAATCCTGCGAAGAGATCATCAAGCGATTCATGAATAGGAAAGGCTTCTTCGGTTGGTTGCATCGTTCTGGCGAATTTGCGTGGCGAAAGCCAGAGGACTTTGACGAACTGATGACCGACGTGGAAGAAACGGATGTCGAAATCTCTCAGCGAGCGACCCCGCTACAAGTCAGAACTTACACAATTGATGAACTCGTCATCCTGAACAGCTTCGCGAATGCCTTTGAGCGATTTCTTCTACTGTGCGGTTTGAACTGCGGTTTCAAGAGAATGGAAATCGCAACGCTTCGTGTTTCCGAGATTCAGTTGAGGACGGCCCATCCAGAAGCGGAATTCCTTGGGTTCGAGTCCACCGATGCAGATTCATTCGTCAAGAGGCTGCGGAAGAAGTCCATCGTCTACGGAGAATGGCTGCTGTGGCCGCTTACGGTGCAGGCGATGGAATGGGCACTCGCTCGTCGCCGTGGCCAGAAAAAGATTCTGGGCCGCGACGGGAATGGTCGAGATATCAGCATCAAGCCGACCAGCTTTGTCCTGCTCAATGACAACGGCCACGCATTCACGAAACCATCGAAGAACGGGAACGCAAACCATCAGTTGACCAACTACTGGACTCGGCTGCTAAAACGAGTTTTTCGGGAACATTCGGATTTTCGTCGGCTGCCACATGAGAGCCTACGGGACACAGCGGCGAATTTGATCCGACAGGAATTCAGAATGCCCGGTTTTTCAGGTTCGGAGATCGCATCCGTCTTCATCTCGCATGGAAAGCCATTCCAAGCGGACAAACTTCTTGAGGCATACGCGAACCGCCCCTTCGGTGCCGTGTTTGCTGCGTGTCGGTGGCTGGAAGAGAAGCTACAGCCGATGTTCGATGCCACGCCCGCCAACCCGTTCCCCGTCGAACGGAAGACCGGTGGCGGCGGACGGATATCGAAAAAGAAGCACGAGCAGATTCTTCGCTTGGACCGACAGGGCATCTCGAAGGCTGAAATCGCTCGTCGAGTGAAGGTGTCCACGATGACTGTCTACCGCCATCTTGAGCAGCGGAACGGAAGCGAAAAGTAGGTCAGCTTCGGCCTCTAAGGGACAATTTGCCGGGGTCAAAGGGACAAAGAAACCCGTCTCTAAGGGACATTTTGCGAAAACCTGTCCCTTAGAGAGCCGTTACCTGTTATGCCTGACCTCGCTCAAGTCCATGAAAAAAGCCGACTTGCGACAAGTCGCAAGTCGGCTTTCAAGGTGGAGGCGGCGGGCTTCCAGAGACCCATCCACAAACCCGTATTTTACAGGGGTTTATGACAACGCGATTTTCTAATTGGACCCGCGAATGGACCTGATTGGCCACCTAATTGGACCTCTTCTTCCTTAGCTCGAAACCATGTCAACGCAGGTCACTACACCGCCATCCGGATCATAACTCCCGAAGCCTGCTGGCACAGTTCGGGCTGACGCCGAAGTCCAGACGCGGGCGGGCTGAATGTGAGGCGAGCATCATGAGCTCTGGAGAGACGTGCACGCTGGCCAT
>PBMZ01000195.1 GCA_002722955.1 Planctomycetaceae bacterium | reverse complement strand
CGGTCTTCTCTGCCAGCATCATCTTGGTCTCGAAGACCGAGTACGCGTCGTCGAGTTCGGTTGATAGTTCGGAGAGGCCGATCTCCGCGACCGAGATGATGTTGTTGATCAACAAGTAACTGTCGGCTGCTGCTGCCGGTCCGATGCAATAGGCTTCGTCGGCAAGCTCGAGATAGTGGGATCCGCGGTCGGCTTCACTAAAAACAGCAACGGATTCGATGCCAAGCTCACGACAAGTCCGAATGACTCGCAAGGCAATTTCACCACGGTTTGCAATCAGGATGCGCTGGAACATGGCAATTGGGTGGAGATAGAAGGGAGGGATGCATTTGTCATTAGTTGTTTGTCATTAGTTGTTTGATATTAGTTGTTTGATATTTGAAAATTCAAATCAAGCGATTTCAGATTCAAAGGGGCAAGCTTCTTCGAGCCAACTCTGTTCTGCTATGGCCAATAACAAGTGACAAATAACTAATGACAAATCTTGACAGCCGAGGGAACGTACTGACAACAGTCAATACGTCTGATGAACCACACGGTTGGTTCTCGACCGATTAGCCGGGAGTGACTCGAAACAGGTTTTGTCCGAATTCGACGGACTCGCCATTCTCGACCAAAACCTCGGCGATACTGCCATTGATGTCAGCAGTAATGTTGTTGAAGACCTTCATGGCTTCGACAATGCAGACCACCGTGTCCTTTTCGACCTTGTCACCGACTTGAACGAAAGACGGATCTTCGGGACTTGGTGCCGAGTAGAATGTGCCAACGGTTGGGCTCGTGATGAACTTGCCTTCGGCAAAAGGTTCGGCTGGCGCTGTGGCTCCAGCATCAGCGGCCGCGGGAGCTGCTGCTGCAGCCGGTGCTGCGGCTGGAAGAGCCACGGGAGCGACCGCTTGCACGACCTCTTGGCCACGACGCATTCGCCAATGCTCTTCGCCGTGACGCAGGTTGATTTCCGTAACTTCGTGCTTCTCCATGAGTTCCATCAACTCGCGGAGCTTGTCTAGATCAAATGATTCTTTCGCGTCTTTCGACATGCGGAACTACCTTATCGGATATCACAGATTTGCTGATCGAATTCTTTGGGGACAGTCGAGAGGACTTCGTGGCCGTCACGAGTAACGAGCACATCATCTTCGATGCGAACGCCACCCCAGCCCGGGAAGTAGATTCCAGGTTCAACCGTTAAGATCATCCCTGGTTTGAGGACTTCATCAGAAATGGGGCTAAAGCGAGGGAACTCATGAATTTGAAGGCCGATGGAATGGCCCACGCCATGGCCAAACTTCTTTCCGTAACCCGCGTCAGCGATTGTGCTTCGGGCGATCTCGTCAACCTTCACACACTCGGCACCAGGCCGGATAGCGGCGATTGCTCGCTTCTGTGCTAGCAACACAACTTCATATATCTTCCGGAGTTTGGGCAACACTCTACCGGTGACGAGTACCCGCGTCAAGTCGCTGCGATAGTTTGAAGTCGTCTCCGCACCCCAATCGACAAGCACAAAATCTGACGACCCAATGGTGTCTTTTCCAGGACGAGCATGCGGCAATGCGGCCCGATTCCCTACAGCAACGATGGGATCAAATCCAGCCCGCTCGGCACCGAACGTCCGCATCGAATGTTCTAAGTCGTGAGCCACTTGCAGCTCTGTTAAGTCCCGTCGCAGATTTGATCGCAGCGTTTCGAAACCACGCTCCGCGTATCTCACAGCGAGCCGCGTTTCCGCGATCTCGTACGAGTCTTTAATCGAACGCAGTTCCTCGACAAGATCAGACGTCGGCACCAACTCAGTCGCCTTCAGCTCTTTGTCGATGGAATCGCGCAGCTTCACGGTAACAATGTGGCTTTCGAATCCGAGTTTCCTGATGCCAGCCTTCTTGGCCAACTTGCCCACGACATCAGCCATTTGATCGCGAGCAGTACGAATATAGACGTCGACCCCACTGCACTCTTCTTCAATTTGTGTCGTGTAGCGAGTGTCGCTGATCATCAAGGTGATGTTGGGGCCAATGATCAAGTAGCTACTGTCGCCGCTAAATCCTGTCAAATATGTTACATTGTTTTCACTGGTGACCAGCAGCGCGTCGGCGTCCGCCTTTTTTATCTTGCTGATTAGCTTGTTGCGTCGTGAAGCGTGTCGATCTTTCGCCGCCATTGATGTTCTCCGAGGAGTAGGCTGAAGGGGTTAGGCTTAAGGCTGAAACGGCAGTGTAATGCTTGCTTAGGAAAAGCTACAAGCTGACTTGTATTAACCATGAACCAGAAAACGGATACAAAAACGGCAGCCAGCTCGGACACAGGCTCGGCCCAAGTCGACCTGGCCCGCGCCGAGCGATGTGGATATCCAGAGGTCGTCTACTGTGAAGGCAAAACCGTCGAGGCAGTCGTCTCGATCTTCGAGCGTTTGCTGAATGCCGGTCAAAACGCATTAGGCACCAGAGCAACGCCCGAACAAGCAGAAGCCCTGAAGACAAGATACCCTGATGCAAACCACAACTCAGTCGCACGCACCGTTAGCGTGCAGCTTGCCTCTCCACAAATTCTAGGCAAGGTCGCCGTTGTCACAGCGGGCACAAGCGATCTTCCCGTCGCCGAAGAAGCCGTCGAAACCCTGAAGTGGATCGGCTGCGAAGTGGATTTGATCTACGACGTGGGCGTCGCAGGGCCTCACCGAATTCGTGAGCAGGCGGACCGCATTACCGCAGTTGACGCGGTTGTTGTCGTCGCGGGAATGGAAGGCGCGCTGCCATCAGTGGTGGGTGGATATGTCAGTTGCCCGGTGATTGCCGTGCCAACCAGCGTTGGCTACGGAGCCAACTTCGGCGGCTTGGCCGCATTGCTCGGAATGTTGAATAGCTGCGCTGCCAACGTTGCCGTAGTGAATATCGACGCCGGTTTTAAAGGTGGGTTCTTGGCCGGAATGATTGCTCAAAGGGCCGCCAATGCCAAATGATCAGCTCCAGCGAGTCACCGACCTTCCCGATCCGCCAGCTCGCCCAGCGGACGGACACAAAGGAACGTTTGGCCGCGTTCTGTTGATCGGTGGCAGTCCGGGGATGAGCGGAGCGATCAGCTTAGCGGGCATCGCGGCTTTGCGGAGCGGAGCTGGCTTGGTTTACCTGGCGGTATCCGAGTCGATCTTGCCAGTTGTGGCCGCGATTGAGCCTTCGTATGTGACGATCGCATTCGAGAACGCTTTGTTTCCAGATCTTGTCAAAGACAAAGACGCGATCGGCATTGGCCCGGGTTTGGGAACAAGCAACACAGCCAAACAACTCTTAGTGGAATCTTACACGGGTTGTTCGCAACCCGTTGTTGTCGATGCGGACGGGCTCAATCTCTTGGCCGCGAAACCCTCCCTAATCTCGCAACATACCGGCCCCAGAATTCTGACTCCGCATCCGGGCGAGTTCTCACGGCTCATCAACCGCACAACAGCCGAAATCGCCGACAACCGCGAGCAACTGGCCGTCGACTTTGCCCGCACACATCAAGTGACACTGCTCTTAAAGGGTCACGAAACGATCGTCACGGACGGCGAGCGGCTCGCCATCAACACGACAGGCAATAGCGGCATGGCAACGGGTGGCTCAGGAGATGTGCTGACAGGAATCATCGCTGGCTTGGCAGGCCAGGGAATGCCGCCATTCGAGGCAAGTCAACTTGGTGCCCATCTACACGGGCTGGCTGGTGACATCGCCGCCACAGAGATCTCCAACCCTGGACTGATTGCGTCCGACATTGCGAGATGTGTCGGAGTGGCTTGGCAGCAACTGTGATGGGCCAGCGATTGCCCAGAACTTTTCTGAGGTAAGAGTGTTTATTAGGTAGGAATTCCGAGTAGCTCATTAAAACGAGTGGATTTCATGGATAACTCGCGCAGCGCAACTCTTTTGTCTTTTGGTTCCAATACACTGATCGCAGGCGCAATACTTGTTGGGTCGTCTATCATCGCGGACAGAACAGGAGATTCCGAAGTCTTGGGTTTCGTCGGAATCGCAACATTGCTAACTGGAGGAGCCTCCAGCTGTTCAGGCCTTCTTCTTGGGATTCGCGCCACAGATTCCAACCAAGAATAAGCTCTTGCCACAAGGTCCCTAAGCGACCTCGTCGAGAATCTCTTCGGCAACGTAGACAGGCAAGTGCGGCTCATGGTGAACCGACAGCGCGATCGCGTCGCTGGGGCGGCTGTCGACTTCGATGATCTCGCCTTCGATACTGATCCGGATGACGGCGTAATACGTATGGTCAATCAAGTTATTGATGACGACGTCTTGCACTTCACCGCCGCATTGTTCGATGACACCCTTCAACAGATCGTGGGTGAGTGGGCGGGGCGGAACTTCGCCGCGGACTCGGCGGTCGATGCTGCTGGCTTCGAACATGCCGATGATGATTGGAAACGAGCGGTTGCCGCCGACTTCGCGTAGGTACACGAAATACTGATCAGCCATCTCGTTGATCACAATGCGAGCTAATTCCATACGAACCAGCACAAGATTCTCCTTCGCTGCCCAGTTTTGTTGTCAGTGCATCAATAGTAGCTCAGGATCGGGACGCATCCTAGACTTGCAGACCCGAAAAGACACCGCGTTTTACAGAATCGGAATGGTCCTCAATCTGACCTTGAGGAAAATCATCGAGTCCCTTGAGTTTAGGCCTGAGCCCGATTAGACTGGATGGCTTCATCCCGCCCCGTACTTCCTTTCCAAAATCTACCTGGGTGAGCACAACTATCCGTTGTGTATTCTGTTGGTGCTGGGAAATCTCACACCAAACTATCACCTCGCCCTAAATTCGCGGAGCATTGGCAATGCGATTCACATTGGTTGATCGGATTGTGTCCCTGGAAAAAGGGGATTCGATCACCGCCATAAAGAGCCTTTCCCTCGCCGAAGAATACCTGGCCGATCACTTTCCTGGATTTCCCGTGATGCCCGGCGTTTTGATGCTGGAATCAATGATTCAATCCAGCGCGTGGTTGATGCGTTATTCCGAAGATTTTGAATACAGCGCAGTCCTGCTCAAACAAGCACGGGCCGTCAAATTCAACAGTTTTCTAAAACCTGGAAAGACGTTGACAGTAACGTCAAAGATTCAAAAATGGGACGGTGACCAGTGTACTGTTAAGGCCGCTGGAACTGTCGACGGCGAATCCACCGTCAGCGCCCGGCTGACTTTGGAACGCTTCAATTTGAAGGACCGCAACCCGAAACTTGCCGAAAATGACGAGTTTCGCACTGAGAAGATGAAGGAACTCTTCGCGGAGCTTTGGAAAGAATCCGCGGAGTAACATTGTTAGCAGGTCCACGGCTCACTCTGATCGGGTGAGTGGAGGAATCCAGGCCGTCAACCGGCCGCCATGAATTGGCAGGATTCATTGCTTGGATCGCGAAGGAGTCTTCGCAGCGTCCATTAAAGAATGCTTGGAAAACGGTCAAAGAACTCGAAAGCCGTTTTCCTTTTAACCATTCATCCGCCTGCGAACACGGATCGTCAATCTGGCGAGACGTCTTCAATCACAAAATCTTCCCCGACGAGGTCGTTGTTCGATCCTCGCCACAATAGGAAATTAAATAATGAAACTCGCAGGAAGAGTCGCCATTGTCACGGGTGGAACTCGTGGAATCGGCAAAGCGATCGTCTGGTCACTTGCCCGCGAAGGCGCCAAGGTCGCGTTCGTTTATCGATCTAACGCAGAAGCGGCCGAGCAACTTGTCAAAGATCTGGAACTCGACCAACGCGAGGTACTTGCGATTCAAGGTGACGTGGCCAACAAAGAATCGGCGGACGCGATCGTCGAGCAAGTGATCGAGAAGTGGGAAAAGGTCGACATTCTGGTCAACAACGCTGGCATCATCAAAGACGGCCTGTTGGCAACCATGTCAGCCGACCAATGGGGCGACGTGATCACGACGAACTTAAATAGCGTCTACAATTTCTGCCAAGCCGTGACGCGTCCAATGATGTCGGCTCGATACGGTCGCATCATCAACATGTCGTCGGTTTCGGCTCACTACGGGAACTCGGGACAATCGAATTACGCAGCCAGTAAAGGTGGCATGGAAGGCTTCACTCGCTGCCTTGCCACAGAGCTGGCACGACGAGGCATCACCGTCAACGCGGTTGCTCCAGGATTCATTGAAACAGATATGACGGAAGCCGTCCGCAACGCCGCGGGCAGCGAGATTAAGAAGAAGATTCCAGTCCGCCGGTTGGGTCTACCGGATGACATCGCCAACGCAGTGACGTTCTTGGCAAGCGACGATGCCTCTTACATCACTGGCCATGTCCTGACGGTCGATGGCGGACTGACTTTGGGAGGCCTCTAAACCGCGACGGTTTTGATCGTTTCCTTATATTGTGGGTACAGCTGAGCGATTGACTTCGCCGACTCGCCAAGCTGACAGATTTGAAAAAGGCGAAGCTCAAGTTGCCGTCAAGAATCGGTAACAAGGAGACAAACGAAAATGGCATCTGCCGAAGAAATCTACGAAAAGGTACAAGACACGTTGATGGACGCGTTGGGCGTCGACGACGACGAAGTCACTCCGGAAGCGACTTTGGTTGGCGATTTGGGAGCCGAGTCGATTGATTTCCTGGATATCGTTTTCCGCTTGGAAAAGAACTTCGACGTCAAGATTCCAAAGGGCGAGTTGTTCCCGGAAAACTTGGCTTCCGCCGACTCGAACTTCGCCGTTGATGGCGTTGTCACACCAGAAGGGATCGACGAGTTGCGCAAGCAAATGCCGCACTTGGACGTCGACAAATTTGCCGAAGACCCCAAGGTCGAGAACATCCAAGACATGTTCACCGTGCAAATGATCGTCAACTTCATCAGTACGAAATTGGCAGCGTAGAGTGACCATGTAGGACGGATTGCCAATCCGTCCAGTGATCTACCGCCGGATTTGGCAATCCGTCCTACGTCGTCTTGGTACGAATCAGAACAGGAAACCGACTTCGATGCGATGGTTTTGGATCGACCGTTTTGTCGAATTTGATAGTGGCTCGCAAGCCAAGGCCGTCAAGAACGTGTCCTTGTCCGAAGAGCATATGCACGATCATTTTCCGGGGTTTCCGGTGATGCCGGCGTCATTGATGCTCGAAGGAATGGCACAGACGGGCGGCATCTTGTTGGGCGAGAAAAACAATTTCGACCATGTCGTCATCTTGGCCAAGGTCCCAAAGCTCACGTTTCATAGCTGGGCGGAACCTGGCGACACGTTGACTTACGAGGCAACGTTGATGGACTCTCGCGACGAAGGCGGATCGACTCAGGTCGTTGCTAAAGTTGGCGAGCGGCTCGTTGCCGAGGCCGAAATTGTGTTCGTTCATCTGGATCACAACGATCCAGAATTGGGAGCCGTCGATCAGAAGAACTTTGTCTTTTCGACGGGCCTACTGAGTACCATGGACGTAGGCGCAGCGGGCGACGGTTCGAAATAGGGTCAGTTTCGAGATTGAATTTCATATTGGTGTGAGCCGGCAGCGAACCGACGTTAGCGCGTTCGGCTCACAAATCAAAGTGGCGGGAAACCGTTATGAGTGCATTGAAACGTCGCGTCGTGGTGACGGGAATCGGATGTATCACACCTTTGGGATTAACTCCTGACAAGGTGTGGGAAGAGTTCTGCAACAGTGGATGCGGAATCGGTCCGATCACTCATTTTGACGCATCCAACTTTCCGACAAAATTTGCGGCTGAAGTCCGCGGATTCGAATTGTCTAACTATGTCGACGATCCGGATCGGTTTCGAGACGCTGGGCGCAATATCGAATTCGCGATTGGCGCCTCGGCTCAAGCCGTCAAGGATTCGGGCATCGACAGTGTAGCCGATCCGACTCGCTTCGGTGTTTACCTGGGAGCCGGCGAAGGCGAACAGCAATTCAGCCTGTTCATGAACTTAATCGCCGACGCGCAGAAAGAAGGCGACGTCGACCTTGGCGAGTTCGCTCGGTTGGGGATGGAGCGACTGAATCCTCGTACAGAATTCGAGCAAGAGCCAAACATGACGGCCGCCCATCTGGCCAGCTTGTTTGATGCTCAAGGTCCCAACTTGAACTGCTTGACCGCATGTGCAGCTTCCAGCCAAGCCATCGGTGAAGCCACCGAATTGATCCGTCGCAATGATGCCGACGTGATGCTTTCCGGTGGTGCCCACAGCATGATTCACCCGTTTGGCGTCACTGGCTTCAACTTGCTGACGGCCCTGTCCACTCACAACGAGGCCCCCGAACGAGCCTCTCGCCCATTCGACAACGCCCGTGATGGCTTCGTCCTGGGAGAAGGCGCCGGCATGCTGGTGTTGGAAGAACTAGAACACGCCAAAAAACGAGGGGCCAAAATCTACGGCGAGATCATCGGATACGGCTCAACTGCAGATGCATACCGCGTCACAGACATCCACCCCGACGGACGCGGCGCGACAGCTTGTATCAAACAAGCCTTGGCCGACGCAGAATTGAACTCGGACGACATCGATTACATCAATGCTCATGGCACAAGCACGAAGGTCAACGATAAGGTCGAGACCCTCGCCATCAAGAACGCCTTGGGACACGACGCTTACGACTCACCCGTGTCGAGCGTGAAGAGCATGATGGGACACTTAATTGCAGCGGCGGGAAGCGTCGAGGCGATCACTTGTCTTTTGTCCATAAGCAATAATGCGTTGCCACCAACGACGAATTACGAAACGCCCGATCCGGATTGTGATCTCGACTACGTCCCCAATACTGCTCGAGAGAAGAACGTGCGTCGCACGCTTTCGAATAGCTTTGGGTTCGGTGGGCAAAACATCTCGCTGATTTTCTCGGAATTCACGGGATAAGTCGCTCGGTTTGAGGAATTATGCAAGCCTTCTGGATCATCCTTGCAATTGTCGCTTTGTTGGCGGTTATCGAGTGGTTCGTCCAACGCAAGACGATTTCTATAATTCGCCCTATCTTTGAAACGTCTCCGACCTTCAATGTCGAGAGCTTCGACGCGGACCCGACTGCCGAATCGGTCCGCTTCCGCACATCCGATGGGCTTGAGTTAGCCGGGGCGATACATCGGCACAAGGACCTCGAACCGAAAGGCCTTGTTCTTTTTCTGCACGAATTTGGCAGCACACACCGTTCCGCGATGTCTTACTGCGAGGCACTTTGGAACGCCGGCTTCGACATCTTCGCCTTCGATATCCGCAATCACGGAGACAGCGAATCTCTGGCAAACTACAAACCGCTTCACTGGCTGACCCACTACGAGGTCGCCGACGCCCTGGCGGCAGTAGATTACATTCAAAGCCGCGACGATCTGAAGAACCTGCCACTGGGGGTCTTCGGCATCAGCAAAGGTGGCGGAGCGGCATTGGCCATCGCCGCTCAACGACCGGAAATCTCAGCAGTCGCTTGCGAGGGCACATTTTGCACATTCTTGATGATGATGCATTACACTCGCCGCTGGATCAACGTGTATCTACCCGAGTGGATTAGCTCGATCTTGCCCGATTGGCATCTCAAGCTGTCTTTGAAACTCACTGCTCGATCAAGCGAGAAGATTCGCAGCTGCCAGTATTACGACTTGGAAGCTCAGCTTCATCGACTCTCAGATCGCCCCGTTTACGTCATCAGCGGAAAACGAGACACCTATGTCCCGCCCGAGCTTGCCATGAAGATGGCGTCGCTTATGGGCAAAGGAGAAGAGGACGTGTGGGTCGTCCGCAAGGCGAAGCACAACATGGCCCGCAAGGTCGCTCAAGAAGAGTACGACGAAAGACTCGTCAATTTTTTTTTCCAACCGCTGAGGCCGCCAGTCTCAGCGACCCGAGCAGCTGACCTATCTCTTGTTTGAGTCGGCGCTGAGACTCGGCGCCGTCGGCTTGTTTAGCCCGTATCGGCGAACGAACACACTCATCGGTCCGATTCACCACGTCGCAGAACGCACGCCACTTGGTGCCCACCGAATCCCAACGACAGCTTCAACGCGTGCTCGATCCGTTGTGGTATAGCGTCATTCGGCGTGTAATCTAAGTCACACTCAGAGTCGGCTTCGAACAGATTGATTGTTGGCGGCACTGTGCTATCTCGCATCGCGAGAACTGTCGAAGCAAGCTCGAAGCTGCCGGCCGCGCCAAGTAGGTGGCCGACGGAACCTTTCAGGCTTGAGCATTTCAGGCGATTGGCTTTGGTCCCCAATGCTTGTTTCACCGCGCGAGTTTCGCAGACGTCATTCAGTCTTGTTGCCGTGCCATGAAGGTTGGCGTAATCCAACTCCTCGGACGTGACTTCCGAGCATCTCAACACATCCTGAATCAATCGAGTCAACCCGTCAGCACTTGCTTCCAATTGAGTTAAGCCCGAGTGATCGGCGGCAATCGCTGCACCAAGATACTCCGCATACGGCAAGGCACCTCGCGCCGCCGCGTGCTCGGCATCTTCCAGGATCATGATGGCCGCGCCCTCGCCCACGAGGAAACCTGAACGATCGCGATCAAAAGGTCGACAAGCTGTCGCGGGATCGTCAAAACCGCGAGCTAAAACGCCCAATCGATGAAATGATGCCAACACAGACTCACACAGCGAGGCGTCGCTACTGCCGGCGATGACGGCATCACAGTAGTCATCACGAATCAAATCAGCAGCTCGCACGACACAATTCAGTCCAGTAGCACAGGCGGCGATTGGACAGATCGAGGGGCCTCGCAAGTCGAAACGATTGGACAAGTAGGTCGCGGCCGAATTGGGCCAAAAGGCTGTCCAATCGTATGGATTCAATTCCACGTCGCCCTGATACGTCGCTCGGTGAGCACGTTCGAAAGCTGCCAAGCCACCTTTGCTGGTACCCACGACGCAGCCGACTCGATCGCGATCCAAATCATGCAGAGCCAAGTCCGCATCGGTGATCGCTTCATTCGCGGCCGATAAGGCGTATTGAACAACGGGCTCGGCAACGTTGATTTCCGTGCTGATATCGGAGCAGCGGGCTCCACACATCGTCCCAATGGGAACTTTCTCGGAATGTCGCGAGACCGCAGATGGTCTAAGCCAAGCGGTGCCACTGCGACCTTGCTTTAGCGAGGACCAAGTCGACTCGCGATCAGAGCCCAACGGAGTGACCATACCGATCCCGGTAATCACAATGCGTTTTTGTCGAGACTGAAGCTTCGCGGACATGATCAGATTACGTCCGACGACTCGACCGGCAAATCGCGAACAACGCCGCGCCAAAAAGCAACACGACCAGCGCGATGTCAAAGTAATAACTTCGAGACGCTGTCACACCAGGAGCTGGTGCGGGCGCAGGAGCAGGCGCCTGTCCAAGCACGAGCTGAAGTTCAACAAGATTGGGTGTCTGATTTGGCAAGATAAAAGAAACCGTGGTGAGAGTTGGTAACAACAATGGTAACCCGACGCGTGGGCGAGGGACGCTCGCACGCGTCCGTAAACCGTCGACTTCGTTTCTCAGACACGCATGAGCGTCCCTCGCCCACGCGTCGGGTTACCACCTTAACCTCAACTAGATTAGCATTTGTTCTCGCCGCAA
Source organism: Planctomycetaceae bacterium (assembly GCA_002722955.1). Taxonomy (GTDB): domain Bacteria; phylum Planctomycetota; class Planctomycetia; order Planctomycetales; family Planctomycetaceae. Next base: position 3,519 of record PBMZ01000195.1, on the reverse strand, counting down.
TCAAACACCGAGGACTTCTTGAACCTTTTCGAGGAGCCCATCAGCGGGAACCTCGATCTGCTCGCCCGATTCTAAATTCTTGAGCTGCCAAGTCCCCTTCTCGAACTCGTCTTCACCGGCGATCAAGGCAATTCGAAAACCCTTGCGGTTAGCGTACTTCAATTGTTTGGCCATTTGTTTTGGCTCGATGAACACTTCCGTCCCGATGCCAGCTTGCCGCAATTGACGACCGACACTCAAATAATCAGCGTGTCGGCGAGCATCAAACACGGTGACCAAAACGGGTGCTGGCGTCGAACCAGAATCGATCATTTCCAGCTCATCCATGGCTGCCAACAGCCGGTCCAACCCCAAGCTGGCACCAACCCCTGGCAAGACTTGCGATGTGAACAACCCCGCCAAGTTATCGTAGCGCCCGCCTGAGCACACGCTGCCGATCTTAGGAAGGTCACCTAAAAACGTCTCGTAAATCGTGCCAGTGTAATAATCCAATCCACGAGCAATCGACAGGTCGAGCGCAATCCGATCGTTTGGAATTCCGGCAGCCGTTGCCGACCCAAACAGTTCGCTAAGCTTTTCAACACCTGCCTCGCCAGCTTCATTGCCACTCAGCATTGTCTTGAGTTCTGCCAAGATTTGATCCGAGGTTCCCTCGAGCGCCGCGAGTTTCAAAACGCTTTCTGCTTGCTCGGTGGTCGTACCGACAACTTCGGTCATCTCTTTGACAACATTGTCATGTCCGACCTTCGAAAGTTTATCCAAGCAACGCAGGATCCCCACCGACGAATCGACGAGTCCCAACTTATCCAGTAACCCGTTTAACACCAGCCGATTGTTGACACGGACAGTAAACTTTGAGAACCCGATCGATTCCAACAAATCGTGGATGACCAACAGCACCTCGATGTCCGCCCCATTTGCATTGCTACCGATGGTGTCGAAATCACACTGCATGAACTCGCGATAACGGCCCTTTTGCGGTTTCTCGGCACGCCAGACGGTGCCAATGTGGTATCGTTTAAAGGGCAACGCCAGCTCGTGCAAATGCTGCGCGGTAAAACGAGCGAACGGGATCGTTAAGTCAAACCGCATCGCGACATCGCGGTTGCCTGGATCGGTAAACCGAAACATCTGCTTGTCGGTCTCATCGCTGCCCTTGCCCAACAGGATTTCACTGTATTCCAACGCAGGCGTATCGATCGGGGTGAAACCGTAACTACGGAATACACCGCGAGCGGTTTCGATCAGTTGCTCGCGCGCAATCATCGAAGAGGGTAGGTAATCGCGAAACCCTTTCAGGGTCGTTGGTTTGATAAGGTTCTTTGGCACGGCAGTGAACGATGTCGAATTGAGGAGATTCGTTTAACGACCCGGTCGAATCCGCCGACGTCAAACTAGATGTTTTTAGAGTCTAGGCAAGAACCGGTAATGCCACTTCCTTGTTCTTCTTACGCGACTTCTTCTTTTTCTTCTGAGGCATTATGGCTTCCGCGTACTCCCAAATCTGCTCGGGCGATTCGAAGAATTTCTCATAGCACGCGTCGTCGTCGTACTCGCAGTTCTCGGTGGTGTAGGTGCGACAAATTGTCGGCCGAGTCTCATACGCGCCGCAACGATTGTCGGGCAAGATGTGCTTACAGTCGGCATGAACCATCAGGTACCAAACGTCATCTTCGACGAACAGCGAAACTCGGCCATGCATCATGTACCAGCGAAGATGCTGGAAATCCTCGATGTCTTTGGGCGTCTCGATTGGTAACGCAAAGTAGCGACAACACTTCGCTGTGCAATACTCACAGAGAACTTCGCCTGGTTTTAAGTCCTTGCGTTTGATCTTTTGCTTTCTCATCGCGAATTCCTTGCGAAGGTTGTTCAACAGCAATTCGACGTCAATGTCGCTTGCAGCATTGCAAAATGTAATCACCTAACCACAAAATGCGAGACTTAGAGCCTTCGAAAATGGCTTCAAACAAAAAACCGTTCCAATCGTATCTTCATTTCGAGTTTGACAAGCTCGTTGCTCGAAAGCAATGCGGTTTCACCAGGAGTAGACAATGTCTCGCCACATCATGTTCGCAATTGCCTTGATCACGATAACGTCCAGCACGCTGGCTGAAGATTGGCCTCAGTTCCGCGGTCCGAACTGTGCCGGGATTTCCCAATCCAAAGCCTCGTTGCCCATCGAATTCGATAGCGAGAAAAACGTCCGTTGGAAAGCGGCACTCGGCGACGGAATTGGTTGCCCAGTCGTCGCCGCTGGTCGAGTCTTCACTTCGGCGATGATTGGAGACACGCACATTGCCCTATACGCGTTCGATGCCGCGACCGGAGATCAGCTATGGATGCGAAAGTGGCCGGCGGGCGACTTGGCCAACGTCCACAAAACCAACTCTCACGCCTCGACGACTCCAGCCGCTGATGCCAAACACTGCTATTTCTATTTCAGCACGCTGGGAATGGTGGCCGTTGATGCCACGACCGGAAAAGACGTATGGCACAAGGAATTGCCGACACCTTACTTTGTCTTCAAGTGGGGCCCCGGCATGTCACCGACACTTTACAAAGACAAGCTGCTCTTTGTTCAAGACGACGACCTCTATCCCGCCTTCTACGCATTCAACAAAAAGACCGGCGACATCGTTTGGAAAGACGACCGCAGCGACCAAGCCTGCAATTACACTCACCCAGTGATCTGCAAAACCAGCAAAGGTGACGAGATCGTTGTTGGCGGCACCGGCATGTTGATTGGCTACGACCCGGATAACGGCAAGCGTCTCTGGCATGCTCGCACGTTGTTGCGAAACATGAAGACCACACCAGTGAGTTTGAATGGTGTCGTCTATATCTCGCTGCAAAGTGGTGGAATCGCTAATCAATGGCTGGCATCGGTCGATCAAGCCGACACCGGCAACAGCGATGGCAAACTTACCAAAGAAGAAGTGCAAGCATTCATTGGCGACCGTCCCGTTCCCGAAGCGTTCTTCAAGAAAACATTCGGCCGTGGTGACTTGAACAAAGACGGAGCCCTAGAAGGTAAAGAGCTGGACCTCGCATTTCTGCACCCCGACAACTTCGCCGGCGCGAACTACGAGAACATAGGTGAGAAAGCCGCCGACGAGTACGTCATGGCAGTCAAAGCGGGCGGTCGCGGTGATGTCACCAAGACACACCTGCTCTGGAAACACCGCACGAAGTACACCGACCACATCGTTTCTCCGATTGTCGTCAACGAACGAATGCTGTTGATCAAGGGCGGTGGCGTTGCCACTTGCTTTGACATCAAAGGTGGTAAGCAACTGTTTGGCCCCGCACGAATCGACAACGCATCCGAATACTTCGCGTCTCCGATTTACGGTGATGGCAAGATTTACGTTGCCGCCGAAAATGGCAACGTTGTCGTCTTGAAGAATTCGGATAAGGTCGAGGTGCTCGCGGTCAACGATCTCTGTGATGGAGTGTTAGGCACGCCAGCAATCGCCGATGGATCGCTGTTCATTCGAACTCGGAAGTCGCTGCTCT
>PBMZ01000194.1 GCA_002722955.1 Planctomycetaceae bacterium | reverse complement strand
GCCTGGCGAAGCTTGTCCGGTTCGTCAAATAAGATCGATCCGTACGGTTTGATGCGATTTCGGAAATTGCCGCCCAACAGACGAGACACCGGTTGGCGACAAGCCTTGCCCATGATATCCCACAGTGCGATATCCAAACCGCTGATCGTGTGCTCGACCGCACCGCCGCGACCTTGCCAGAAGGACGATTCGCGCAGAGTATCGGTCACGCGTTCGGGTTCGACGGCGGACTCGCCTTTCAGAAGCGGCCAAAGCAGTTTCATTGCGCCAGAAACAAGACCGCCTGACGTGAAGCAACTTCCCACACCCAATTCATGGGAATCCGTTCGAACTACCAGAATTGTATGCAGGTCTTCCTCAGGTTCGTGGCCCTGTGGCCAACCACCGTCAACAGTTCCACCGGTCAATGGGACGACTTCAACACTTTTGATTTTCATTGTTGTGTTTTCGGAATTGTGTCGTAGTTATATGTTGTTTAACGCCCAGCCGAACGTGCCAGCATACAAGTAGTCTACAATGCTTCTCGGTCGCCGGCGCCTTCGGCTGGGGTTAAACGATCGTGGTGAGCATTTTTACTTGGCAGGATCACTCATCGGTGCCCCGACGCCAATGTTCGATCGTGCCATCTTTGGTGCACTCAAGAACCATTTCATGTTCATTGACACGAATGATCTTCTGAAAGAGTTCCTGGCCATACAAGCGAAAAGCAACACTAGCCGCTGCCGCCGGTTCACCTTTAATTAGCTTGAGGTGAACCATGTCGCCTTCGACCGACCAATTCGCGTACATGGTCAGCTTCTTGGCGATGAGTCGCTTTAGCCCTTTCAGTTTAATGACAACGACATCCGTGCCATCATCTTTGCGAGTAAGAACGCGGCCGCCTTCGACGTCATCTTCCCAGACACCGATCATCATTGCTTTGATGTCGTTTTCCGGCTTCTTTGGGGCCGCAGTAATCTTAGCATCAGGATGCGTTTCAGAGCTTTCATCCAAGGCAGAGCCATCAATGCGAGTCGGCTGAGCTTGTGGTCTCGCTCTTCCCGTGGCATTGAACAGCACACCGATGCTAACGATCGCGAAGAGCGAAATGAAAACTGGTCGTGAATCCGTCTGGTTCAGCATAGGATTTTCGCGCGGCCGGCATTTGCTGTCTTACTTCATGGTGGATCAATGCCGTCTTAGATTAGAACAGCTCAGCGACCGGTTGACCGTTTTCCTGAACCGCATAAAGTGGGCGACCGCGTTCGTCTAGATATGTTGCATCCAGAGGGACTCCCATGTGGCGATAGATGGTGGCAGCCAGATCGCCAGGAGTGACGGGGCGTTCTTTGATATGGCCGCCATCGTTTTCGCTGGAACCGATAACTTGACCGTGTCTCATGCCGCCGCCTGCAAGACTCATCGACATGACCACAGGCCAGTGGTTCCGCCCGTCTACACTGTTTTGAGTGCCCATGTTCGGAGTCCGGCCAAATTCGCCCATAGCGATGACCAGGACTTCGTCCAGCAAACCACGCTCACAAAGATCGCTGACGAGCGTTGTATGCAATCGGTCGAAGATATCCAGGAGTGGGCGTAAGCCTTTCGAGATGCCGCCATAGACGCCGCCGGGAATACCGTGATTGTCCCAAGTGCCCGAAGCAGTGTGATAGCTCATGTCGATGGTCACAAACGAGACGCCAGCTTCGACCAATCGGCGTGCCAGCAGTGCTTGTTGTTGCCACAAGTGACTGCCGTAACGTTCACGGTTCTTGGCTGGTTCCTTGGAAAGATCGAATGCCTCACGCGCTTTCCCGCCCAAGACTAATTCGACGGCTTGTTGGCTGTAATGATCCATGGCATCCATGGATCCGTTTTGATCCAGACCATTTCTTAAGCGGTCGAAATCTGTGAGCAAACTTTTGCGATCATACAGTCGATCGTGGTTCAATTCCGTCGGCAAGCGGAACATGTCGGCACCGGACATGCGACCGAGGTCCTTGCCCAGTAAATCGTAGACTGGCAACTTCGCGGCTTTGTTGCCATCAAACGGATCGTATCGTTTGCCAAGATAACCACCCCACGCCACATGTGTCGGATGCTTCTGGAAGACCACGTATGGCGGCATTCCGGGATCGTTTGATCCGCGCATCTTTGAACAGATCGAGGCGATTGCCGGGTACTTCGGGCCTTTGACTGGGTTCACTCGGGGAGCCGCGGCACGATTGCCTGTCTGGATGACCTGATTCGGTTGATGGCTACTGTTGCGGCAATCGACGGAGCGGATCACAGTGAATTTGTCCATCATCGCGGCTTGCAGCGGAAGATGTTCGCAAATTTGGATGCCCGGCAACGACGTCGAAATCGGAGAGAACGGGCCGCGATTCATGTAAGGACGATGCGGCTTCATGTCCCATGTATCGATATGGCTTGGTCCGCCAGTCATCCAAAGCAAGATGACGCTGCGATGGCTGATTGGCCGGTTCGAGTTAGCGGCTTCCACGCGGAATCTCAGCAAGTCAGGAAGACTCAACCCTGCCATTCCGGCAAGACCCGCCTTTAGGACTCCACGCCGGCTGACGACGTTAAGGCCTTCGCGGACGCGTGGATTCATGTTTGTGAATGCATGTTCGCCGTGAGTTGTCATGAAGGTAACCTTGCATGAGTCGAATATCGATATATGTCCTATTGTGGCAAGAACCCTGGTTCGGATGCAATGCCGGACGCTGTCAATGGGCTGACCGTTTGGGTACGATCGAGTGCTTCTGCAGAGATTATCGGCACGTTTTACCTTTGAGACGATGACAATACACGGCTCGACGTGAAACGAACATCCGGCAGCGTACTCTTCACCGCTTTCGTCGAGGCTCCAATGACTCGTAACCGATTCTGGATCTTTTTACTCACGATCACGATCGGCGCTGGTTGCGTTAACGAGTATGAATCAGAGTTAGCTCATCCTGAGGAGTCTCCGCCCGAGCAGGAAGCTTCCGATAAGAGTTCGCCAAGTGAAGCTTCGTCAGAGCAAGAAATTGCTAAAGGCGATCCGGACGCCGAAGCCCCAAAAGAGACGACGGAAGCTCCCGTTTTCCTGAAGATTCAAAATTGGGATGAGACCTACGCTCTGCGCACTAAGCATCCGGGCAAAGTCATTGTCATGGACCTGTGGTCGACGAGCTGTCCGCCTTGTATGAAGGAGTTTCCCAAGTTGGTGAGTTTGCACCGTCGGTTTCGCAATAAGGGATTGGTGTGCATCTCTGTCAGTTGCGATTACTCAGGCCGAAAGTCTCGACCGCCAGAATTCTATGTGGAAAGAGTGACGGATTTCTTGACGAAACAGCAAGCGACTTTTGACAATATCCTGCTCAGTACAGACTCGACAACAGTCACCGATTCGATCGATCTGGCGGCAATCCCGGCAGTCTACGTCTTCGATCGAGAAGGTAATGTGGCAAAACGCTTCGACAACGACAGTCTGGAAGACGGTCAAATGCCGTTTACCTACGAAGATGACGTGATCCCCTTTGTCGAAGGTTTGTTGAAAACAAACAGCGAGTAGCATTGTACTTTGAGCCTTTGATCGTTTAACCCGTAGCCGCAGGCGAGGATTGTTGGACTTCTCCTCGCCTGCGGCTACGGGTTAAACGATCAACACAGCCTTGAAGCGCGAGCGAGGTTTGCTCACATTCATCAAATCAACTAAGCGGTGAAGCAACGCCGCACGCTAATAAAGAAAGGTAATTCGTGGACGCTAACATTGTATTGATCCCTGGAGATGGCATCGGACCGGAAATCATCGCCGAGGCGCAACGAGTGCTCGAAGTTGTTGCGACTCGGTTTGGTCATAGTTTCAACTTCACAAGCTGCCCGCTTGGTGGGAATGCGATTGATAACTTCGGCACGGCGTTGCCGGACGAGACACTGGAAGCTTGTGGAAACTCCGACTCGATTCTTTTGGGAGCCGTCGGCGGTCCGAAGTGGGATGATCCCAACGCCAAGGTCCGGCCAGAGCAAGGCTTACTGAAGCTGCGAAAAGAATTGGCTCTGTTCGCCAATCTGCGTCCATTGAAGATGTACAGTGCCTTGGCCGAGGCATCGCCGCTGAAGCCCGAGTACATCGAAGGTGTCGACATTCTGTTTTTCAGAGAACTCACCGGCGGCATCTACTTCGGCGAGTCAAAACGCGAAACACTCGATGATGGCAGCGAACGAGCCGTTAACGAAATGGTTTACACGACGTCGGAGATTGAACGGATCGTGCGATTAGCGGGCGAGGCGGCTCGCAAGCGACGCGGCAAGTTGACTTCGGTCGACAAAGCAAACGTCTTGGAAGTCTCGCGACTTTGGCGCAGCGTAGCTCAATCGGTGGTCGATGCCGATTTCAGCGACCTCAATTATGATGTTGTGCTTGTCGATGCGATGGCGATGCACTTGATCAACCGAGCGAAAGACTTTGATGTTGTCGTTACTGGAAACATGTTTGGCGACATCTTGACCGACGAGGGCTCGATGTTACCCGGATCGCTTGGCTTGTTGCCGTCAGCGTCCTTGGGAGAGTCGGGTCCTGGACTTTACGAACCTATTCACGGTTCCGCTCCAGATATCGCTGGCCAAGGCATCGCCAACCCACTGGCAACAGTTTTGGCATCAGCAATGATGCTCGATCATTCGCTCGGTTTGACTGACGAAGCTCGCGCCTTGGAAGAAGTCGTCGAAAATGTCCTCAACGCAGGACACCGAACGGCTGACATTGCTGACGGCGGCGAAACTCTGAGCACAGTCGAAATGGGCCAGAAGGTCATCGATGGCTTGAACGGTTAGGCTGCGGACGACGAGGAATCACCGCCCCTGAGTTTATCTCAGGGGTTCTCGCGTTGCTGCACTACACGACAAGTAGTGCAGAGACGCGAGAACCCCCGACATAAAGTCGGAGGCGAGAAAAGAAATGGAGTTTCGAACAATTACGAACAGAACATGTCGGAAAACTGTTCTTCGCTCAGAACCTCGATGCCAAGATCGTTGGCTTTGTCTAACTTGCTGCCGGCCTTTTCACCGGCCAGTACATAATCTGTCTTCTTTGACACGCTGCCGGATGCTTTACCGCCGAGTTCTCGGATCAGCTCCTTGATCTCGTCGCGCTTGAACTTCGTTAGTGTGCCGGTTACGACGACCGTCTTTCCGCTGAGCGGCTTTTCGTCGGAAGACTCGGACGATTCGGCCGTGGCGGAGACTGGTTCGCCGAAGTTTAGGCCGAATCCGCGCAGCTCCTCGACCAGTGGTTTTGTCGTGTCCGCGTTGAAGTAGGTGGCCACCGACTTGGCGATGATGGGACCGATCTCGTCCGTTGCCGAGAGGTCGTCTTCGCTGGCTTTCGCGATTTCGTCGACTGTCCCGAAGTTTTCGGCCAACACGCGAGCATTACTTGCCCCGACGTGACGAATGTTCAATCCCGTCAAGAGTCTCCAAAGCGGCCGTGACTTGGTGGCTTCGACGCCTTCGATCAGCTTCTCGACCGAGCGCGTTCCCATGCGTTCCAATTCCAGAATCTCATCGCGACGATCCTTGAGGCGATAGATGTCTGCGAGCGAGTTGAGCAGCCCGGCTTCTCGCAGTTGTTCGATTAGCTTTTCGCCAAGCCCATCGACATCCATAGCGGCTCGCGATGCGAAGAAACGGAGCGTCTCTCGGACTTGGGCGGGGCAATTCGGATTGGGGCAACGGATATAGACGCCGCCTTCGTCTTGGACGGCGACGGTATCACATTCAGGGCACTTCTCCGGAAAGACAAATGGCTTCTGTGTTCCATCGCGCTGGTGTTCTTCGACTCGCAGGACATGCGGGATGATCTTTCCCGCTTTCTCGACGACTGCCCAGTCGCCGATTTGTACGCCGAGCCTTTCGACTTCGTCGCGGTTATGCAAGCTGGCTCGCGAGACCGTCGTGCCCGCGATCTCAACCGGTTTGATGTGAGCGACCGGGGTCAGCGCGCCGGTCTTGCCGACCTGGATCGTGATGTCTTCGATCACGCTACTTGCTTCGTACCGTTCCCACTTATAAGCGATGACCCAACGCGGGCTCTTTGTAGTGTTGCCCAGCGTTTCGCGAATGTCGAATTGATTGACCTTGATGACGAGCCCGTCGACTTCGAAATCGAGTGACGCCATTTCTTCCATCATTTTATGCACGTACGTCATTGTTGCGTCGAGCCCCTTGAACGCTTTGACATTGGGTGTCGTCGGTAGTCCGTACTCACGCAGAGCGTCGAGATAATCAATGTGATTGTCAAACGGAGCTTGCTCGAAGTAGCCGATGCCGTGTGCTAGAAAGCGGACTTTGCGAGCAGCACAAAGTTTGGGGTCGAGCAGTTTGAGAGCCCCGGCTGTCGTGTTTCTTGGGTTGGCATAAGCTTGCTCGCCGGCTGCTTCTTGAGCCGCGACCAGCCTGCCGAAATCCGTGTTGGTGATGATGGCTTCACCTCGCACTTCAAGAATGTTGGGGATGTTCTTTCCGGATAACTTCAGCGGCACGCCGCCAATAGTTCGCGCGTTGTGCGTGACGTCGTCACCGTTGCGTCCGTCACCGCGGGTGAGTGCTCTTGCGAGTTGGCCGTTTTCATAAATCAGTGCCAACGCAACACCATCGATTTTGTATTCGACCGTGTATTCCATCGGCGTATCTTCAGGTAGCAGCTTTCGAGTCCGTGTGTCGAAGTCTTTCAGCGATTCTTCGTCATAGGAATTCTCGATCGAGAGCATGGGCACGCGGTGTTCGACTGTTTTAAAGCCTTCGATTGGCTCGCCGCCCACCTTGTGAGTCGGGCTATCCGGTCGATCGAATTCGGGATGCTCGGCCTCAAGCTGTTCCAGCTCCTTCATGAGCTTGTCGTATTCGAGGTCCGAAATCTCAGGCGTCGCCTCGACGTAATACAGCCGATTGTGCCGTTCCAACTCACTGCGAAGTGACTCGATCTTCTCTTCGACGGATGCCATCGTCTTTGACTCCTGAAGATTCATCATATGATGTAATTCGAATGCCGTGCTGATCTAAGAATATAGCGGTGAACCGTGTGGAACTGGAGTCACTTCGGCGGGTTTCAAGTGATCGCTATGGGCTGTTTTTGAATTCGGCTGATGTTGCCGTTAGACTTGCTGGCTGCACGACTTCATCGTTGAGATCCCAAGACTAAACTCCTGAGATGAATAGATATGAGATTAATCACTGCTTTTGTGTTGGTTCTTGTTTCGTTAGTGTGCTCTTTGACTTTTGCGGACACACCGTTGCCGAAGCTTACCGAATTCAAGGTCAAGAGTTCGCTTGATGGGACGGATCAACCGTCATTGGTTTGGGCACCGACAACGGCAACACAGAGGGCAACTCCGCTGTTCGTGTTCTTGCACTCTTGGAGCGGTGATTACAAGCAGGACAATAGCAAGTGGCAACGCCAAGCTATCAAACGGGGGTGGATCTACTTACATCCCAACTTCCGCGGCCGCAATGATCACCCCGAAGCCTGTGGCTCGAAGTTGGCGCGGCAGGACATCATCGACGCCATCAAGTCGACACGGGAAAAGTATAAAGTCGACGAAAGCCGAGTTTACCTCTGCGGCGTTTCCGGTGGAGGCCACATGGCCATGTTGATGGCCGGCCACTTTCCCCAACAGTTCACGGCCGTGTCGGCCTGGGTGGGCATCAGCAATTTGGCCGACTGGTATCGTTTTCATACCAAGAAGGGAAAGCCCGGGCGTTACGCACAGATGGTGCAGAAGTCCGTGGGCGGTGTCCCGGGCAAGTCGTCCGCAATCGACGCCCAATACAAGGATCGCTCGCCCGTGTTTCATGTTCAGAACGTCAAGAGCTTGCCGATCGACATCAATGCCGGTGTCAACGATGGGCACACAGGGTCCGTGCCGATTGCTCACTCGCTGAAAGCCTTCAATGTCATTGCCAAATCACACGGCAACGAGTTAATCAGCGAGACGGAAATGGACGAGCTTTGGAAAGCTCGCAAGTTATCGAATCCACGAGATCTGGATCAAAAGGAAGACGCGTCTTACGGGCGTAAGATTCTCTTGCGACGGATTTCGAACAAAGCACGGGTGACCATTTTCGATGGTGGCCATGAAAGCTTGCCACAAGCAGCCTGCGAATGGTTAGCGAGTCACACGCGAGGAAACTGAGCTCAGTTATTCGCAGCTGGCGGCGCTGCGGCCGCGTCGGGACCGGCATCGGCTGGAGCATCTGTGCCGGCATCAGCGGCCGCATCGTCCATGGGTTCGTCAGCGCGATAAATCCAGGCAGGCTCTCCCTGCTGACGGAATTCGACTTCGGATTGATCAAATCGATCACCGGGTCGCCAATATTCGATCTTGAGTGTCTTTCGCCAAACCAGAGGTTTGTTCGCGTCGGTGAAGCGGTCGCGAGAGACCGTATAGAACCAACTCATTTGGTCCGCGTTCTCGGGCGGGTCTTGCAACTCGTCAAACAGATCGCCCAACTTTTCGGCTGGCATCCAAGTCGTCTTGCCATCCCAAACGTGGTCCGAAGCTTTCAGCGAGTCGTCTTGCACCATCGTTGTCAACTCGTCATAGGTTGCCGGACCTCGGACGTAACGATAGCCGTTGGAAAAACCGTTCAGAATCAAAGTGAAGTAATCTGTTCTCGGGTCAATGCCTGTAAACATCGCGACTCCGTAACGGGGATCTTCTTCGTCATCCTCGCCACTGAGCTTCGGAAGTTCGCCGACCATCTGAACGGTGTTTAAGAATTTCTGTCGCTCGCGACGTTGGATCGCCGCCTGAGCTTCTGGAACGATGACGTCACGATGCGTTACTTGCTCGTTGCCATCTTTTGTGACCAACAAGAACTCAGGAGCGAAAATCGGTGGTCCTGGTGGCGGATCGAATTCATTGATGGCCGCCGTGTCTGTGTCGTCGACCTTCTTTGGGATCGGACGATTCAAGACCTTGTAGACGAAGTACCAGACGAACTTCGGCTTCCTTTCGCCAGTTTTAGGATTCGTGATGTCGACCGCCAGCATCCGCAGCGATTTGTATTGGACTTCGAGAATCCACAGATTTTCCTGCGTCGTACTTTCCTCGCCACTCGCGATCGCGCGGGCCACGTTTCTGAAACCGCGCTCCTTTTTAGGCAGTTGTTGCGCAAATGCCGTTGTGCAAAGCCCGCAAGCAATGACACCAACAACAAAAATTGAGAATCGCCGATACGACATGGCGCTACTCCGAGTCAATTCGAGATGGATACAAAACGCAGTGATAAAATCCTATTCGACTATATCACCGTGATTTTCGACACGTCAACAACTTCGTTGCCCAAACGGGCTGCAACCGGCAGACTCAGTCTGCAGCGGACTTGCGACCGACAATTCCTTCAGACTCGACGTTACATTCCGTAATCGGACTGATTCACGTTACGAAGATCACAACCGCTACGATTATGACAATCGCACGAGCGTTCATAACGCTGGATCTGCCATATTCGCCGTGAAACGCTAGAAGCCCGGCTTTTCGCAAAAGCCGGGCTCCTTTGGCTACGCTTTTTCTTCCGCGGCCTTGAATTTCAGTAGGTGGATCACACCTTTGCCGCCAATGTACTTACCGTCCTGTAAGGGCCTGCCATTGGCGTTCCTTGAGTTCGAGATTGTGACGGCGAGCCGCTTGCCATCGGGATGCAAACTGATGCTCCGTCCGTTCGCGATTTTCTTATCGGAAAGGAACGCTGCTTTCTCGCCGGGCTTCCAAAACGACAGTTGCCCCGAGCCCGGGAAGGCACCACCGGCGGACATGATGAAGCCCGCTGGATGAAAGACGGCATCGTAGATGAAACCGGCGTTGTTTGGCCCTAGCGTCAATTCTTCCGTTTGCTTGCCGGTTTCGCAGTCGAACAACAAAACAGTCGGAGTCCCCGTCCCGAACCCCCCAGACGGCGTCTTCATGCCGGCACAGATCAGCGTCTTGCCTTCGGCGTCGGTTTGCAAATGTCGGGCGCCGCCGCATTCTTGGATGCGGTGATGTTGGTACAAGACTTTGGCATCAAAAGTTCGCTCGATCTTTTCATCATCTAGGTTTCGTTGATGGACGACACCATGCAAGTCGCCCGCGAACAACACATTCTTGGTGGGATGAAAGCACACACTGAAGATCCGCTGATCGTGTTTGAACTCCTTGACCAACTTGCCATCCGCCGAATTCCAAATCCGCACAAAGGCGTCATTCCCGCCGGTAGCCACAAGTTCGCCGTTTGGGCTGATTGCGAGACAACGGATCCAGCCGTCATGAGCTTCCTCGACCGACCACACTTCCTTCGGGTCGTCCTCTTCGTACGGGCGGCAGAGCAGCTTGCCCCATGAGTCCGCTGTAATGACATGCTTTCGGGATGTTTGAAAGCCAAAACATTGAAGCCAGCCGTTGTGGCCATTCATTGACTTCAGCGGTTTGGGCTCTTCGGCTTCCACGTTCCAACGTTGGATCGTGGCGTCGAAAGCGCACGCCACCAAATACTTGCCGCAGGGCGAGTAGCGGGATTGCCACAATTGACGCTCGTACTCCAGCGTTTTGACGGCTTCCACTTGGAATTGTTTAGCAAGGTCGCTGTTCATACTCTCGTTCCGCAATCAACCAACGCTCAAGATTTCTTTGATCGCGTGACAGTCTTCGTTCGCGACTGGCAGCGGTTGACCATTGTTGACGTATTCCATCTTCTCTTCGGGCACTTCCAAGGCTTTGAACCAAGTGTGGAAAAGGTGCCCGATGTCGTAGGGCTCGGAATCAACGAATGTTCCATCGTTGTTCGTCTTGCCCACGACCAAGCCTTTGTGCAGGTTGGCTCCAGCCATGCACACAGACCACGCTTCCGGCCAGTGATCGCGGCCGACGTGCGAATTGATTTTGGGCGTGCGGCCGAATTCACTCATAGCGATCACCAGGACATTGTCGAGCATACCGCGCTCGTCTAAGTCCTCGATCAAGGCGGCGAACGGTTGATCGAATTGCCGAACCAGACTGTCACTGGCATTGAAGTTGTCGCCGTGACTGTCCCAGTGGTAACTATTCACTTTGACGAATCGAACGCCGGCCTCGATCAGACGCCGCCCCAACAGCATGTGGCGGCCCAAATCATGAGTTCCGTATCGTTCGACATCTCGTTTGGGAACTTTGGATTCGTCGAATAGATCCATGCGTTCCATCAGCGTGTGAGCGACATCGTAGACGTAGCTGTTCGCGTCGGTGAATTCTTTGCGACGTCGTTCAGAGTAGCGCCGATTGAACTTTAGTCTCAGTTCGTTGCGGGCCAAGTCATCCTCTTTCGAAATCGACTCGTGCCGCAATAGGTTGTCCGGTGGCTGGCCATCGCCAAGAGCAAGTGCTCCGTACTTGGCCCCCAAGAAGCCAGCATCGAAGCTCTTAAACCCGCCACTGTAAGGTTTCACCCAAACATATGGTGGCAGGCCGCTGGACGTCGATCCCATCAATTTCGAGACTGCGGAACCAAGGTAAGGATAAACAACGCCGCGGTCTTTGGGGTCGCCGCGATTGATCCTGCCGACTCCGGCCGAGTGACTGTTGTCCTGAGTGCGGACGCTTCGCACCAACGACAGCTTGTCCATATGCTTGGCTGTGTGCTGCAATAGTTCGCAAAACTGCACGCCGGGCACAGACGTCGGGATTGGTCGGAAAGGGCCGCCGAATTGAGTGTTGGGTTTTGGATCCCAGCTCTCCAACTGGCTGATCCCGCCATCCATCCAGATGAAGATGACTTGCTTCTCTTGCTTCTTCAATTCGTCGGCAATTGCCGGTTCCAGCATTCCGCCAAGCGCACCAAGCCCCATTGCGGCACCGCCAGTTGCGGCCGTGCCAAGAAGCTGGCGTCGGGAAAGTCGATGTTCCCAGGGTTTGCAAAGGCTACGGTTATTCAACGGTAGACTCCGTTGGGAAAGTACCAATGACCAAGCATCAATGACCAAAGGAAGAGTTGATCACGTCTTTCTTCCTTTGGTCATTGGTGCTTGGTCATTGATCATTTCTCCTCAGTGGTTCAGGCAAAACTCAATGCTGGCGAGCATCGCCCAGACGATCTGTCCGATGGCTTTGTCACGCTTTTCACCAGCACCATGTTTGGCAAGGAATTCGGTCACTTCCGACCGCTCGTCTTCATGCGGCATCCGAGTATAAACGGACAAGAACAACTCTTCGGTCAGCTTTTCCGTGTCCGTCGTCTTGGCAAGTCGGTCAATCAGGTTGCCTTCTCTTTTGACAACGAGATCCAAGAACTTGCCATCGTTCAATGCGAACAGTGCCGCTTTGACGGTTGCGTCGTAAGTCTCCTCAGGTTCCGTCGCTGTGTTCGCGAAGGAGTCGACGAATTTCTTCTTCAGTTCGGTGTACTCTTCGCTGTGCTTGCCGTCCTTGTCGAGTTTCGTCAAGCGGTCGAAGTCGCCGGTGGCTTGGAGTGTGATTCGCAAGATTTGCTCGGCGGACAAGCGGCGTTCCAGTGCGACTTGAAATGTTTCTGGCTTCGGACTTTCTTGGCCTTCTGGAATCACCGACGAACGTTGGTACGTCTTCGTCAAAGCGAGCTGCTCGAACATCCACTTCAAATCAAACTTATGAGCAATGACTTGATCCGCCAAAAGCTCTAACAGCTCCGGATGCGACGGCGGGTTGTCCGAATGCGACAAGTCCAACGGCTGCACGATCCCGCGACCCATCAGCACAAACCACAAGCGGTTGGCGATGTTCTTGGCAAATAAGCGGTTTTCGGCGGAGGGCAAGTTGTCGGCAATCAACCGCACAGCACTGAATTCGGGAGCCTTGTATTCTTTCGAGCGTGGTGGTGGCTTCTTGTTTTGGATGGCTTCGGGAATCTCGAATTCCTTGCCGAAAGGTATCCGCGGGCCGGTCTTGTTTTGGTCTTCGGCAAACACCGACGTGAACTCAAGCGGCTGTCGCATCTCCTTTTCGCCAACAGCGGGAAACTTCACATCGGTTCGAATGTAGGTGTTCAAATAGACGGAATAGAGCCCTTGGAACTCGACCTGTTTGTAGTCGTCGACGAATAAATGGTCATGGCATTGAGCACACTGCAAATCCAGACCAAGGAACAATCGCCCGATGTCTCGGGTGAGGCCTGGAAAGTCGGTTGATTGTTGTCCGACTTTGGACAGGCGTTTCGTCGTAAAGAAAGCCGCGCCGCGGTTGTTTTCGTCTTCGGGGTTGGGGGCCAGAATGCTTTTGACCAGTTCGTTCCAGGCGACGTTCTTTTCAAAGGCCGTCTGCAAGAACTTGTCCCACTCTTCGTGATCGCCACGTCGCTCCATCAAGATGACATTAAACAGCTCCCGCATCCGCTGAGCGTAATGGGGAGAGTTGAGCAACGATTGAATCAGCGCATTTCGTTTCTCTGGGCTCTTGTCAGCCAGGAACTTTCTTGTTTCCTCCGCCGACGGGATTCGTCCAGCGAAGTCGAGCCAAGCTCGGCGCAAGAATTCCGAGTCGGAAGTGAGAGCCGCCGGCTTGCCCTGAAACTTGGCTTCCACCAATCGATCGATATGCTCGGGCAACGACATCGCATCGTCGGCTCGAGCCGATTGAACGATCAGAACCAGCGCAGCAAACCCGACGATGGGTACTTGCCGTGACATATGAAGGCCTTAGGCTAATAGCAAAACGAATCAGCCATTATTTATCGATTGCGGACTTTTGTAAACAGCGGGCGCCATAGTAACCCGACGCGTGAGCGAGGGACGCTCACACGTCTTCACAATCGAAAATCTTTGCTCGCGAACACGGGTGAGCGTCCTACAATGACACGTTTTGATGTTGCGCTTGACGTTCTATTTGGGCGAAGCCCATGTTTCACCGTAGCCTGGGGCAAACGCCCAATGATCCCAGAGTTGTCCCCATCCTCGAGTGAGTCGCTGGCCGTGAGGCGTCCGACCCGTCAGTTGCCCGGACGCTTACGGCGTCACGGCTCACAACTCTAGCGGCGAATCACATCAGGGCCTTCTTTGCCCGCTGTCTTCTCGTAGTAGCCGTTACCGGCTTTGGTGTATTGCGTGAACCCCTTTTGCTCTAGGTTCTTCGGGCTCATGATATCGCGTGCGCTTTTGTTGACGGCGAATGCGGAAATGACGCGATGACAAGGACCGTCGCACTCGGGGCACTCGGTCAATGCATCGGCCCCCATGGATTGAAGCACTTCGAATCCTCCCGAGCAATGTTCGCAGCCATCGCTATGGGGAGCATATTCGTACATGGGCATTGTTCTATTCCTGACGTAAGCTTGAGATGAGAAGCCCGGCTTTTTCGAAAAGTCGGGCTTCTTGTTTTTGGCGTCAATCGGCGCGTCTTTCCGATCAATCAATCTTACTCTTTTCAGCGCAAGAGAAAACCCGGCAAGCACAGATTGCTTGCCGGGTCTTGAAAATCACGCTAAACGCAAAGTTTACAGCGACCAACCTTCGCGGTATTCGCGATGGACGAACTTGTTGATGGCACGGTTATTCGTGCTCTTCAGTTCCTTCGCGTCCCACTCGATCCGCTCACCTTCCGACGAACGAATGGCCAAGTTGCCGACCAAGATCGTTTCAGTCAACCGGCCAGCGTAGCTGAAGTTGGACATCGTGCCCGGCGAGTACTCGCCTTTGCAAGATTGAACGAATTCCCATTTTTGACGTTGATCGCCACTACCCTTGGCCGGAATTCTTGGCAAGGATTGTTCAGGCTTCTTGAAGCCCTTGAAGTTGTCCTCGGGCAACAAGTAGTAACGGGCACCGTAATCATCCGGCGAGAACAACAGGCCCTTGCTGCCAACGACAACCGCGCCACTGGTTTTGCGTCCGCCTTCCTTTTGCTTTTGGATTCGCTTTTGAAAGCCTTCCGGCAATTGGCTGATTAGTTCTTCGTTGGGCAAGTTTCCGCCGTCGTACCAGTAGAAGTTACATGGCGGCAGACCTTCACGGCTGGGGAACTCGAACTTGATCGATGAGCTACCTGGGTAGGTTTCGCCTTCGAACAAACCGGGATTCTTAAGAGCGGTCACAGCAACCGGGTCCCAAAGTTTCAGAGCCATCACAGGCATGTTGGTCGTATGGCAAGCCATGTCGCCCAAGGCACCCGTTCCAAAATCGACCCAACCACGCCAATTGAACGAGTGATACACGCCCTTCTTGAACGGTCGCATCGGTGCGGGGCCGATCCAGGCATCCCAATTCAGGCTGTCAGGTACTGGGTCCTCGCCATCGGGACGTCCAACGCCTTGCGGCCAAACAGGTCGATTCGACCAAATGTGAACTTCTGAGACATCGCCGATCGCGCCAGATCGAATGACTTCGACGGCTTCTCGCAGGCCATTTTCCGAGGTGCCTTGGTTACCCATTTGAGTAACCACACCCTTCTCCTCGGAAACTTCTCGCATGACGCGAGCTTCGCGGATCGACCAAGTGAGCGGCTTTTGGCAATAGACGTGCTTGCCCAATTTCATGGCTTTGACAGCCGCTGCCGCGTGGTTGTGGTCGGGAGTACTGACCGTCACGATGTCGACTTTGTCGCCGAGTTTGTCGAGCATTTCACGGTAATCGGTGAATTGCTCGGCGTCTTTGAACTCGCGGCCTTTCTTAGTCAGCGTGCCTTTATCGACATCGCACAAGCCAACAATCTTCACGCCTTGCTCGCCAATGTGGCTACTGTCGCTGCTTCCCTTGCCACCGACGCCGATGCAAGCGGCGGTTAACGATTGGGCGGGCGAGTCTTGGGCCATAGACAATGAGTTCGAGCCAATCCAAAGTCCGGCGCCGATCGCGGCGGACTGGCCCAAGAAATCACGACGAGTGGTCTGCTTGGTCATTTGATTACCTTCTAACCTAGATGACAGTCTTGAAATTGTGTTTTGAAAGTGGGCAGCAAGATCGATTCGCCGAGGACGCTCAAGCCGCGTCCGCTTGAAGATTGGCGACGAAAACCCTACAACGAATAGACCACATAGAGTAACAAGCGGTCCGCTGACATACCAGCGATCGCAATCCATCCACCCCGCCGCTTCCTTGCGAGCCACCTCTCATGGCGGACACTCATCACGCCTCGAATTGCCGATCTTGGAGTTCTAAAATGCTGAGCACACCGCAGCCAATCCGACTCTTGTTCCTTTTCCTGATCGCGTTGCCACTGGTTGGCTGTAATGACTCGGAAACAGACGTGATCAGTGATCCTGGTCCCGAAGACAATCCATCAACTGAAAACGTGGCACCGGCCGAGGTCAAGGTTGACCCCGATGATTCCGACGCCGTCGATGCTTTGGTCGAGGGCAAGTTTATCTTGAGTAAAAACGACGCTGGCAACGTGACCTCGTTTTCAATTGCAAGTGACACGGATATCTCCGAGACCTTCGCTCACTTGGCCGGAACGCCGAACGTCGAAGTCGCCACCTTCTCGGGGCCAGGCATCACCGATAAGGGTTTGGACGTCCTCTCGAAGCTACAGAACTTGAAACGGCTCGACTTCACCGACACGGCTATCGGCGATGAAACACTGAAGGTCGCTGCCGAATTGCCCAAGCTAGAGGCTCTGTTCTTGCGACGAACTGGCGTCACCGACGATGGCTTAGCCGTACTGACATCGCTGACCAAACTGCGAGCCATCGACCTTCGCAACAGCAACATTACCGACGCGGGATTGGATCATCTGGCAAAGATCAAAACGCTTGTCGACATTCAATTGGAGAAATCCAAGGTCACCGACGACGGCGTCGTGAAGCTGAACTCGTTGCCGCTGCGAGGTATCAACTTGAACTATTGCACTTCGGTCAGCAACGTGTCGCTTGACGTGTTCGGAGCGATGCCGACGTTGGAATCTGTTCAATTGGACGCATCGAAAATCACCGACGAGGGCATGCCAGCATTTGCCAATTTAATGAAGCTTAAGCGACTCCGAATTCGCGACACTGACATCACCGGCGAGGGATTCGCACACATCGCGAAGCTTGAGAAACTCGCCCGGCTAAACTTGCGAGGCACATCGCTCGACGACGATGCTCTGGAAATCATTTCGTCGCTGCCCAATGTGACCTTTTTAGACATCAGCGAATGCCGCTTGGCCTCGGCCGAAGGAATTCAAAAGATCGGAAAGCTAAAAGGCCTAACGTATTTGGGGCTTTGGGAAACAAAAACCAACAGCGAATCATTCAAGGCATTCGGCGAACTAACCGAACTCACCGAGCTAAACTTGAAGGCCACTTCGATCGATGACGAGGCCGTCGATGTGATTCTGCAGATGCAAAAGTTAACGAATCTGAATGTCGCAGGAACTCAACTCAGCGACGATGGATTTCGCAAGCTGGGCACATTGCCAAAGCTGAAGACGCTGAACGTCGCCAACACAAGCATCGGTTTCGATGTGATCGACGAACTGGCGGAAAAAGAAGGCCTTGAGGTAGTCGAGTTCGAGAATTAGACGTGAAGTGAGGACTTCGTCAGAAGCGCAGCGAGGCGAAGTCCATCAACCGGAAACAGCTTACTCGATAATCTTGTTGATGCTGTACTCAACGATCCCCTTCGCGCCAGCAGATTTCAGCGCGGGGACGATTGATCGCACGACGGATTCGTCGACGATTGTGCTCACAGCCACCCAATCGGGGTCGGAGAGATCGGCAACTGTTGGGCGTTGTAGCGCCGGCAAATGTGTGAGGACTCTTTCCAAATCGCTGCGGCGAACATTCATCATCACGCCAACTTTGCCTTCCGCCGCCAAGCATGATTGCAGCATCAAGGCAATGTTTTCCAGCTTTTGCTTTTTCCACTCGTCGGCAAAAGCCTCTTTGTTGGCAATGAACCGAGTCGTACTTTGAAGCACTTCGTCAACGATCCGCAGATTGTTGGCTCGTAGAGAACTGCCCGTTTCGGTGACTTCAACGATCGCGTCGGCCAATCGAGGTGGCTTGACTTCGGTGGCTCCCCACGAGAACTCGACCGTTGCTGTAACTCCGTGCTTGGTGAGGAAACCTTTGGTCAACCCAACCGCTTCGGTGGCGATCCGCTTGCCTTCGAGATCCTTAACGGATTGGACGTCGGAATCGTTGGGAACGCACAACACCCATCGAACAGGGCGGCGGCTGACTTTCGAGAACACCAACTCGCAGATTTCGTGGACGTCGGCTTCGGTTTCCAGCACCCAATCATGTCCAGTGATGCCGGCGTCCAGGATGCCTTGCTCGACGTATCGAGCCATCTCTTGGGCGCGAATCAGCAAGCATTCAATCTCGTCATCATCGATTGACGGATAATAAGAACGCGACGAAAACTTGATCTTGTAGCCGGCTCGGCGGAACAGTTCCGCCGTCGATTCTTGCAGGCTACCAGCGGGAATTCCCAGCTTGAGGACATTGTCAGACATTGAAGGACTCGGTGAGGTGATTTATTTCTTGTAAACTTCAGCGGGATCGAAGACTCGCTCGCCCACCGTTTCGACGCTTCCAGATGCGGGGTCGATTTTTCGAAAGAAACAGCTGCGGTAGCCCTCGTGACAAGCCGCGCCGCCGATTTGATTGACTTTGACCAGCAGCGTATCGGCATCGCAGTCGTAGAAGATTTCCTGCAATTCCTGAACGTTGCCGCTTTCTTCGCCTTTTCGCCACAGCTTTTGACGGCTTCGGCTGTAGTAGCAAACTCGCCCGGTCGACAGCGTTTCTTCGTACGCCGTCTGATTCATATACGCCAGCATCAGCACATCCCCCGTCTCGCTATCCTGTGCGATGACGGGGATCAGCTCTGTTTTTTCAAAATTCGGTCCAGACATCGAGCCGTCAATTCAGTTTTGGTTGTTTCGAGATTTCACATTCAATATTCGAGATATTGTGATCCAGACACGGTACGGCGAATCGGGTTCGCGCCGAGGACTCGGCGTCCAGCCAGTCGAGACAAAGAGCATTCAACCGTAATCCAAGGCACCGAAACACTCAAGCCTTGCAGACCGTCCAAGGCAGAAATTGCCGCAGTTCGAGGAATCTCAGCCGACAACGGATGAAATGTCCCACAGGTTAACTACGTCGGAACTGCGAGTCACCAATTGACCTGAGGAGTGCAGACTAGCCTGGTAAACGGTTCCGGAATGTGGCAATGACGCCAGCTGCTCACCAGTCTCAGAATTCCAGACGGCCACTGTCTTGTCAGCCGAAGCCGTTGCGATGAGACCCCCAGATGCATCAAGGCTGCCATGAGTGACCAGTTGATCATGAGCGAACTCTGGCGACTTTGGGCTGAGTGACGAGGCATCGAAGCATTGAGCCAACCCGCGTCGCGGCTTGCCTTTGGTCTCTACCGTGACGAGCAGTTGCCCTGATTGATGACAGACATCGAGTGACTTGATCCAGCCCGTCAGCTCGATGGCCTCTTTGCGGAATTCTGCGTCGGCCACATCGTAGAGGCGAACGAAGCCATCATCTGATCCCGTGACGACGCTTGAAGAACTCACCCAGCAAGAACACGAGACCTTGAGCTTGTGCTTTGCTGGATCGCAAACATCGGCGCCGGTATCGACATCAACAACTTGCAAGGTGACACCAAAATAGATGCCGATCGATTGACCGTCCGGTGAAACACAAAGCGCCGGTTCGCGTTTACACTTTGCAAGCAACTCGGCAGGCTGATCATCGAATGATTGTCTCCACACCGTCTTGCCAGAAACGATCAGGAAATCTTCGCGTGTCGGATTGTTCGAGATGCCAAAGACTGGCTGCTTGAACGAGAATTCATGGATCGGCTGATCGCTGCCAACTTCGTAGACTCGAACGTCGCCCGTCATATTGCCGGTAGCGAAGCGTGATTCATCCAAGGCTTCGACGCAGAGGAGCGAGTCGTCAGCAATTGGCCCACAGATTTGTTGCCCGTTTGCCGTGCCCCATTGAAACACTTGACCTTCCGAATTGGAGACCGTACCCGACGCCGTGACCAGCCGATTGCCATTGCATGCGAAGTGTGCATGTGTCGCGCGATTAGGATGTAGAAGTTGATGCTGCAATGGCAACATTGCCGGGCCTCGCTAGCAAACTATTTAGATCGAAGCGGAACTCGCCAGAGTTTCGGGAACGCAATCACCGAAAGTCTTGGCGATTTCCGCTACTCAATGTTTCAAAAGTCCTAGTCGTGCTGCAACCTCTCATATGTTACGACGTGTTTGCACTTTCGGCAGTAATACACATACCACAAAACGTCAGAACCTTCCGAATTATCCAGGCTCCGTTGAAACTTGAGCCGTCCACACGTCGGACATTCGACCGGTAAAAAGCCTACCGCAAATTGTACGACCACGTAAAACACGCCGCAGATGATGGCCGCCATCCAAGTTGGATTGAGGATCGGAATGCCATCCTTGATCTACAGAATCAAATACAACGCAATCGCTAAACCGAATGGAAGCCATGTTCTAAGAAGCTGATGTTGCCGTAGCCTCATTGAATCGCCCGTGACAGCAAGCCTCTGCTATACGCCTAGCTCTCAAGCTCACTGTTCCGGCAACGGTTTGCACGAGTTCATTGATGCGTATCCTGTGCCTTCTTGTCCGCTTGGGTTTGGCCCAAAGTAGCGTTCATCGATCGGAACTGACGCCGGCTGAAACCTCACATCGCAAGACAGTCGAACTCGGCCAATTGAAGAATGATTGTCGAGTGACCCGTGAAGCGCCGTCATCTTGAACACCAATAAATCACCAACATCGAAATCCTCGGACAAGAGACGTGACTCTCGTTCCTCAGCAAACTCGATGGCGTCGCGATCCCACTCCTCACTAAAAAAGGCGACTTCCTTTGCGAACTCGGGCGACTTTTCCACATCGTCATCCTTCGCTCGCATTCCTGAGATCAGGTCATCGAATTCATTCGAACCTTCGACCAACATCAATGGGCCATCGCACAACGGAATCTCGCCAAGCGGAATCCAAGCCGTGAAGACTCGGTCGCTGTTTTGCACGAAAAATGGATGGTCGTAGTGCAGCCCGGTTGACCAGCCAGTTTTTCTTGGGCGGATCCACATGTAATCTTGCGGCCTTGATGCTTCGCCGTAAACCCGATCCATCACCTCGCGAGTTCGTTTGCCATGCGCCAATTGGCGAATCGCGGCTCCTTCGCTAACTGACTTCCAGAACGCTGTTAGGTCGTCCGCAACATCAGCCCGACAACTTCGCCCTGTGGCAATTCCATCGATTGCTGGCGATGCTACTTCGTCGACGTCCACCATGCGCTGAAAGATTTCCTCGCGAGCGGCAAGGACTTCGTCTTGATCGAGTGCTGATCGCAAGAACAAATAACCATCTTGCTGCAGCCGTTGTTGAAGCACTTCGTCGGCGTCCGACAGCGATGACTCTCGCAACTCACCGCACAACTCGGCGGGCACAGTTCGCCCTCGCACTTTGAATTGCGTGGCATCAATCATTTTAGGCTGGCCTTTCTCGCGTTGACTACGAATCACGTCTTGGCGAGCCAACCTTGCCCGCCTCAACGGGTTAAACGAGGTTCTTCATCGCGTTTACTCAGACTTTCGGCGACGGCGTTTCCGCTCGAAGCGAATTAAGCAGCCAATGGCGATCGTTTCCTCGACCTTCGGATTTCCGCCTTTTAATGAAGCCGTCACTGCATCTTCAACATGGCGTTTTTTGATCTTCTTGCCATCGGGGCTATCGTCCATCGAGCCCATGTAGACGACTTTGCGTTTCTTATCGAGCACGAAGAATTCGGGAGTAAACAGGGCTCCATAGTCCTTCGCGATTTGTTGAGTCTCGTCGTACAGATACGGATACTTGTATTTCTTGTCCTTCGCCCGCTTCTTCATCGCGGGGAACTGGTCCTCTTCCACCTTATTGACGTTAATCGCCACCAAGGCGACTTTGTCATCCTTGTGCTTCTTGACGAATTCATCCAGACGTTTCTCAATATCGTTGGCGTAAGGACAACTGTTGCAAGTAAACACGACAACCACGACGTCCTTGTCCTTCAAATCCTTCAACGAATGCTTCTTTCCATCGACGCCCGGCAAGTCCTTCCACTGCGGTGCGGTGTCGCCGATGTCGAGCACTTCGTTGTATTCGCCAGCATTCAATGTCGACACGGCCAAAAGCAGCAACATTGTGGTTATCGATTTGACAGCGATATCTCGCATGATTCTCTTTCCCATTCGTTTTCGTTAAAAGCATGATTCACGATCAACTCCAGTATGGCAGCCACTTGCCGAATCGAAAAGTCATCATTGTTCATGAGCACCGTCGAGTTCCCAACATTCCAGCCGCACTCACTCATTCGAGGTGGACACGCACAGACTCTGGCGGGAGCTTTCTTACCGTGGCGGTCTAAACGCCCGACTGACTTCGAAACGAAACAACATCGAATCGAGTTACCCGACGGTGACACCATCATCTTGCACGACGATTGCCCAGCCGAGTGGCAATCGGGTCAACGATGTGTCTTGATGGTTCATGGTCTCGCAGGAAGCCACGAAAGCGGATACATGGTTCGCATCAGTTCCAAGCTTACCCATGAAGACATCCGCGCATTTCGTTTGGATTTAAGAGGCTGCGGCGCCGGAGAGCAACTTGCCCGACGACCCTATAACGCCGGATCCAACGATGACGTCTTGCAAGCCATTCACCGCATCATCGAACTTGCTAGCGAATCCCCGATAAGCGTGGTTGGTTTTTCGCTGAGCGGCAACATCGTGTTGAAGATGATCGGGCAAGACCCCGAAAACGTTCCAAGTCAACTAGACTCATGCATGGCCGTCAACCCGCCGATCGATCTGGCGCGAAGCGTTGAAACGCTCAAGTCTGGTTTCAACCGCTTCTACGACAAACACTTTGTGAAACTGCTCTGCCAAGCCGTCACGCAACGCCAGCAACACTTTGACGACTTCGAGTTGCCTGCTGGCTACAACAATCCTCAAACGTTGTACGAGTTCGATGACGTCTACACATCGAAGATGGCCGGCTACGAAAACGCATTGGACTATTATTCGAATTGCCGAGCCGACCAGTTCCTGAGCAAAATCGAAATCCCGACATTGATCCTATCAGCCGCCGACGATCCGATGGTGCCTCCTGAGATATTTGACGGTTTGGACCTCCCCAAGCATGTCACCGTCCACATAGAATCCTCAGGAGGCCACTTGGGATACATCGGCCGCAAGAATATTGATCCTGACCGCCGCTGGCTCGACTGGCGTGTGGTTGATTGGGTCAAGACGAGGTCAAAAGGAGACTCACGATGACACAGTACATCCTGGCGCTCGATCAAGGCACGACGTCCAGCAGAGCGATCGTCTTCGGCAAGGACGGTCGTCCTGTATCGATGGCTCAGAAAGAGTTCGAACAAATCTTTCCGTCTCCGGGACACGTTGAGCACGATCCGGAGGAAATCTGGTCGTCGCAGCTTGAGGTTGCTCGCCAAGCCATCAGCGAGGCCAACGCAACTTCCGCTGACATCGCCGCCATCGGCGTGACGAATCAGCGAGAAACAACGATCCTCTGGGAACGCGACACTGGGCGGCCCGTCAGCAACGCCATCGTTTGGCAAAGCCGCATTACTGCCGACATCTGCAACGATTTGAAAAGCCAAGGCCTCGAAGCCACCTTCCGAGAAAAGACAGGCCTTGTCGTCGACGCATACTTTTCGGGGACCAAGATTAAATACCTGTTGGGTTCCATCGAAGGATTGCGTGAAAGAGCCGAGCGCGGGGAAATCCTGCTCGGCACTGTCGACACTTTCCTCACTTGGCGTCTCACGGGCGGTCAGCGCCACGTCACAGATTACAGCAACGCCAGCCGTACGTTGATCTACAACATCCATACGCTCGACTGGGACGATGAACTGCTGAGCATACTAGACATCCCACGTGCCATGTTGCCCGAGGTCTGTCCTTCCAGCCATTCGTTCGGCGAAACGGATGCGGAACTGTTCGGGACGAGCATTCCAGTTGCTGGCATCGCTGGCGATCAACAAGCGGCGACGTTCGGGCAAGCGTGCTTCGAAGAGGGCTCGGCGAAGAACACTTACGGCACTGGCTGCTTCATGCTGATGAACACCGGCGCGCAGCCGGTAACTTCGAACAACGGACTGCTGACAACAATCGGCTGGGGCCTGAACGGAGAGATCACGTATTGCCTCGAGGGCTCTGTCTTCATCGCCGGCGCGGTGATTCAATGGCTCCGCGACGGACTGAAACTGATAGGTACGGCCGCCGAATCGGAACAAATGGCGGCTTTGGTCGACAGCACCGATGGAGTCTACTTGGTCCCCGCATTCGTTGGTTTGGGAGCGCCGTACTGGAATCAAGAAGCTCGCGGCACTATCGTCGGTATCACCAGAGGCACTTCGCGAGAACATCTAGTCCGTGCCGCGTTAGAGTCGATGGCGTATCAAACTCGCGACGTCTTAGATGCTATGCGGCAAGACGCCGGCATCGATCTGCAAAACCTCAAGGTCGACGGTGGCGCGTCGGCTAACAACTTGCT
Source organism: Planctomycetaceae bacterium (assembly GCA_002722955.1). GTDB lineage: Bacteria > Planctomycetota > Planctomycetia > Planctomycetales > Planctomycetaceae. The sequence goes on along the minus strand of PBMZ01000194.1, from coordinate 6,828 downwards.
GATGCAATTCCAAGCCGATCTGTTGGGAACTCAAGTGTCACGGCCAGTCGTTCAAGAAACCACGGCGCTCGGTGCCGCTTACTTGGCCGGATTAGCCGTCGGCTTCTGGCAAGACACCGACGATGTCGTCAGCAACTGGGCCTTGGATCGTCAGTTTGAAGGCCAAATGCCCGAGCCCGCAGCAGCCGAACTCTATTCCGGATGGCAGCGCGCCGTCGACCGCGCGAAAGATTGGCAGTCCGCTTGAATTGGGTAGGAGAGCGTCGCTCGCTCACGCGTCGGGTTACGATGGACCGCTCGATGCAATAAAGCGAAGTTCCTTGAGCGCGCACCCCTTCTCATCTCCGCTCTCCTTTGTCCTTGCATTCCGCTGGGCAATTGCCATGATGAAACCAAGCGACACGGAATCGAAATCATGACTACTGTCTTCTTAGTTCCATTCTTAGTTCTTCTCATCGGGGTTGTTCTTGTGGTGGGCAAGCTAATTCGTTCAACCAGAAGCAATGAGCGTTACGCCGATAACCCCAATGTCGTCGAGTGCACGGGATGCGAAGGACCGGTTCCCGTCGATGCCAAGGAGTGTCCTACTGCGGTTTATACATCGAGGAGTTCTAGTGCCTGAAGTCTTGATCACTCACCGACGTCTGATTCCCGAAGGTCCTCATCACCAATTGCTTAAGGACGCTGGTTTTAGCATCCGAGCCGTTCCCGATGACGTCGATGCCATGCAAGCCGACGTGTTAATCGACCTGCTAGGCGATGCTGAAGCGGTCATTGCCGGCACGGAACCGTTCAATCGCATTGTTATCGAAACTCCCAACAAGCTGCGAGTCGTTGCCCGTTGTGGCGTCGGCTTCGACACGGTCGACGTGGACGCTTGCGACGAAAAGAACATTGTGGTCACAACGACACTCGGAACGAATCATCACTCGGTGGCCGAGCACGCGTTGGCTATGATGTTGGCCGTGTACCGAGGTTTTCCCGGCCGGGATCTTCTGGTTCGCAATCGGCGAGCTTGGAACAAGAACGTGTTGCCGCGATTTGCGGGAAGTACGGTTGGGATCGTTGGCCTTGGCCGGATTGGTCAATCGTTGGCGATGAGGTTGCCCAGTTTGCAAGCCAAGATCCTCGCCTTTGAACCTTACCCTAATGAAGAGTTTGTCAAACAGTACGACATCGAGTTGACTAGTCTTGAGGACTTACTGAGCCGCAGCGATGCTGTGTCGTTGCACTCTCCGGTATTTCCCGAAACGGTCGGCATGATCAATCGCGAGACACTGGCATTGATGAAGTCAACCGCGATTTTGGTCAATACGTCGCGGGGTGCGTTAGTTGTTGAAGAAGACCTTGTCGAGACGCTGAAGAACGGTACTATAGCCGCTGCAGGGCTGGACGTCTTCGAGAACGAGCCGATCAATGATGATCACCCATTCCTCGACATGGAAAACGTGTTGCTTAGCCCTCACGCTGCTGGGGCCGACAACGTGTCTCATCACGATTCGTGTGTGATGGTGGGCGAGACGATCTCGGAATTGTACCGGGGTGGTTGGCCGGCCGAATGCATCATGAACATGAAGGGAGTAAGCGGTTGGGGCTGGAATCGTGGCTAGTATGACAGATTCCTCAAACCAACAACTCTTGGCACAGATTGGCGATGCGTGGGCTCGGGCTCGCAAAACGCAACCGCTCTGGGCCAAAGTCGCTACTGAAGCAGGAACGCTTCAATCGCTCGAAGGCCCTGTCTCGTACGAAGCCGGCGATTACATCTGTCGCGGTGTCAACGACGACTTTTGGGTACAAGACGAATCCAAAGTCCTAGAAAAATACGACAGCACTCCCAAGACGGCTGGACGTGCTTTATTCCCAAAGCCGAAGGCAACGAAGTCGAGTTCGCGCAGATCAACGACAGCTTCCAGGTCCACAATGCGCGCGGCATCCTAAACGGCAAGCCTGGCGATTTCGCTGTCAGACGTCCAGATGACAACACCGATATCTGGATCGTTGATCAAGAGATCTTCAAGACAACGTATTCGCCCATTGAGTGAAACCATGTTGGTATGATTCAGCTCAACAGACTACTGGTCCTGGCAATCGTAATCTTCATTGGCTTTGGCAGTGCCGCTGTTGCCGGCATGCCAACACCATTGCCAACGGGTTGGTCGGCGCCGGAATCTTCGGGTCGTCTCAGTGTCGCTTTCATCGAGCGGCGTCTTCAGGCTTTGTCGTTCTTTATTGTTTGCCTGTTTGTGGCGGCCTTTGGGATCAAGCTTCTGTGGAATGCCTTGAGACGCGACCTTCAATGGTTGCCGGTAATCACTTACGGCCGAGCTGTCGCATTCACCATGCTGTGGGGTCTGTTGTTTGTCATTGTGTTAACAATGATTTCCGGTGCTCGTGAACTGATGACACCGGGAGCTTGGCAAAAGCAAGGTTGGACGTATCAGCTTCGTGACGAAGTCAAAGAGGTCGACTTTGTGAAATCGAAGAAAGTGAAAGCTCTTGAAACGCTTCGCTTTGCGCTTTGGAGGCACGCTGCCTCGAACGACGGACAGTTTCCCGAAGTGAGCGAATTGTCCGACAAGCTATTGAACATCCCGGGCCGACCTGGATTGCGATTCGAATACATACCGGGAGAAATCGTGAGCGGTGAAACCACCCGTCTACTTGTTGTTGAGCCCACGGTCGACAAAGGCAACCGCTTTGTTCTTACCACCAATGGTGTGATTGGCACGTTGTCCTCACAAGAAATCTTTGACGCGCTAGAGAGCAGAAAACTAAAAGTCCGGTATGAGTGACACCGCGAAGGTTTATCTGATTGCAGCTGTTGTGGCGACCGTGTGTCTCATCGCCGGTTGTGCTGTTTCCGCCGGCACAGCCGACCAAGTGTTACTCGACTGGATTTACTTTCCAATGGAAACGCTGCCAAAGGTCACGATCCACTGGCCCTCAATCATCTTGTTCTTGATTTGCATGGCGGCGTTTTTGCCGGTCTTCCATGGTTGTTTGGGGTGGTTGTCAAAGCTTCGTGACAACCGCGACGACTCAGCGGAAGGTAATTGGTCCTACCGATCGACGGTTTTGACAACCTTGGGGATCGGTCTTCTGTTTGCCGCGGGAACAGCAATGGTTGCGGCAACTCACCAAGTAGTATGGATGTTTTCCGGGAGTGGGTCGGACTCCGAGTCTCGCCCGTTTGGTTTCATTAACGATACCAAGCGATCCGCCCACGAAGCGACTCACCGCAACAATCTGAAGGCCGCGGGACTCGCCTTGATGAACTTCGAGGAGACATTCGAAACGCTTCCACCCGGCGGGACGATGACGCATGACGGAAAGCTTCTGCACGGCTGGCCGATTCTGGTTGCGCCATACCTTTCGATTTCACAGGAAGGCATCGATTTTACGATGCCCTGGAATCAATATCCCAACAGCAAGCTTTATCGCGATGGCTTACCTGTCCTGATAAACCCGGCACTCGGGCGAGACTTCGACAAACGCGGCCGCGGGCTGAGCCACATTGCTGCGAATTCACGCATTTTTCCCATCGTCAAAATGAATGGAAAGCACGATAACGCCCATTTCGGGCTGCCAAAGACTTACCGAATCGACGAGCTTAACAAGGGGGACTCACACACGATCTTGTTGGGCGAGGTCAGCAGCAATCTGAAGCCCTGGGGGCATCCCGCCAATGTTCGCGATCCCGCGTTGTGAGTGAATCGTTCACTGATGGATTCGGCGGGCCAAGCGGTGAAGGCGCGCACTTTCTATTCAGTGACGGCTCGGTCAAGTTCCTCAGTAAGGACACGGACCTAGACGTACTACGAAGACTGGCAACGCCACCGAGTCGTCAAGTTGACTGATTACGACAGCATCGCGTCTAGATCATCCAGCACGCTTTGAGGCAGCATGAAGGTGTCGTCAACGGGGTTCTCGATGCTGGTTAGTTCATCGTCGCCCTCGCCGGGGTTTCCGGTGTCGTTGCCACCTTGGCCGTTCAGGAAATCGTCCCCATCGCCGGCTATCAGGATGTCGTTGTTGGCACCACCGTTCATGGTGTCGTCGCCGTCACCGCCGACGAGCGTATCGAATCCTTGATTGCCGACCATCAGGTCGTTGCCGTCATCGCCAACTAGGCCATCGTCACCATTGCCTGCAGTCAAAATGTCGTCGCCGTCGCCGCCGTTCAACGTGTCGTTGCCATCGTTGCCGTTTAGCGTGTCATCTCCATGATCGCCTAGGATCAAGTCGTCGCCAGCTTGACCGTTCAGGCGATCGTCATCGCGGCCGCCGTTTAGCGTGTCGTTGCCATTGCCGCCGATCAGACTGTCGCGTCCGATGCCGCCCGAGAGCACGTCGTCACCAGAATTGCCAACCAGTTTATCGTTGCCGGTGTTGCCACGGAGCGTATCGTTGCCAGCATCACCAGTGAGGCTATCGATACCGGCACCGCCAATCATGCTGTCGTCGCCGTCGCCACCGCGAAGCGTGTCGGTGTCGTCTTGGCCGTCGATGTGGTCATTACCTTCTTCGCCCAAGATCGAGTCATCACCCAGACCACCAAGCAACGTGTCATTGCCGGCTCGGCCGAAGATTGTGTCATCGCCGTCGCCGCCATTGATCGTGTCGCCGCTGAGACTGCCAATGATCGTGTCGTTGGCGTCGTCACCATTCAGCAACAATAAGACATCAGTGCCGATCGTCGCGCCGTCGGCGCTGATGGTGTCGCGAGCATCACCGCCGCTGACAATGATGCTGACACCAGGAATCTCGTCCAAGTCTGAGATATTCACGGTGTCGAAGCCACCGTCGGCGTTGACCTCAACTCGCTCGACCGAACCTAAGATCGTGATTGTGGACGAGGCTTCCGTGACTTCTAGGTCGGCACTGACAACAGAACTGTTGCTGGGCGAGAGCAGCACATCTTGGCTGACCTGGAAAGTTTCGTTGGTCGCGTCGCCACGGACGATCACGGTATCGGCGCCTTCGCCACCGATGGCCGTGTCGCCTTCCTCGCCATCACCAGTCCATAGGAATGTGTCCTCGCCGTTGCCGCCATCAAGTGTGTCGAGTCCGGCTTGACCTCGCAAGGTGTCATTGCCATCGTTGCCGAAGATCGAATCATCGTCCGATCCGCCAATCATGTTGTCGTCACCGGCACCGCCGTCCATGGTGTCATCGCCCATGCCACCAATGACAGTGTCGTTGCCAGTGGCGAGTCCGAGGGAATCGTCGCCGAAGACGACATCGTTGCCGGCACCACCGCTGACAAGGTCGTCGCCTTCACCGCCTTCGAGTTGGTCTGGGCTACCTTGCCCCAAGATGCGGTCGTTTCCGGTTTGCCCATCAATGGTGTCTTCGCCGCTACCACCGAAGGCCGTGTCATTTCCGTCGCCGCCTTGAATTAGGTCGTTGCCATCGTTGCCTCGCAGCATGTCGTCGCCACCCGAACCGACGACGGTGTCGTCACCGATTCCGCCGATCAACGTATCCCCAACGATTTCATCGGGAGCAGCCTGCACGGTGATGCTGACCGTTGCTTCGTTACTGACCAACATATCGTTGTCTTCGATGGTGTAAGTGAAGCTGTCAGTGCCCGCAAAACCAGGATTCGGAGTGTAGGTGATCAGACCATTCGGAACACCGTTGGTCATTTGGAGTACGGCCGTTCCGTTTTGAGGCTGCTGCACGATTTGCAACGTCGAGAAGATCACAACGCCGTCTTGATCAACATCATCCGTAACCACGTCGACCGTGATCGGGCCGCCGTTGTCAGATTCGACGGTATTGTCACTTGCCGTTGGCGGGTTCAGTGATGGACCGACGTTGGTCGGTGCACCCGTCCCAAAGATCGTGTGCGTGGTGTAACTGTCAGTCTCGCCGGGGGCCAAACTGAAGGTATTCAGGAAGCCGAGCGTGACGTCGAATTCGGAACCTAAATCGACGAACTGATCGCCATCATTGTCGTTTTGAATCGTGTCGGCTAGGGCCATACCGGCTTCGATATTGGAGCGTAGATCGGAGAAGCTCAAGATCTCGAAGCGTCCGATTGTCGGAACCGTTCCACCCTTGCCAGTGATGCCAAGGAATGTCGTCGCCGTCGAACCACCACCACCCGCGTCTGTTTCAAATAGAATCTCATCATTGACTGCTGTGACTAATCTTCCGCCGCCATCGATCAGTGTGCCGTCAAACTGTAGGTCGCCGTCAACGTACCGCACCATTTCGAAAGAAGCTGTGGCATTGCCCGAGTTCGTGATGACGTACGTCTGTGTCAACAAAGAACCAGAGTCCATACCGTTCGAATCTTGAATGTCGTTGAAGGTTTGTGTCAGCGCAAAATCCAATCCCATTGCACTGAACGTACTGTTGGCTTCCGTAGGCAATCCACGAATGCTACTGGCATTGGTCGCGATGCTGGTCAACGTGCTGCGTTGTCCAGTCGCACCAAGTCGGAAGTAGACATCCGATTCAAAAGTCGTCGTTGCTTCGAGCGGAGTCGGGCCAATGGGATCATAGGTGGCCCCGTTCTCGTCAAATGGTCCAGACAAGGTGCTCGCTGTTCCAAACGAACCTGCGGCATCAACAGCGATCAGCAACGATCCATCGCCAGGACCATTTGTCATCACGTGCCGATTTCCAACATCCATACCGCCACCACTGTCTGTGGCTGGTGGCAAACCTTCGGTTGGGTTACCACCTGGACTTGGCGGTGGAATCGGAGGCTGAGATGGCGGATCGGGAATCGGCGCGTCGGGAAGTCCCTCGAACGTACTTCTGACCAAGTCGTTGCCGGTGCCGCCATCCAATCGATCGGGACCGCCGCCACCG
>PBMZ01000193.1 GCA_002722955.1 Planctomycetaceae bacterium | reverse complement strand
TGGTGAGCGGCACGGCCCGTGGCACCGGTGGATCATCTGGTACACGTTTCTGCGCGGCGCCAACTCTTTCTGGCTGTGGCAGGGTAGCGGAGGATCTTCCGGACATATCATCGGCACCACGATCGCGCCCGACTTCACTTGGTATGACCACATGAGCGAAGGGCTCGCCGAGATCAATCAAATCCAGAGTGGCATTGGCAAGCTGGCTATGTCATTGCGCCGCAGCGACGACGGAGTGGCGGTACTCTACTCACCGTCGAGTATGCTGATGGCGAACCTGACTCCGGAATTCCCGAAACGCTGGGACAGTATGTCCGCACTGACGGTGATCTTGCCCGAAAGCAACTTTCAATATCGCATCATTGCGTCTGAACAGCTCGAAAATGGAGTGCTCCGCGAGGGAGAAATCCGCCTGCTCTATCTACCCAACGCTCAGGCTCTGTCCGCCGCCGAAGTCAAAGAAATTCGGGCGTTCGCTAAGAACGGCGGCGCGATTGTGGCTGATCTGCGTCCCGCTGTTGCCGATGAGCACGGCAAACCTCACGCGGTTGGCGCGCTTGACGATCTGTTCGGCATCACTCAGGACACGAAAAGCCCTGCGCCGCTGAAGGGCACGGTCGAGTTACGCGATGCCATCGGCGAGTTCGACGGCGAGCTTCCGACGACCCATGCGGATGCATCGATCAAACTGTCAGGTGGAAAAGCGCTGGCCAAGGTGAACGATGTCCCGGCGGTCATTGTCAACGATTTCGGCGCCGGTAAAGCGGTTCTGTTCAACTTCGCCATTTCCGATTACGTGGTCGACAAGTTGATGTTCGGTTCCCGATCGCTCATCCGGTTTACCGACGAAGCGACGGCTGAAAAGAGCTCGCAATTTATTCGAGGTGTTTTCGAACACTGTGGAATTTCTCCGGTAGTGCCGATGACGCCTCAGACACCCGGTTGCCACCTCTACCGATTCCACAGCGACGGTGTGCACGTGATGGGTCTTCTGCAGGAAGCGGCGCCTTTCATGCCGGGGGTGGGCTACAAACCGATGCCCGTGCTCGAAAAGGTCGCGCAGCGCCGCAGTGATATTACGCTCAAACTGAACGAGCCACAGCACGTTTACGACGTGCTTGCGAAAAAACACCTTGGGCTCGTTGACCGGATCCCTCGCATGGTTCAGCCGGGTGAGCCGCACTTGTTCGCCACGCTGGATTACAAGATCGATTCCCTGTTGGTAACGCCAGCCAGCGCCTCAGTCAGGCAAGGGCAGGCCCTGTCTTTCTCCGTCCAGGTACAAACCAGCGGCGCAGATGCCGGATCACACGTGTTGCAAATCCAAATGACGGATCCCGACGGCAAGTCGGCCAAGATGTACGCCTCAAAGGAACTTGCGAAGGGCGGAAAGTACACGGGCCGCATTCCCTTGAGTCTAGACGAAAAAACAGGTGACTGGACGATCTCAGTGCGCGATGTGGTGTCAGGCATCTCGGCGCATGCTACAGTGAAGGTCGTGGGAGACAACTAGCATGCGGCTTAGTGCGCCAAGTGATTATTACGCAGGTGTAATAGGATTGAAATGGAGTCAGAACAACCATGAAGTACTCGACCATTGCTTTCTTGATACTGGCAACGGGCTCGCTGGCCGGCGCGGCTGACAAGCCGCTGGAAATCGGCTCGCGGCTTGAGTTGTTTGTTGATGACTGGCTTGTGGATCGCTTCGAAGGCGATGCGAAGCTTCATATGCATAAGCCGCTGGGCAAAGAGGTCGTCTTGAAAAACGACAAGCCCTGGGAAGACTCGTCGTTGGGCTACGTCTCAGTACTCAAGGACGGAGATCTGTTCCGCATGTATTACCGCGGACATCACCACGGCAGCGGCGAAGATGCACGCGGCGAACCGATGTGTTATGCCGAGAGCCGCGATGGCATCCGGTGGACCAAGCCAAACCTTGGTTTGTTCAAATACCAAGGGTCCACAGACAACAACATCGTCCTCGGTGGAGATGGCGCGAAGTATCATCCCACCAACAAATGGAAAGGCAAACTGGGATTCGAGACTGGTCTCGGCTGGCGCGGCGACATGGTCCCGTTTATCGACACCAGTCCAGGCGTCACTCCCGACGCCCGGTACAAGGCTCTCGTCCGCGGGGCTCGCGGCGCGCATCAGATTCCAGGAAAGCACACCGACTACGGCATGTATCCGTTCAAGTCGCCGGACGGTATTCACTGGACGCTGATGAGCGAAAAGCCCGTGATCACCAAAGGGCGGTTCGACTCTCAGAACCTCGCCTTCTGGGACGCAACGCGCGGTCGCTATGTCGCGTTCGTGCGGGATTTGCTGAAGCGTTTCATGCGGAATGTCCACGTTGCCGTGTCGGACGATTTCGTGAACTGGACGGAACCTGTTCCGCTGAAGTACTCGGACATGGTCGACCGGGAGTTGTATACGAATGGCATCCTTCCTTACGAACGCGCGCCGCACTTACTGATTGGCTTTCCAACCGAATACACGGATCTGTTTGCCGTGGCTCAGGTGCATCCCATCCTCATGACCAGCCGCGATGGCGGCCACTTTTTTAAGAGATTCCGCGAACCCTTGATTTCCGGGAATGCTCCGCAAGAGCGCGACGGAAACCGCAGCAATTTTATGGTCCACGGCCTCGTTCGGGGCAACCAGCGCGAGTACTTTGTCTACGCCACGGAAGGATACGGCTATGAGAAAAGCGATTCGTTGCCGGAGTGGAGGAAGAAGTCGTACTCTTCCGGGACTCGAATCAGACGCTTCGCCTTCCGAGTGGACGGGTTCGTCTCCGTACGATCGAGTCCCGCTGGTGGCACGATCGTGACCAAACCGATTGTGTTCAAAGGCAGCGAACTCCAGCTCAACTACATCGCCTGGCCCTCGCGCGCCGGCCGCCGCAACTCTGCCGGAGAAATCCGCGTCGAACTTCAAGATGCGAACGGCCAACCCCTGAAGGGCCTAACCCTGAACGATTGCAAGCCACTACACGGCGACGAGATCGACCACCCCGTCACCTGGCAATCCGGCATCACTCCCGCACGATACGCCGGAAAGCCCGTCCGCCTGAAGTTCCACCTGCGCCATGCAGACTTATTCAGCTTCCGATTCGTGAAGAAGCCGTAGCCGATCATCTGTGATAGCCCTTCGGCTTGCCGTTAAACGAAGCTCGTTCAACACGACAACGCAAGTAAAGAACTTCATGAGAATCAACGCATTAATTATCTTCTTGGCGGGAATGACGTCCGTCTGTTTCGCCAGCGACGACGGACGTGTCTGGCAGTCGGAACGTAGCGACTGCCGCGACAAAGTCACCGGTGCGGAAGTGTGGCGGCTGACGACCAATCCCGAAGTCGAGATCATTCCGGATCGCATCAAGGCCCCGTGGTCGCCGGCTGGCTCGCAGATTCTGTTTCGGTCGAAGCGGACCGGGGCATGGCATCTGTTCGTGATGGCGGCGGATGGGTCGAAGATGACTCGTGTTACCGATCGAAAGGGGCCTGCAGTCTACGGCGTGTGGTCTCGGTCGGGCCGAGAAGTCGTTTGTACGCCGCTGGTCGACGGCAAGTACGAGCTTCATGCGATCGACGTCAACACGTTCGCTTCCCGCCGTCTTGCCGGTCCGTTCAAATCACAGATGAATAAGTTGGGCGTCAGTCCCGATGGCGAAAGCGTTCTCTTCACGCGAGTCATTAAACAGCCGGACGGCGAGAAACAGGACGTCGTGATGTCGTCGTTCGTGAAGATGGACAGCACGGGCTTCTTCGACTTCACGGACGAGACGAAACACGGCCGCATCGGCTGGATTTCCGGACGCATGGACATCCGCCGGATGAAATCCTCGCGGCGGCAGTACGTCGTTCAGCCGGACGGTTCTGGCGCGAGGCTGATTGGTGAAGGCGGCCACGAATACTTCACTCCCGACGGTCGACACATGCTGATCTACGATCCGAAAGGCGGCGAGACGTCACGAAAGAACTCACGTGGTTGGGAAGCCATCCCGCAATCAGTCTGGACGGACGCTTCGTTGCCGCCGACAACGCCGGCCACAGTTATCCCGTCGCGGTGGTGATCGCGTCTCTGGACGACTCCGCCGCGTTGCGTGTCCTTTGTTATCACCACGCCTCGTGGCAGTCCGGCCACATCACGCATCCGACGGTTCATTGGAGCCCCGACGGCACCAAGCTGTTGTTTATCTCCGACAAGGACTCGCCGAAAAAGAAGAAAGGAGACATGTATCTCGCGGTTGTGAAACAGCCGGAAACGCCTCGTCATCCACACACCGCCAACAACCGCGCCGATGGACCGTTGCTGACATGGCAGCCTGCGAGTCGTCACACAGAAACGAAGGAATACGTGGCGATGCGCAGCGTGCCATCGCCACGCGCTAATCTGCAGGGAGTAAAGCTCGACCGCACGGACGTCTTTGAAGAGGTCGGCGTCGTTCCCGTTGTGAGCGCTGTCCTCACCGGCAAGCATCTCGACGCCAAAGCAACAACCGTGACCGTGGCTTCAACCGCTGGCTTTCCCGACTCTGGCAAGTTGCTGATCGCCGGCAATCACTCCATGGCCGCACCAGAAGTCTTGACCTACGGTGGTAAGACCGAGACCACATTCCTCAACTGCAAGCGCGGCGAGGAATCCAGCGAACCAGCCATGCACTGGAGCGGGGCTCGCGTGTGGAGTCTCTCCACGATGAAGTTTATCGACACAAGCATCCCCGATCCCAAACGACAATACTATTACACCGTCCGCGCCAGAGAGCATTCAAGGTTGACAAACCCGTATTCGCGGATCAGCAATGCCGTCGTCTCGAAGACTAAGTAGGCGGATCAACGGGCGCAGCGACGACGCTCCGGCAATGGGATGAATGGAAAGGTTGGTTTATACTGACAGCGCCGGCGTAGCGCGAATTTCAAAACCCAAAGTAGGGGAAGTCGTGAGACTTCCGACGTTTTGCAAAACCTACCGGGAGTATCGCGGCATGCTCGGCGAAGTCAAAGTCGTCCAAGTGCTCAAGGACGTCGGCATTATCTTGCTTCCGATGCTTGTGTTGTTAATCATCGTGATTGTGTTTCCCGAGTTGTTAGTTGAACCATGAATTGTCATTTGATAGATCGATCGGCAAAAGCAGGTTTCATTCTTGCGATTCTTGCGATCGTGTCGCACACCGCCGTCGCCGCACAGTTTTCCTTTGCCGCCAACGGTAAATCGGCAGCCGTGATCTACGCGGACCTGACTGGCGCGAGGGGAACCGGCGCGGCAACACTTAACGATGCGGCCACGTGGCTTTCGCAATGTATCGAGCGAGCGTGCGGCAACCCAGTCATCATCGTCGAAAAAATTGGCGGTGCTCCAACTGTCGTCATCGCGCGGTCCGACGCTTATCCAGAAATTGCCAAAGCGGCGGGATTGAATTCGAATGCCTATGATGCCTTTTGCATCGTGAGTCAAACCAATCGATTGTATTTGCTCGGCAACAGCGAAGCGGGCGCTCGCCATGCCGTTGCCACATTATTGCGTCACTTCGGCTTTCGCTGGTTTGCTCCGTCGCCGAAGTGGCATCATGTGCCAGAATTGAAAACAATCTCGATCGATTTGAATCTGGTTGACGAGCCGAAATTGGTGCATCGCGGTATTTGGTACGCCTACGCCGGCGGTGATAAAGAGTTGATGGACAACTATCGACGTTGGGCGATCGCCAACCGATTGAGTGTCCAGTCGGTGATTCGCACGGGACACAGTTACGGCAACATTATCGGCCGCAACAAAGAAGCGTTTGACGCACACCCCGAGTATTTTGCTCTCACCCCCGACGGCAAACGCGACAACGAGCGAGCGATCAACGCACGAAAGTTTTGCGTGAGCAATTCTGGCTTGATTGAACTCGTTGTCAATGATCGTGTCCGATTGCTCGAGGAATATCGACGCGTGAATCCAGCGGCATACATGATTTCGATCGATCCGTCGGATGGTGAAGGCACCTGCCACTGCAAAGACTGTGTCAAAATCGGCACAACAACCGATCGAGCTTTATCGCTGGCCAATCATGTAGCACGCGGCTTGCGCGAAGAGTATTCCGACGCCTGGGTGGGACTCTACGCTTACAGCGGCCATCGACTGCCGCCGACCATCAAGATCGAACCGAATGTTTACGTCCAAGTCGCAATGGGATTTAACCGCACCCAATACACGTTGCCCGAATTGGTCGAGCGCTGGAGTGGCAAAGTCGGAGCAATCGGCCTGCGAGAGTATTACGGCGTCGAAGCGTGGGATCGGGGATTGCCGGGCCGCATGCGAGGAAGCCGCGTCGGCTACCACAAAAAGTGGATTCCGTTTTACGCCGATCGAAAAATGAACGCGATCAATGCCGAGACCAACGCCAACTGGGGCGGGCAAATGCTCGGGCTCTACGTTGCGTCGCAACTGATGTGGGATCCGACGACCGATGTCGATGCGGTAGTCGATGAGTTTTATCAACGATGTTATGGCAACGCCGCGACCGTGATGCGAAAGTTGGTCGCCGCGTTCGATGAATCGCCGCCACTTCGTTCAGCGACACTTGTGCCGATGTTTGCCGACTTGCAAGCCGCGGCGAAAACGAACGTCGAGCCAGACCAACGCCGCCGCTTGATCGACATGATGGCGTACCTCGTTTACGTCGCCAAGTTTCGCGAATTTGATTTAGTACGAAACCGTCGACCGTCGAGAGACGACGAGTATTACAACGCGCTGCGACCTCTGATGCAGTATGCGTGGAAAATTCGCATGCGCGATATCATGCACTACTATGCACTGGCGCGACGTTTGTGCAACGGCCTGCCTGTGCAAGACAAGCGACTCGACTTTTACATGTTCAGCAAGCAGAAGTCGCCTGTTTGGATGACCGGCGAGCAGTTGTCCGACAACGACATCGTAAAACTGCTCAACGATTACTTCAAGCGGCTGAACAACGACGGCGATCCTGTCGTTACTTTCTCGCGATACTTCGAACCCGTTCAACCGCCCGGTAAAGATGTTGGTTCGAGCCGACAGTTTTTGCAAGAGAAAGACGGCGTTGCGACCTTTCGACATCGCTTGACCGGCTACTTGATTCCCAAGGGCAAGCAGACCGTCCGGTTCGGCATCGCGCCAACCAGCCGCTCGGCAACTTTCACCGCATACTTGCGCGGCGACACGATCCTCTTCGAACGAGAATTCAAAAAGAGTGACGAGTTTCAATCGGTCGAATTCGAACTGCCCAAAGCCAACGAGTATCGAGTACAAATCGTTGGCGGATTCAAGTTACACGTGCCGCGTGAAACGCCATTCATCTTCGAAGCCTCGGTCCAACGTCCCGCCTGGATCGACTACAGCGGCCCGCAATATTTCTACGTCCCCAAAGGGGCGAAAGAGTTAATCGTCGACGCCAACCCTCGCTTGAGTCTCTGCGTCCCTGGTCAAAAACAACGCGTCGACATCTCATCCAGCAGTCGAGTTGCGAACAAGGACTACGCGATCATTCCCGTACCCGCCAGCGCCGCCGGCACAATCTGGCACACGTCCAGCCAAACGCGCGGCCAAGTGTTGTTGATGAACGTCCCACCGTTTTTCAGTTTTCATCGAGACACGATCTTCGTCCCGCGCGAAATCGCTGAAGCAGACGAACTCACAACGAACTAATGGATTCAGCACGCGCAGCTAATATGATAGGGTTGAGTGCGCTTGGTCCGGCCTACTTGAGATTCAGATGAAGCGGTAAGAATCGTAGTCTGACGAAGTAGCTTCAAGAAACGAACGCGAAGGAAATGGTCGCTGTCATCACTTGCGTCGTGTCGGCGGCCCGGCCATTGGCGGTGTCTCAAAGAACTTGCCGTCATCTTTCAAGCGCGGATCGTTGGTTTCCTGCAGCCGTTTCATCAGTCGCGATCGAAGCGATTTCACGAAGTCCGCATAATCCGGATCGGTCGCGACGTTCTTCATCTGATGCGGATCCTTGCGCATGTCGAACAACTCTTCACGAGGCCGCTTGCTGTAGGCGTGGTCAAAGAACGGCTTCGCTTCCGGTTTGTCGCGGTTGGTGACCAGCCAGGCTTTCGTCGGTCCAGCGTCTTCGTCGGCGAGTGTCACGAAGGTTTTATTCGTCAGTGTGTTGGAATCCGGTTCCTTGTCCGAGCCCAGCAGGAATGGATCACCCAATGGCCAGCGATCAGGGCGGAAGTTGATGACGAACTGAAAGTCTTTCGTACGAATTGCCCGCTGAGGATACGGCAGCATACCTTCGCGAGCAGAATGAACGTGTCGTTCTCGGCCGGTGAAATTGGCATCACGCTGCGGATCGACCCAGCCGCCTTTCCCTGATTTCAAAACGTTCGACAAACTGCGGGCTGACATGCCTTTCGGAATCTTCACACCGCCGGCGTCAAGAAAAGTCGGCGCCAAATCGGGAATCCCAACGAAGTCATGGACGATTCGGCCACCGACAATTCCGGGGCCTTTGATGGCGAGACTCACTCGCGTGCCGAAGTCATAAAGATTGCACTTTCCGTGCGGAAATCCTGGCGGGCCATGATCTCCGCTGATGGCGATGATTGTGTTCTCCAATTCGCCCGCCTTCCTGAGTTCGTCTTCAAGAACAGCCAGTGCAGCGTCGAACGCGGCGATCTCTCCGAAGTAATCCGCGAGGTCTTCCCGAACGACCGGGACGTCGGGCAGAAAGGCCGGCATCTTTCCTTTGAGGTCATCGGGATCGATGTTCCACAGCTTCTTGCCTGACCCCTTGATCCACTTGCGATGCACGTTGGTCGGACCGAACCAGAACGCGAACGGCTGGTCGTCTTTCTTTGCGGCAAGGAAAGCCTGGAAATTCCGGCGGACTTCGTTGAACAGCTCTTGCTTTGCGTTCTCAAGTTTTACACCACGCGACACCCGTCCGCTGACGTACTGCGAGAATCCGTTGAACTTGCGGCCGGCTGGTTCGTACGCGTGTGCCCTTCCGCCAATTCCGGCGTCGACGGGCGTTCCGGGGCTCCAGACTTTGTAGGCTTTGCCGATGTGATATCCGGAATCACGCAGTAACAGCGGCCACGTGGGTATGGAGTCATCCCACAGCGCACCGATCAGAATGGCGCCCGTGCCGGTTTCCCAGAAGTTGCGTCCCGACAGAAGCGAACTGCGGCACGGAGTACACGACGGCGCGTTGACGCTGGCGTTCGTAAAGAGAATTCCCTCGCCGGCAATGCGGTCGAAGTTCGGAGTCCGCACAACATCGTTGTAGCTTCCCGCACCGTCAGTCTTCGCATAGATTCCGGCCTGGCGTCCCCAGTCGTCAGCGAAGCAGAACAAAATATTGGGACGTTTAGCGGCCTCGGCGGTTTCAGTCAGGACGAGCGACAGAACGATTGCCGCGGAAAGAATCTGCATGATTTGAGATCGAGCGAGACGCTTCATCGTTGTTGTCTCGGTAGGTGATTGTTACGAAGTTCACTGGATACGACATTACCAATGCGGAATGTCGACAAGAAGCAAGAACAGATTTGAGACCATTATTTTCCCCGTCCAGACAAGAGTCAATTCGATACGTGGTATTCCCAGAAGCGGTATCGAACCTAGAAGCGTCATGGATTCGTTTTCAAATAGCGACTGATCTTCAGAACGCGATGACTTTGCAATCTGCCACGCCTATGACGACAATCTGCTTCTCAACGCGCAATGCAACGGCCGCTTCGGTCTGTGTCTGACAGAATTAGCCAACAGGTAGTAAGCGTTCTTGCCGTCCAAGTCATTATTCGACGCTCAACGAGAATTCATCAACGAAAGACATGGCTCAAATGCTTCGACCCATCGGTAGTTTTCGTCACCATCAACTATTGATTGTAGTTCTCTTCGTCTTCTCATTGATCGCTCCGTTCGACCATTCGTTGGGGCAAGAGTCGGCGGGTCCAACCTTTAAGGATGGAAAGACGGTGTCGGTCCCTGCATTTGCAGACTCGAAGAAGTGGATTCGTCATGATCTCTGGGTCGAATCCGAATCGGATTCTGATGGCGACGGAGAGAAAGACCGCATGCATGTCGGAGTAACTCGGCCGCAGCAGACCGAAACCGAGGGGCTGAAACTTCCTGTCCTTTATATCACGAGTCCCTACTTTGGCGGAGTCGCAGTCAATGGTGGGAGGGGGTTGTTCTGGGACGTGCGACATGAACTGGGCGATCTTCCAACCGCTCCGAAGGCAGTGCCCATCACTCGTCGAGGTAAGCGACCGGTGATTTCCGCCGCGCTGGTCAAGGAATGGTTGCCGCACGGTTATGTCATCGTTCACTCCTCGTCACCGGGAACGGGACTTTCTCAAGGTTGTCCGACCATCGGTGACGACAACGAGTCGCTTGCCGCAAAGGCCGTCATCGATTGGCTCAATGGTCGCGCGCGGGGCTTCACTTCGATCGACGGCCTGGAAGAAGTGCACGCCACGTGGACGACGGGAAAAGTTGGCATGACCGGGGTGTCACATCCGGGGACGTTCGCGCTGGCGGCGGCAACGACGGGCGTGGAAGGGTTGGAAGTGGTCGTGCCGGTGGCCGCCAACACGTCACCTTACCACTACTATCGCTCGAACGGGCTCGTCCGGCATCCTCGCGGATTCGTCGGCGAGGACATCGACTCGATGTACAACTTCGTCCACAGCGGAACGGCAAGGCCCAAATACTGTGATGACGCCGTTCGCGACAACGAGATGCTTAAGAATCTCGATCGTCGGACGGGTGATTTCAACGACTTCTGGAAAAAACGCGACTACCTGCTCGATCTTGCCAATGTGAGATGTGCTGTGTTGATGGCTCATGGGTTGAACGACTGGAACGTCGTTCCCGAACACGGCGATCGCATCTATCAGGCGCTCAAGAGAAGAAAGACCAACACGCAGGTTTTCTATCACCAAGGTGGCCATGGTGGCAGCCCGCCTCACGACATGATGAATCGCTGGTTTGCTCACTATCTGCATGGAGTTGAAAACGGCGTCGAGAAGGGCCCGCGTGCATGGATCGTTCGCGAGAAAGCCGAGCACAGCAAGCCGACTCCATACGACGACTTCCCGAATCCGAAAGCGTCAATCGTCAAACTCTTTCCGAGGTCGGGTAGTCCCAAACGCGGCCAGCTAGGCATTCGTCGCTTGGGTGAACAGGGCAAGGAAACCCTGATCGATAATTTCTCGTTTTCGGGCAATGCACTGGCGCAAGCCGAATTCACTGAGCATCGGTTGATCTACGTCAGCCCAACGCTGAAAGATCCCGTTCACATTTCGGGAACTCCACGCATCACAGTTCGACTGGCCAGCAGCAAGCCCGCCGCCAACTTGTCGGTTTGGCTCGTTTCGTTGCCCTGGAACGAACGCAGAAACGCCCGGATCACTGACAACATCATCACCCGAGGCTGGGCGGATCCGCAGAACCGTAATTCGATCAACACCAGCGAGCCGTTGGAGCCTGGACGTTTCTATGAAGTGAGTTTCGACCTTCAACCGGACGATCAAATCATTCCGGCCGGTCAACAAATCGGCCTGATGATCTTTTCGAGCGATCGTGACTTCACACTTCGACCCGACCCTGGCACAAAGCTGACAATCGATCTCGATGCGACTTCGCTTGCGCTGCCGATCGTAGGCGGTATGAATGCTCTCACCAATGCGATGGACAACTGATCTCAGGTTCTTCGTAAAATGTCGCGGCCGAGTTCACTGAGCATCGGTTGACATACGTCAGCCCGACGCTGAAGAATCCCGTCACATTTCGGGAACTCCACGTATCACGGTCAAACACTATCTACATCGGAGCATGCAATTGCCGTAGTCGTTGCTACGAAAGGCTCGCCCACTTGAGTCCGGGTTCGTAGCGATAAAGCGGCTGCTCTTCCTCTGGATCGACGGCGACGAGATGGATCCATTCGTTGTCGAACAGTGCTTGCACGTGTGGCAGGTTTTTCAAACCTTCGATAATGCGCTCGCGTGGGGCTTCGGCCACGACAAGTAACCTTAACGGTTCGTGATACGGCATCGTGTTCCTCATGACGGATTGCCGAGCCAGGCCGGTGCGCAGATCGCTTTGAGGTCCCGCCATGATGCCAATACGCCCCACGACGTTGTGGTAGATCTTGCTGCCAGCGCCGTAGACTTCCGGGTCCGTCGCCGAAAAATAATGCTCACTGTTGATCCACTGAACGACGACCGTTGGTGCAGCCAAAATGCCCTGCAGCAGCGCGCCCGTCGGATCTTCGCGATAGTCGTAGTTATTGAGAAAAGATCGACCTTCGAGGTTGATGTCCTGCGTCAAACTGCGGCGTCCAACGATGAAGGCGGCATTGCCGGACAAGCCCCACTCCGGTCGAACTTCGCTCCAGTCCCCGGCTCGGCGATCGATTTCCTTTTGAACCGTCGCGGCACTGGGATTGTCTGCTATGAGCGGCAGTTTGCCGCATCGTTCCTTGTTTGTGCGGATTGCGGCCTCACGAAGGCTTTTCCTGAAGCGTTCCATGTCACTCTGGTGTGTCGAGGGGATATCCTCTTGATCGAAGAACGTGACCCCGTCTGTGGTTGTGTCATGGAGTCCCGCGAGGAAATGTGTGTCTTCGGGAATCACAATTCCGCGCTCAGCCAATTGTTTACGAACTTCAGGCTTATTACCGATGGAGGCGAAGACTCTGGCATTCGGCGTACCGGCATTACCACCGCAGGCCCCGCAATTGAGCGCTGCCTCGTATGGATTGTTGTCCGAAGAACTACCGTGCCCGCAAGCCGCCACCAGCCGAGCGAAATTGTCGGTCAGTCCGATCGAACGGAGTGCGGTCTCAAGCATCGTCACCTGTTCGTCAAGCGTCAGCCCAAGTTGGACGCCGTCGTCTCCTTCCGTTCGATCGCAGGTAACGTTTGTGCCAACGGGAGGTGCCACCTTTTCAGATATTTTCTCACGGCATTTGCGGAAAAATCTCGGAAACAGAGTCCGGCCGAATAATGGCACGCCAAATATCCAGCCCAACGATTCAACCGTTATGTATGGTGTCAGAAGGTGCGCTTTCAGGTCGTGAAGCAGCTCGTGTGCTGTGTGGAAGAAATCCTTCCCAGCCTGGTGTCGGGCCAGCTCTTTTTCCTGATTGTCTCGGACAACGTCACACGTGGTGTGCTGAGCTTTCCCGATCGCCGGGTACTGCTCGGTAAAGTGATGATCGCCGAATGCTTGGTGGCGGATGAACACCGTGAAGAAACCAGCGAAACCGATCGTCTCGTAGTTTCCGACGGACTCGATACTCCGTCGAAACGGTTCAGAACGGACATCGATACAGAACATCACCTGCGCGGCGGGACGAGTTTTCGTTTCGTCGGACTGCGCCGAACTCTTGGCAATCTCTTTGATCTGGCCGAGTACACCCTCGTGGTAACCGGCTTCGAACGCCTTCAGCCAAACCGGTCCGTGCTCGGTAATAGGAAAAGCGTTGATCCAGTCGAGCACTGTCCGCAACTGCTCGGGGGCCACGTCGGTAAGGCTAGCGGGCGCGAACTCCAGACCACCTGCCAAATCGTGTAGACGGACGGCCGTTGAGAGCTGCGCGGTACGCGCGAGCTCTTCGGCGTTGGCCGCGTTGTTTTCCCGTTCGATCCAGGAGGCAATTCGCGGGTAAGTTCCTTCGATTCCAAGCTCGCTCTCGCAGGCTTGTTTGACCAACTCTCGCTCGTACCAAACGCGCACGGCAAGGTATTGCGTGAGGTCGACGGGATAAGTCTCCTGCCATTCGTGTCCCTCGCTCAGCTCACCCCGCCAGTTAATAAAACTCGCCCAGCCACATAAACTCGTCAGTTGCAGCGATAAATAATCCTGTCGCATTTCCTCGGGAATGCCGAGCACATCGAGATGCTCAAGCAACGCTTCCTCGGGCGACTCGGGAAGTTGTTCAATCTTCCGGCTGCTGTTGGTGATCCCGCACGGAGACCATTCGAGCGCCGCAAGTGACTTCCAGGCGTGGTAGAAACCTTTTTCGCGTTCCGGCATCGCCCAGACCGCATGGCCTTCGTCGAGAAACGCTTCGCACCATTTAATGACCTCACGATCCATGGGATCGGTCAACTGGGTCTGCAAAGTCCGGTCGCACCAGTCCGCGAGAGTCCAATCTCGAGCGAGCGGAGACTCGTCCGCTTCCGGCTCAGGAAGAACAGAAGCCAGATGGTCGGCAAGCTTGCGCAGCGAACTCGCGTGCGGAGACCGATCGATGAAAGCCTCAAGTGTTTCTTCGGCAAGAGGCGTGTTTCCGGACAGCAAGTGTGCCCGCAAAACATCGAAGTGGCTAACAGTGCGCTGGCCCAGCGTGACATTCTGGTCTTCAGTGTTTGGTCGAAGTGCTGCGTCGATGTGCTCCGGCTTAATCCTCCCGGATTTCACGTACTCGCGATACACTTCGTTGGGGAGATAGCCGTTTCCGCCAACGAAGCGTCTGCCCATCCGCACCGCTTCCTCGAAATGCATCGATTCGATGTTATGCAACGGGTTGTGATGCACGAACATCGACATTGGCCAGTAATGGGCAATGACTCCGCTCGCCTGCGAAACGAGTTTGCGGATTTCGGCGTGTCTCGTGTCAGCTTCCGATATATTTTCAGTTACAACGTTCATTTCATCTCCATCGAAATACGAGCCACTTCTTCCGCGACGATGCCGAATAATCCCTGAGGCGCCACGCTAATCACGATCAACAACAGAAGCACGACTGAGAAAGCTGCGATCTCTCCAGGTTTGAGATCGTCATAGCGAATGTCTTCCCGATGCGGACCGAATAGGAGTCGCTGCATTAACTTGAACAGATACCATGATGCGCCAAACCACGTCAGCAGCACGATGAGCGTTCCAGCAGTCATCGTAGGCGTTTCAAGCATCAAGCCGATAAAACTGAACACCAAACCAAATGGCGGCAGGCCAACCGCCGCCATGACCACCAACGCCAAGCACAATCCGAACTTGGGCATGGGACGAGCAAGACCACCGATTCTGTTCATCGGTAGATTGCCGTAACGAACCTGCAAACGGTCCCAAGCGATCTGAATGCCGCCGATCACGAGCACGACGGAACAGGCATAAACGATGGCCTCTTGCGTGACACTGCCAACACTCGCGATTTGCCACCAGAGAATCGAATAGAAGGCAAGTCCCGCATACGCGATCAGATGCGGAACACTATTTTGAACCAACGCTTTGATCGAAGCGTATATCGCGCCGACCAGTGCGAGTGCTGAGACAACGGGCTGGAGAGTTGGTGGAATCGTCGGAACAAGCCGCGTCAGCCCGAACAGGCCCGCGAGCGGCATGATCGCGGACACCACGAAAACCATACTACGAGGCATTCTCGTCAACGCCGCGACATAAGCCGAGTGGAGCGGAAATAGCGGCAGCAGCAGGCCCATAGCGACCAGTGACAGCAGTGTTCCCATCGATGCGTCTGACGGGGACGTCCAGGTGCCTCCTGCCAAAGCCAAGGCAAACAGAATTGCGCAAGGAAAGAAGAACTGATTGCGATCCAGCGACTCGGCGACTTTCTTGACCAAGAGACGCAGTCGAAGAGCAAAACCGTCCAGGTAGAGCCGGTTGACGAAAAAGAGGTATAGCGACGTTCGCAGGTCAATGGCCGTCTGTGAGCGATTGATCGAGCGTCCCTGACGTCTGGCGTAGGCCAAGACCCAACCGATGGTGATGACCGCCGCTGCCCCCACGACAATCAGCCAGAACAATCCGCTCGGCAAAGCAGCCGCAGTGAAGTAAGACATCACTGTTTCAGCCGACGGATAAAGAAATTCAGCCGACGGATAAAGAAAGCTAGTGAACAGTTCCGCGGAGAACAGATAAGCCAAGGTGACCACAGTTACAACTACCAGCAAGATGACCTGCCGCTTAATCGAGTCCGCTCTCTTCAGGCGATACAACGTCAGCATCGCCTGTGACGCGGTGACCCAACTGAAGAATAGGAAAATGATGAGCCCCTGAGATTCGCGCAACGGAACATCCAGCAACTCGTGTGAGGCGTAGACGATCAGCAACGGCAATGCGAGCGAAAGGAAAAACCCAATCGCCCAGTTTGACGCACCCAACCCAGAACTTTCCGACGACTTGTTCGGCCGCTTCGGTTCCTGGCGAGTTTCGTGAATCACATTGCCGCAGTTCAGAAAGATCGTGGCCTTGAATAGGCCGTGCGCGATGAGGTGAAAAATTGCCAGCGAAAAGGCACCAAGGCCACATTCCATAATCATGTAGCCCATTTGGCCGATGGTCGAATAGCCGAGAGTCTTCTTGATGTCGTTTTGCACCAGCATCATACTCGTGCCCAGAACCGCGGTTGCCAGCCCAATAAAAAACACAAAGTGCAGAGTCGTTGGGCTCAGCACATACAGCGGCGCCAGACGTGTCAGAAGAAAACCACCGGCGTTAATGATTCCGGCATGCAAGAGTCCGTGGATTGGGGTCGGTGCATACAGCGAATCTGGCAACCACATGTGAAGTGGAAACTGCGCCGATTTGCTCATCGCGCCAATGAATATCAGCAACGTCACGGCGGTCGCGCCGCTCATCTCGAATCCGAATAACTGCAACGAGTCCGGCATCTGCGCGGCCCGCTCAAAAAGCTGCGTGAATTCGACGGTTCCATAGAGTTGATACGCCAGGACGATGCCCCCGAGAAACGCAATGTCACCCGCACGCAGCATGATGAAGGTACGGAACGAACTACGAGCCGTTGGCAAATGGGCGTGGTTATAGGCCAACAAACACAGCAACCAACTCAAAAGCTGCCATGCCAGAAACAGCAGAACCAGATCGCGGCTTGACACCATGACCAGCAGCGTCGCAATCGTAAACGCCAGCAACGTCTGATAACGGGGCTGTCCACGTTCTGACTGTAAATAGCGGATTGAATAGCGGTACAGAACCAGACCGATGCTGGTGATGACCAGCATCATGACCGCGCTCAGTCGGTCGAGGGAAAGTTCAATCGTCGGCAGAAAACTCCACGGCGTCTCGCAAATGACGAGATTCCGGGCGACATCGCCTGCCACGAACGCGTCGCCGAAAGCGATAGCCGCAACGGCGAAGCCCACGACGTGCGCAAACACCCCGAAGCCGTACTTTCTGTCGCCCGCATTCTCGATCGGAAGCGCACTGTAAATCGCCGCTGCGAGTGGTGCGAGAGGAATAAGAATCGGATAGTTGTGCAGAATCCAGTCCATCTAATGCTCCGTGACGCCGATTGTGATCGGCTATTGAATTCGGGCAGGTCTTTCGGTGTGTCGACTAATCATGAATGGCTCGGATGAGATCCGCGATTGTCTTGTGGTGTTCAATGGGATGCCGCAGGTGCAGGGCTTCATCGATCCGGTAGGAATTGCGGCGGCCAGTACGGACGCGTTCGACGTAACCGGCTTCTTCCAACTCGGAGATAATGTGTTGAATCGCCCGCTCGGTAATGCCGACCTCCGACGCGATGTCGCGCATTCGCATGGTCGGATCACGCGCCAGACATAACAACACATGCGCATGATTCGAAAGGAATGTCCAACCCAGACGCTCAATTTCGTCCGCGCTCACCATAGACCCCTACAACGAAGCCACATAAATGTCCCTTCGGTTCGCGTCTCCTAGCCTCGATAAGCACGCGGCCAAGACAATCGCGACAAAACGCAGCAGGCCACCCTCGCTACACAAATGATTATACCACCCTTGGACCACAGGTGAAGGAGAATACCTGAATTACGTTTCTGTAGTCAAGATGAAGTTATTTCAACATTGCATCCTTTCTCCTTATAGTAGGGCCTTCGCGAAGCAACGCGACCATCACACCGTTTTTTTAGTCGATGGCCGGAACAAGCAAGACATTTAGGTTGCACGAATAGGTTGCACGAAAATGCTCACTCCCGAGCAGCGTCCTGGTGATATTGACGACATCCCGAAGTCTGGGCGTCCTGGCGCCACCAACGTTTCGCATCCGATCGGCAAGCACCCCGACAATCAACGTCGAATGTGGGAAAGTACTACGCAGTCGTTACATTC
Source organism: Planctomycetaceae bacterium (assembly GCA_002722955.1). Classification (GTDB taxonomy): domain Bacteria; phylum Planctomycetota; class Planctomycetia; order Planctomycetales; family Planctomycetaceae. The sequence continues at coordinate 10,530 of PBMZ01000193.1, read as the reverse complement.
ATAGGTGAACAGGCCGGGCGCATCATCGACGAGTTAGAACGTTTCGGTTTCGCGCTAAGCCCCCTCGCGATCCACTTCTCATGTTGCAGTGATCTCGCGACGCGTGATATACATTCTGCCCAGCAAGGTCAAGACGCTCGGACCCGAGTACCTTGCTAGGTTCGATTGGATGAACGATGGACAACCGGTCCATCGAAACGCGTGCCAAGACGGAATGGGTTTCGTCGGACAAGGATGGGGCGATGGAACGATTGGCAAACAGAATCGGGATCGCATCACTGTTGTTCTTGTTGATTGCAACCGCCCCTCTTTGTGCACAAGACAACCGCCGCGCGTTGTCGGGCGAGGAACTCTTCGAGCAAATTCAGCGGATCTTCAAGCAAAGCTGCTACGAATGCCATGGCGCGGAAAGCCAACTTGGCGGACTACGTTTGGATTCAAAGCAGCATGCAAACGCCGGTGCCAATTCAGGCGTCGCGATTGTCGGTGGCGACCTAGTCACTAACGGAATCTTTCAGCGGCTCATCTCAGACGACGGCAACTTTCGCATGCCGCGCGACGCCGAACCGCTTTCCGCCGACGACATTGAAACGGTGCGGCAATGGGTGCTGCAAGGATCTCCTTGGCCGGACGAGCCCGAAAAAGCGGAAGCGGCACCTGGTGTCTTCACTCGCATCAACGACGCGATCAGTCAACATCAAGATTATGCGATGCAGTTCTTGGCGTTGTTGGTAATCATTGTGGCATTCGAGATCTGGCGGAGCCGCCGAACGAAAACTTCGATGACGGCGGATTCTGGATCGCTGCCGAAGCTCTTTCAGACGATTCGACCAAGCCACCACTTAATTGTCTTGCTGGCTTTTGTGATCTACTTCCTGTCGGCGTCGGGAAGAGAGCAAGTCGCGGAGCTCGAAAAGTCGACGGCTGAGTTACAGACAAAGTTGGATCGCTGGGAAAACCCAACAACGGAAAGCATCTATGGCGTGCCACCTGTTCCCTTTCGACCGAATCACCCACCGAAGCTCGCCATGACTTATTATCGTGGCAACTGCGAGCGGAACCCCAAGCTGCAAAACGGTGGTAACTACCGAACCGGCACGTTTCGTCTGAATTTATGCAATCAACGCGGCAAGCTCATCAAACTGGGCGATTCCGTCGGCGGCGATGATCTTTGCGTTCGCGTGCAGTTGGATCGTGCTCCGTACACAAGCGACCTGTTGTACTCCAACGCAGTCATGTCAGCCATCTTCTTTACCAGACACTACTTGACTCCCGAGAATCTCGAGAACGATTTCGTCCAATTTCGTAACATCGACTACCAAGACACTTGGTCGGCAGATTTTCCGATTGGCAAGATTCCCGATAACGGCACCGGTAAGTTGTCAGGACTCTTCTATCTGTGCCAAGGCTACTCAGCCAAGCGAACGGTGGCCGACCGCTACCACTTCGGCATCAAATACGATCTACAGGTCGAAGACGGGCTCATCGCGACGGGCTCAGATTTGTGGATGGGCTCGCTGTTCTGGACGCAAGCGCTGGCCGTACCGCAGCGCGACAAAGTTCCCATGCACGAGTGGTTCGACCATCGCCCCATTCCGGTTCTCAAGCAAGAAAACACTGCCGATCCCAGCCTAATCGGTGCCGACGAATACTTCTTGCAGCAACAGAGAGAACCGACGCCATCTGCGAATTGACGGGTCGACTCAAGCTACGATTGGGCTACGCGGTTGAATAGCTCAATGTGGCAACGCCGAACTCTGTCATTTGGCGAGGGATCAGGCGGCCGTGCAATACAATTCGTGGTATACTCGGTTGCTAGAACGCTGACGCTTCGATAAGCGATGCGTCCCCCAGAGCAATCAATGATGAAAAAGTGTGTAACAATTCTCGTGGTCTACCTTCTTGCTTTGTCGATTCCGGCGTTCGCGCAGAATCCGAAGTTTGCTCCTGTTCGAACCGACATCCCGATGGGCGGAAGTCTTTCGCCCAGACAGGAAGAGCCCGTCTTTGCGGTGTGCTCGAAGCAGGGAATGCGAATCCTTGTTTCTAGAGACGACGGAAAGACATGGAAGCAAACCTTCCTGGCCACCGATTCCAGAGAAGACGGTGGCTGGCATGGCAACTATGCCGTTTACGGCATGGCTTACACCGAAGGCGTGATCGGTGTTTTCTCCGGCTGGGGAACTCCCGGCATCTACATCGGATCGGACGACGGCGAGACTTGGTCGCACCTGAATAAAGAACCCGCGAAACTCGGAAGCGCCTGGGGAGCGACCGGTGGCAAGGGCATCATGCTGACCGCTGCCGACCAATGGCGAGGAATTACCAGTTCAAGCGTTACTCACGCGAATTGGAAAAAGCACTCGCTCAGAGAACTTCTCAACGGAGGCAAAACGCACCACATCATCTGCGGCTTCGGCGATTACAAGGGTGGTCGATTCCTTGCGATCGGGGACAATCGTCAGGTATTCTTCAGCCAAGATCTTTGCAAGACCTGGAAGCACGGCCGAATTCCAGAGGGGGTGGGCGATCGCGGGCAACAAGCCATCGCATTCGGAAACAACATCTTTGTCTGCAGCTTCCAGGAGAAGGTTGCCCGATCGCTGGACGGTGGCATGACTTGGACACTCCACGATCATGGGCTGAAAGGTTCGGCCGCGTGGCGGGGACTCAGTTTTGTAAATGGCGAGTTCTGGCTTACGGGCCGGAGAAGCGGTGGCCGGCGAAGCAAGGATGGCGCAACCTGGAATGCTCTCCCGTCGGGGACTCCGACAGGTCGATTCGTCCAATCCCCGAACGGAACGATTATCAACGTCGCGCGATTTCGCTATGACATCAAACGGAGCACGGACGGGAAAAGCTGGGAAACCGTTTTCACAGCACCAGGAGGTAAAGCGAAAGCAAAAGACGTGACCTGGGACACTGCCTTTGCGGTGTATGGCAAAGTGAACAAGGCCGCGAAGTGAATCTACCGAGCCGCAATCAACGCTAACCGCCACGTGGACGTTCGGCAACGCAAGCAGCCACACGTTCGACGGACCGAACAGGTCGGACCCATGTTCCCCCAGAGCGAAGCATTCGGATAACGCCTACTCGTAGGCCTCGATCAATTCCTCAAGCAATTCGTCGAGCCTCTGAAACTCCTGCTCGGCGCTCTTGCGGAAGTCGGGGTCTTCGAATACGTCAACTTGAGAGAGGTACTTCTCTTTCCAACCAGGAGCCTTTTCCGCCACGGTCTCATAGGCTGTTGGGTAGAGATCAAGGATCGCTCGCAAGGCGTAAATCCCGGCGAGTGCCTCGGCGAAGTCGCGGTAATCGATGACTTCGGGCTTTAGCGATGCGTCGATTTTCTCTTCGAGGTGTTCGACTAACCTGCCCATAAAATCGCAGGCGAAGTCATTTTCAAGTACGTCCGCGCCCCAGAATCCCATTTGCTTGCCTCACTTGCTGCGTTGCCGATCGAGTCTGTCTGCAGGGCATTCTAATGTCTCGTGTGTTGGCAAGCTATCACCAGCAGACCAAGAGTCCAGAACGCCAGCTTTCGAAACAGCGAGCCTTCTTTTTAAGAATCAATTTCGAAACCCGTGATTCACCAATCCGTCTCGCCCCAAATCTCGGCTTTTCCCATTCTCCAGTTTCTGGTATCAACTGCCGGTTCGAAGGAGACTCAAGGTCGAGTCTTTCTGTTGTTCGGGGGAAAGGATTCCCATGCAAAACACGGTTTTGAAACTGACGGCACTGTTTGGCGTCATTGCTCTCGGCGTTTTGGTGACACTTCAAGCTCAGCGCGAGCTTGAACAACACGACGAATTGGAAAACGTCGAGATCCCGGTCTCGCCCAACTCCGAAGACGGCAGCAGCGGTTTTAGCACGGCCGAATTTGACGCGAAATTCAATCGCGTCTTTGATAATCAGAACGAGCCCACGGGCAGCCCCTCCACCTTTGAGGGCGTCCGAACAGTCAACCACGAAGAATCTGCGCCCCCAAGCGATGCCGAAGCGCTTCCAGGTTTCTTAGCAGAAACACCTGAGTCAGAAACCATAAGTTCCAGCTTTACACCACCACCCAAAACGGGCAACTTCGAGGACGCGCGACCCATACCGGCTGAGAGTGAAGAAGCCCCGTTCGCGACTTCAGAAACCGAGACGGAAACTGCCGTCAAGCTGCCCCTCGGAGAAACAACCAGCACCGAGACCGAGGTCGACAAAACAACAGATCCCGATTCGGCATTGCCAGCCGTTGAAGAATCCGCGGAGAAGGTTGAAACGGTCGGCATCTTCAACGTGACCAAGCCGATTGGTGACAAGGAAGAAAGCACGTTCAGCGAAACGGAAACAGAAAAGTCGCCGCCACCAGGGCTCTTGCCTATTGAGCTGGATGGCAAAACGGAAGCGACTGCGGTCTCGGCAAAGGACGACAACACCGAGACGGAAATCACCACATCCAAAACCGAAGAGTCTGAATCCCCGCCATTCGCGGAACCCGAATCCCCACCGTTTGCGGAAACAGAGGCCCCTAAGTTTACTGATTCTGAGACTCCGAATTTCGACAAGACCTCAACCACCACGAAGAGCAAAGACGTTGCATCGACTGAAGAAGAACTGAAGACGACCGCGAGTACAGAATCGAAGCCAGCCACGTTGGTGCCTCTGCCAGGATTTGCGGAAGAAGAGGTGTCGTCGACTGAAGAAACTGACACGAAATCCAAAGCTGACTCGAAGGAGGCAGTGTCGGAGCCCTCGAACGAAAAGCCTGCTCGCAAACCGTTTGTATTGGACTTGGGCGAAGAGCCGGAGACGAAAGAATCAAATGTTGAGAAGAAGGCCGAAGCGCCGCCGTTTGGTGGAGTGGTCGACTTAAACGATCCGAATGCGACAAGTGGCGAGAAACCGAAGCTCGGAAAGCCGGATTTCGAGAAGACGCCGGCAGCAGACGAATCCGAAGCGAAACCTGACACGGAAAAACCGACATTCGCTGACACGGAAGCCAAGCCCAAAGTTGAAAATTCATTTCCAATCAAAGCGACTGGGAATGAAGAGCCAACCAGCGAAACACCCAAGGAGGTTGCTCCAACCGTCAGTGATGCTGCGAAGCCGTTGCTGCCCGCTCCCGAGAACCTTGAGCTGACGTCGCCGGCGAAAAACACTGGCAATTTACAACCAACGGTTTCGACAAGCACGGGAATTCGTAAAGGCACTCTGCTGCCAAAGATGAAGATCGAGAAGAAAGCACCAAAGAGTGCGATTCTCGGCCGCCCGATGATCTACACGATCCTCGTCAGCAACCAAGGCGATAGCCCCGCCCATCAAGTCGTTGTCGAGGACATCGTCCCCAAGGGAGTTAAGTTGGTCGGTACGATTCCGCAGGCCGAACTGACTGGCAACCGCTTGATTTGGCGAATGGGCACAATCCCAACCGACGACGAACGCAAGATCGCCGTCAAGGTGGTCCCAATCGCACAAGGAAGTATCGGCAGCGTCGCGACCGTCAACTTCGTGGCCGAGGTTGCGTCGAAAACACTGATTACGGCACCGAAGATTGCGTTGCAGATGACGGCACCGCGTGCGTCGAAGGTGGGCGAGCTTGTCGTCTTGCACTTCGAGTTGAGCAACACCGGTGCAACAGCCGCCGAAAACGTAGTTCTCCGCAATGTGATTCCTGCCAGCCTCTCACACCCGAGCGGCAACGACTTGGAGTACCCTATCGGCAAACTTGCCGTTGGAGAAACTCGCAAGATCAAACTCAGCATGAATGCGATCAAGCCTGGAAGTGCGGTTAACGAAGCCAGCGTCACTGCTGACGGCGGACTGTCAGCATCGGCGCAAGCTCGCATCGAGATCGATGGCCAACTAATCGTGAAACGCGATGGACCGGCACAGCGAGAGATCGGACGAGCGACAGAATTCACCAACACCGTCACCAACATGTCGGGGGCTCGACTGCGTTCCATCAAAGTTACCGAAGTCGTTCCAGCGGGAATGGAGTTCGTCAAGGCGTCGCATGGAGGCCGCTTTGATCCAAATTTACGGCAAGTGTCTTGGCAACTTGACGAGATCGAGCCGCGCGAAGCCAAACGCGTGAAAGTCATTTTGGTCCCGCGCACTACAGGCGCAAAGAAGACACAGATCAAAGTCGCCGACTCTCACGGAAGCCACGTCACCGCCGACGCAGTGACGAAGATCAACGGAATCCCATCGTTAGCATTGGACGTCACCCAGGCCAAGGCCGCGGTTTCTCGCGGCGATGAGGTCAGTGTACGGCTAAAGATTCGCAATCGCGGCAGCAACGCCGACAGCAATGTTGTCATGAAGGTGACGATCCCCGAACAGCTGAAGTTCGAGCGTGCGGATGGACCAGTCCGGCACACTGTTCGCGGCGACACTCTGATCTTCGAGCCTCTCGAAGAACTTGACGACGGCGACGAGGTCCGCTTTGACTTGCAACTGAGTGCCCACAAAGCTGGCGACGCTCGAATTCAATTCGAGGTGCAATCGGATCACTTCAACCGACCGCTGGCTCGCGAAGAAGCGATTTTGGTCTACGCTGATTGATCAACCGATGGCTTTGCCGCTAAACTCTTCGAAGTAAGAGCTATTCCCGCTTGCGCGTTGAGACCCAACGGGCCTATGAATCTCGGCTTACTCAAATACCTTGGCATCTCAGCACCAAACACTGAAATCGCGGGACGAGCTAATGCGTTTCCATCGAAGGCAAAGACAATTCAACAATGAGCGATGACTTCCGCAATGCTCTCGAAACTTTCGAGAATCCGTTTCCTGATCGCGACTATGTGATCGACACCGTGTGTCCCGAGTTCACTTCGGTTTGCCCGATTACCGGACAACCCGATTTTGGCACGATCAATATTAGCTACGTTCCCGACCAGCTCTGCTTCGAGTTGAAGTCGCTGAAAATCTATTTGCAGCAATACCGTAATCACGGTGCGTTCTACGAGCATGTAACGAACACGATACTTGACGATCTCGTGGCTGTGACCAGACCAAGATCGATGAAGATTGTCGCGGACTTTACACCGAGAGGCGGGATCCGCACGTCGGTGACCGTTGAGCATCAGGCGCCGTCATCGTGAGCCAGTTGGAATTGATCGCAACGGCAGCTTTTGGACTCGAAGCAGTCGTCTCGCGCGAGCTAAAGCAGCTTGGCTATGCGAACACGAAAACTCGCGATGGCCGAATCACCTTTCCGGCTGATGTGAATGCCGTCTGCCGTTGCAATCTGTGGCTTCGTAGTGCTGATCGAGTCCTCTTGAAGCTGACGTCATTCGACGCTGACGACTTCGGGGCACTTTTCGATCAAGTCAACGCGATCCCCTGGGAAGAATGGTTGCCGATCGATGCCAAATTCCCCGTGCGAGCCAAGTCCGTTCGCTCACAACTGCACAGCGAACCGGACATCCAAGGGCTGGTCAAGAAGGCGATTGTCGAAAGGCTCAAGAAGACGTATCGCCGCAACTGGTTTGACGAAACCGGAGCACTGTTCCCCGTCGATGTGCTCGTCCTGAAAGACGAAATCACCATCTCCATTGATACCAGCGGTGACGGCCTTCACAAGCGAGGTTACCGCACACTGACCTCACAAGCTCCGTTACGAGAAACGTTGGCAGCAGCACTTGTTCAATTGAGCTATTGGAATCGAACGCGCCCCTTCATCGACCCGCTTTGTGGCTCGGGAACGATTGTTGTCGAAGCAGCTTTAATTGCACGCAACATGGCGCCGGGAATGAATCGGACCTTCACAGCTCAAGAGTGGCCGTGCATTCCGACAGCCGCTTGGGATGCGGCACGGGAAGAGGCAAGCTCGTTGGTCGCGGACAAGCCCGACTTTACGCTGATTGGATACGACCAAGACGACAAGGTTCTCAACCTTGCCCGCTACCACGCAAAGCAAGCAGGCGTCTTTGATGACGTCTATTTTCAGCCTCAGGAATTCAGCCAGCTTAGCACCAAACGCAAGTACGGTTGCTTGATTACGAACCCGCCTTATGGCGAGCGGCTCGGTGAGGCGCACGACGTCGAGAAGCTTTATCGACAAATGGCAACCGTCTTTCGTGACTTAGATCATTGGTCGATCTACGTGCTCACGTCTCACCCTGAGTTCGAGCGATTGGTTGGCCAAAAAGCTGATCGACGCCGGAAGCTCTATAACGCGAGAATTGCATGCACTTACCATCAGTATCTGGGTCCGCCGCCGCCGAGAAGTGAGAGTTAAACGCGTTTTTGAGATGCCCGGCATCTTTGCTTTGATCCGCGCGACCAACTTTCACCAAATGTTGTGGTTGGCGGGATCCCATCTTGACAAAAAACAGGTAACTCTACTAGCATTCGAATCAGCTCAGTGTATGTGGAGAAATACAGCTTTTGAGAGTTTTCGTAGAGTGTTTTTCTCATGCACTTTGATGCTTCAACATGGGAATGCATGTTGGTTTTGACCCACAAGGATGTGGTAGATGCGGGTCAATAAATCCTTTCGATCGTTTTCGTCAATCGCAGTTTGGGCTGACACGGGATGTGACTCCAAATGCTCATCCGGCAATTCGGCATTCAGAATTCGCCAGATGGACGGACTTTGCTTGTTCACACACCCGCGAAGCTTAACCTGTTTTTGGATGTTCTGGGGAAGCGGGCTGACGGATTCCATGAGCTAATCACGCTGATGGCAAAAGTCAGTCTATTTGACACCTTGAGTTTCACGGAGGACTCGTCAGGAACAATTCAGTTGCAGTGTTGCAACGCTGGTTCAGGGAGTGGAGCTGAGGATAGCCTCGACACCGCGATCCCCTCCGGCCAAGACAATCTTGTCGTGCGTGCGGCGCGTCTCTTGCAAGACTACTCGGGCACCAAACGAGGTGCTCGGATTGGGTTGCTGAAACGCATACCAGCCGCTGCAGGCTTAGCAGGAGGTTCAAGCGATGCCGCGGCGACGCTCAAAGCGCTCAATCAACTCTGGCAGGTCGGATTGGACGATCGCGAGCTACATTCGCTGGCATCGCAATTGGGCAGCGATATCAACTTCTTTTTAGGGCCGACGCCTTTGGCTGTCTGTCGTGGAAGAGGCGAGATCATCGAGCCCATAAGCTTACCTGTTTCGATGCACTTCACCATTGTCTGGCCTGATGTGGGGCTCTCGACAGCGGACGTCTTTCGTCAGTTGAATAATGCAAGCTTGGTTTCCAATGATGCTGGAGAGGAATCTCGGCAGAATTCGAGGAACACCAGCCGGCCTTGTACTGACAACTCATCCGTCAGCAGATTTGTTGAGCGTATGATCGAAGACCTGCAGCGCGGCGATTTTGGACAGTTCTCGGCGTCTCTCCACAATTCCCTGCAACCGCCAGCGGAACAACTGAGCAAGGAAGTTCGGTACCTCAAGTCGGTTTTTGACAACCTACCGGTACTGGGTCATATGATGAGTGGAAGTGGGTCGGCTTACTTTGGAATCTGCCGACATCGCCAGCAAGCTCAGAATATGGCCGCGCGACTGCGTGCCAGACGTCTTGGCAGAGTCTTTGCCGTCAGCACTCAATCGTGATTTGCAGCGAGACCCCATCTCGGCCAAATACGTCTAGAACAATAAGTTTTCACATAACACTCTGAAAATTCACCGAATCAAGATTCACCGAATTGGGAGACTTGTGAAGCTCGTTAAAATAGCCTGTTTGCGACATTACTCATTGATTCACAACTCTTGGGCCACCAGTTTCTTGTTGTGAGACGACAGAGGGTGTAGGCAGCAGTGCAAGACGACGGATTCTGGCCACGGACGGGACGCAAGGAGACACTGCTGTGGAGATCACCGAAGTTCGCATCAAGTTGATGGATGATCCACACGATCGCTTGCAAGGATTTTGCTCGGTCACGTTTGACAGTTGTTTTGTCATTCGAGACTTGAAAATCATTCAGGGAGCGAAGGGTTCGTTCGTTGCGATGCCCAGCCGCAAGTTGACGGATCGATGCCCTCGTTGCAACACCAAGAATCATCTTCGTGCCTTGCACTGCAATCAGTGCGGGGCCCGGCTGCAAGAGGATCGCGCCACAAAAGATAACGACGGCCGCGCGAAGCTTTATGCCGACATTGCTCACCCGATTAACTCGGAATGCCGGGACATGATCCAGGCCAAGGTCCTGGAAGCCTATCAAGAAGAGCAGCGAAAGGCTCGACTGCCCGGATACATTTGCACGTACGATGATTACGGTGAAGAAAACTACGCCGCGCTCCACGACGACGAACCGGTAGTTGTGAAGACCAGCGACGGAGCGGAACACCGAATCGAACCGGCCGCTGAAACGACAAAACGTGGCCCGCACATCAAGAGCAACGTCGAATCCCCCAATTCGACGCAGGCCAAATCGGATCATTTTGGCACTGGGATTCTTTAAGCATGCACGTTCGCTCCTGGTTCCAAGCTCCGCTTGGGAACCAGTCTTCGAAACCGGCGCACGCGCTTTGTCGAATGCAACTACATCGTCGTGCGCAATGCAGCCTAGTGCTGTGTCAGGCTTAAGAATTCG
>PBMZ01000192.1 GCA_002722955.1 Planctomycetaceae bacterium | reverse complement strand
TGTCTGCGGCGTACTTGGCGTGACCGGATGCCTTTTCATAGCCTTCCAGTCGAGTGTGCCGTTCGCCGATCAGAGTGTTATCGTTTTGTCCTTTCCACGAAACAACTCGAGCCATCACGCACCCCCCTTCTTCGCGATTTCAAGGGCGCACTGCGTAATACCATGATAGGTTCCGCAACGGCAAAGGTTGCCGCCAAGCCCCTTTTGGATTTCTTCCAAATTCGCGTTCGGGTTCTTGTCCAAGAAAGCTCGCGTGGCCATGACGAAACCCGGAGTGCAAAAGCCGCACTGCATGGCATCGTGCTGGACAAAACCTTCGACCACTTCGTCGGTCTTTTGCTCGGTGTGGAGCGACTCGACAGTCGTGATTTTTTGGCCTTGGCATTCGACAGCAAGTCGGGAACCGGCAAGAGCCGCTTTGCCATCGATGATCACGGTGTCCGCGCCAACGGCGGCATCGTCATCGATGTCCTTGCAGCCCGTGAAGTTCAGATCGTTTCGCAAAGCCTCTAGCAGCGTGACACGCGGCTCGATCTTCAGCTTGTAATCTTTCCCGTTAACATTCAGCGTGACGTCTTGAGCCTTCGCGGCGAAGACGTTTTTCTTCGTTGCCTTGGCAGCCTCGGTCTTCTGATCGGACGTCGCGATGGCTGTTGCAGCAACAGCGGCACCGGAGCCTTTCAGAAAATCGCGGCGGTTAAACCCAGGCCCGCCTCTCTGATTCTGGTCTCGCATAAACCTCGATCTCCCTCAACAGTTGGAGCGAAACACCCCGGAGCCGTTATGGACTCCACACTTCGGGCATTATGTCCCGGGGCCGTTCGCATCACAACGGTTGGAGAGAATTTTTCGGTCATACGTGATGTGACGATTGAGGGGGCTATGTGGGTTCCATCATTTCTTCAGTCGGACCGGCCTTCCGTGTGCCTACCTGACCGGATACTCAATCAAGACACCATAGCCACTCGACTCGGCGTCGTTGGGTCGGAAGCCTTCGTGCAAGGACACGATGCGAGCACCTGCTTCTAGGTGGAAGGCGATAACGGGATCGACGTGCATGCCGCTGGCTCGGTGTAGGGAGATGTATGTTGTCATCGGCACGTGAGCCTGTTCGTGATGCTTGGCTGGGCGAGTGAATCCGATGATGCGTTCGATTCCAGCCATGCCGCGGGCTCGGTCAATTTGATGGTCGACCAATTGACGCCCCAAGTTTAATCCTCGAAATCGAGGCAGCACGCTGACGCCGATCAACTGATAGATCGCCCCATCATCACTGTGCGACGCGGTGAAGCGGTTGCTGTCTGTCACCTCGTTGTAGGAGTGGGAGGCCTGCTTGAGATGACTTTCTGTGATTCTTTGCGCCGATGAGACTCCAACAATCTCGTCGTCTTGAACTGCCACCAACTGTCCTTCGGCGTACGCGGAGACTCGGCAGCAACAAGTGGTCGCGTCAGCGGCCATTCCCGACGGCCAACTCTGAGCCTCGACAGCCGCCATTGCATCGACATCTTCGAGCGTCGCTGTTCGCAGCGTGATCATTGCTCAAGCCACTCCCGCAGCACGTCATCGGTGTGCTCGCCCAATCGCGGCGCACGATCAGAAAGCGGTGGCGAGGCATCGTCCATGCGAAACGGTGATCCCGACGAAAGAAACTCACGGCCATCATCGTCGAGCATGGAATGTAGCATGGCTCGGGCTTGCAACTCTTCGTCGGTGGCCACTTCGCCGATGTTTCGAATCGGCGCACATGGCACACCGGCCGCTTGTAGTTGCTCTAACCACCCAGCCGAACCAGCGGACTTCAAACGCGCGGCGACTTGCTCTTCCATATAATCTCGATTTGCCGTGCGAAGATCGTTTGTGGCGAGTCGCTCGTCGTCAACCAGTTCAGGAGCACTCAACACATCACACAGTTTCTTCCACAAGTTGTCGTTACCGGCGGCGATGACGATTGGTGCATCTGCCGTGTCGAACGATTGAAATGGCGTGATGGATGGGTGTCGCGTTCCCAGCGGTTCTGGAGCGCGGCCCGTGACGCTGTAACGGCTGATGGCATTTTCCAGAGCCGCAACCGTGCAATCCAGCATTGCCATATCGATCACGCAGCCCTCTCCTGTTTCGTGTCGGCGGTTGAGTGCCGACAGAATCGCGATGGCTCCATACATGCCAGTCAGCAAGTCACTGATCGACGTGCCCACGCGAACGACGTCGCCAGGGCCATTGCCGGTGATACTCATCAGTCCGCTCATGGCCTGAATGACGACATCGTAAGCCGGCCGATCACGGTTAGTTCCGGTTTGACCAAAGCCAGAAAGAGACGCGACGATCAAACTCGCGTTCAGCTCTCGAAGTGTCTCGGCAGAAACGCCGAATCGATCCATTGTTCCAGGCCGAAAGTTCTCGACCACGACGTCTGCTCGCTGGACTAGCTGGAAGAACGTCTCACGATCCGCGTCGCTCTTGAGATCCAACGTGACACTGCGCTTGCCTCGATTGATGCTAGCGAAGTAAGCACTGTTGCCGCTGGGAAGCAGCGGCCCAAATTGTCGAGCGTCATCGCCTTTGGCGGGATGTTCTATCTTGACGACTTCGGCACCCAGATCGGACAAGATCATCGTGCAATAGGGACCTGCTAGAACTCTTGTCAGGTCCAGAACGCGGATGCCAGCCAGTGGTTGGTTTGGTTGCATGTTGTGTCGAAGGGCAAGTGTCGAGGTGTCGCTTTCTTCGTAGGACGGACTTGTAGTCCGTCTTACGAATCCGACGGACTACAAGTCCGTCCAACAATAAATCTGCGGCGTACGATTATGTGGCGATAAGGGCCAAGGCGACATTGTAATAAATGAAAACGCCCAACACGTCGACCAGTGCGGCGATAAGTGGATTAGACATCAAGGCGGGATCCATGCCAAGTTTGCGAAAGCCCATTGGCAGCATCGCTCCGATAAAGGCTCCAAACAAAACCACCAAGAAGACAGTCAGCCCGACCACGAAGGCTCGCATTGGCGTGATGGAATCAAAGCAGACAGCCCAACCACCTCCGAGTACCATCAAACCGCCGCCCAACATCAGCGCCAGCAGGAACTCGCGTTTGGCGATCTTGATTGTTTCTCGTCGCGACATCTCCTCGATGGCGAGCGTTCGGATCACAAGCGTCGCCGACTGAGATCCCGCATTGCCGCCGCTCGCTAAGACCAACGGAATAAACAAAATCATCCAATGGAACTCGGTCGAGACATCTTCGTACTGCTTCAAGACATACGCGGTCGCAAATGCCGCCACCAGCAGCAAGACCAACCAAATGCCACGTTTCCAAGCCAGCGTCAGCAGCGGCGTCTCCAGATAACTATCTTCCAAAGGCTCAACAGCACCCAAACGATGCGCGTCCTCGGTCGCTTCTTCTTGCACAACATCCAGCGCGTCATCGTGAGTCACAATGCCCACTAACTGGTTCTGATTATCAACCACCGGAATCGCAATGAAGTCGTACTTGGCAAGCTCACGCGCCACGAACTCCTGATCATCGTCAACGCGAACTGAAATCACATCGCGTTCCATCACGTCGGAGATCGGCGTGTCGGGTTTCGCCAGAATCAGATCGCGTAATGAAATGAATCCGCGGAGCCGCCGACCCTCGTCAACAACATAGACGTAGTAAATCGTCTCGCGATCCGGTGCCTGTTGTCGCAGTTGGTCAAGAGACTCGCGAACGCTGATTTCTTCTGGCAGCGACGCGTACTCGGTCGTCATGATCGAGCCAGCACTGTCTTCCTCGTACGAGAGAAGTTTGCGAATATCGCTGCGTTCCGCCTGAGCGATCAGCGGCAAGACATCCTCGACGTGTTCACTGTCAAGTCGCTCGAGCAAATCGACGCGATCGTCAGGGACCATGACTTCGATCAGCTTCGACAACGTCTCTCGATCCACGTTTTGGACCAATTCAATCTGAAACGTCAGCGGCAGATATCGAAAGATTTCCGAGCGACGCTCCCAATCGCAATTCTGCAGGACTTGCCAAACTTCCTTGGACTCCAACCCTTCCAACACTTCGCTGGCGACGGCCGGATGCAAAGCGACGCAAAACTCGGCCATCGCGGCCTCGTCCTGCTCGTCGAGCATCACGCGTAAGTCAGGCAGTAGCAAAGGGTTGTACATGGGGCAAGGCTGCGTTGAAGACTTGAGAGCCGGAGTTTAGAAGAGATTTGTGATGAGTTATTTGTCATCTGTCATTTGCTATTCTGAGGATGCAAAGCAGTCTGACCGTCTCAACACGCGTGCTTGATTTGACGTATAAGAAATTGGCTCAATTCGATTGTTAGCAACTGACACAAGTTTTGGGAGTGAGTCGCATGATTTTTTCGCAAACTCGACGCATATTGAATGATCCTGAGTTGCTCGGATGGGCCACTCAACCCGGTTTGTGGTTGGGTTAAGAATGGTGTATGTTATTTAACATTCCTTCGTGCTGAGATTCTATCGCGACGCTGCTTTACGTCGGGCTCCGAAAACGTCGTCGGTGGCAGGTACCGAGACCGCTTAGATATCCCTCCGCACGAAATCCCAATCTGAAAAAGGCCCAATCATGGGGGTTTCCATAATTTCTTGTCCGGAATGCAAGTCACTGTTACTCAGTGACACGGTTCAATGTCCGGACTGCAACCATATTTTGGAAGAAGAGCAGGCGGCACACCTTCCGACTGCTGACCAATTCGCAGCAGTCACCGAAGAAGACGAAGAGCAGGTGCCTTGCCCTGACTGTGGGGAGATGCTGCGGAAAGAGTTGGTGCGATGTTGGCAGTGCGGCGCGTTCTTGCGAGAAGATATTGCCGAGCGTTACCGCGATATGCAGGCATCGCCAGCACCAATTACCTATAGCCAACTGCCCGAGGGCGACGACTTCCTAGCTGGGAAAACCGGTTCCGCCCCGACGATCGAGAACGCGACGACACCTGAGGGCGACGAAGATGACTTCGAGTTGGCGCCCGGTGTCGATTCAACTCAGGCCGACGAGCCACGCGTCCCTTTGGCCCCGGCTGCTGAGGCTACCCCTCCACTTGCCGAAAGTCCGCCTGCTCCCGCTCCGGCAGCGCCCGCAGCGGAAGCACCAGCCAGTCAGGACGATTTGGAAACGATCCCGCTGCTAAAGCCCGAGGAACCGGCCGCCGAGTCGCCCCTCGATACTCCTGCACCAACAGAGGAAAAAGCGGAAGCAGCGCCCGCAGAAAAGAAACCCTTCGATCTACTCGAAGAAGCTCCTGCGGAAGGGGAAGCCAAGAAACAAGACGATAGCGAAGAGTCCAAAGAAAAGTCATCCGAAGCCAAAGAGAAGAAGCCAACTCAAAGCGACGACGGTGCACCCGCTCACTCGGTGGCCACTGGTGGCGATGCGCTTTTGGACATTGCCCTGACGGAAGAAAAAGAAGCGGAAAAACGCCAAAAGACTCGCGCCAAGCGTCGCAAGATGAATCGCTCGGGCTTCATCGTCTTTTGTCCGAACGGCCATCAGGTGGAAGTCAAAGAAAAACACCGTGGCATGACCGGACGTTGCCCGAAGTGCAAGGCCGCCTTTCACGTGCCAGCCGCCAACTGGGACACTAAAGACAAACCGGAGGGCGAAGGCGACGACGGTCGGCAATTGGAAACGGAGCAACTCCCAGGTGGTCGCTTCAATTGCTGGATGAAGGATATGCGGTTGCACACCGTCGATCCATCGAAGTTGAAGCTGAAGGCTGGCAGCTTGGAAAAAAACTTTGAGGCCTCGGACATTGCATTCGCAGAAGAAGAATTGTTGCTAGCCTCGATGACCAAGAAAGGTTCGCTTTTCGGCGGTGGCGGCGGCAAGCCCGACGAAGTTCGCGACGAAGTACTGAAGTATCTTGCCGTTCCCGATCACCCCACCGAAGACGTCCCCGCCGGCAAGCACACGTTGTTCACGAAAGATCAAATCAGCGAAATTGGCGTCGTTCAACCGGCCGCCTACGCTCACGAATCGATGTTTGCTGGCATCGCAGTATTTGGTGAAGGGCGCATCGCCGTCCGAATGCCTCGATCAGGTGATGGCACCGAACTGCAATTCGTATCGTTCGGTTTGACCGAATTTCGAAAGTTCGCACAACTGGTGAATGAGCGCTTCGGTATCGAAGGGCTTGGCTCTGATTGCGGAATACCTTTCGAAGACGAGAAGACCAAGGTGTCGTGTCACTACAGCGAAGACAAGTTCGAAGCTCTCTCGCTTGAGAAGCTCGAGTACTACGAATCAGACGAACGAATCACTCTCGATACCGTCGGTCGAAAGTGCCAAGAATGTGGCTTGGTCGTGAGCGAGGACTCGCGCAAGAAGGAAAAGATTGGCGGCGCGAATGGCAAAGCTATCGCCAAGGCCAAATGTCCCAAGTGCACAAACAAGTTCGGCAGCATCACCTTGTTCCAGATTTCGGCGGTCGACGAATTAGATACCGAACCGAAAATTGTGAAGACCGACGAGGAAGAAGGCGAGAAGAAGAAGGAAGAGGAAAGCACTAGCTAAGCTGCTGCATTGTCCAACAAGGATTTTGTCGGGGTAGCTACGCTCGCCAGGGCGTGGAAGTCCGCCGTCTGGCGACGGTAGCTACTCGAAAAACATCTTTGACGACGCACTACGCGGATTTCGAAAATGTCTCGTCATGAAAGTGACCGCGAAGACATCATGGCCGAGGCGACCGCACTTGTTCGCCGCGTCGAGTTTCAACTGAACTACGAGCCGCCTCCAATCGTCGCTGGCTTCAAACGCTCCGGCCATCTTTCGATCTACTTCGATCAAGACCCCGTTTACCACTTCGATGAAAACGGCCTGCTGCGGCGAGCTTACGTCGGCGGTCACCTCTATCGCACCCAGGGCGAAACGCTCGCGTGCCTCGATCGAGATCGCAGTGCCAGCGCTACACATCTAATGCGCGAGGACTTGGAGACAGCGGCTCTTGAAAAGTTCCGCATCGAGATGCTTGATCGGCTGAAGTCGATCGTCGAGGCGTTCGGGGGCGATCGATTACAAGTGCTGCGACAATTACCTGCTGACGACGACTTCGTTCGAGAGTTGGTCTCGAGAATCCAGCAACTCTCGTCATCACCAAGTTGGCTCGCCCCAATAATTAGGGGCAAGCGTTAAAGTAGCCATCACTCTCCGAGTGATGAGCCGCGCGAACTCGCACAACAGCCGTAAAGTGCTTCTCAACGCTTCGATCCGAAAAGCTCATCAATCGGAGAGTGATGGCTACTTTGGCTCCAAACCACGTGCGTAACGGCGATAGTTCTTAGGGTCCTGCTTCTTGATCTCGCCCAGATAACCATGAGCAGCCAACACGTGTTCGGGCACGTTGGCCGAGTCATCATCGTCGTTGGCACAAGCAACCAAGTAACCAATGATCGCTTGCCTGGCGCGAGGGTATTCGTATCCCTTCTTCCCATAAAGCTTGAAGACGCGTTCTCGAACTTCCCAATCCTTCCAGCGAGCCAAGTCACGAATGACTAGCTCGCCCAACGAAACGCGGTCCAAATTCAATCGCAATGACTTCTTCAGTCGCTCGGCCCCGAACTGCTTTCGGTTAAACGTCCACAAGAACTCGAACGCTTTCATAGCTTCATAGGCTTCGCCATCTGGGATTCTCTTCGCGGTCAAGATCGTCTCGTCAACCCAATCCAAACCTTTGATTCCCGTTTGCAAAAGGTAGCCAGCGATCATGCCATCCAACCCGAAACGAAAGTCTCCTTCCGGGCGTTTCTGGATTTCCTTCTTCATCCACTCGGCATCCTCGCTGTTGCCGCAAAGCCCCAACATCAACGCGTACAATCCGACGCGGTTGACGGGAGTCGACTTGCTCTCCAACCAACCGCGAATGCGTTCCCGTTTCAGCTGGTCTTGGATTAGTAACAAGTGCTCGTACGGTGCCTTGGCAAATTCCGCGAACGCATCGTTCGCAATTGTGTCATCGCGAGTCTGAAGGAACCTTAGATAATAGCTCAAACGTTTCTGTGGCAGTGCCTCGCGCGAGGGAGCTTGTGCTACATAGTAGTAGCCGATTTCGGTGATCTCGATCGGCCGATCCCATTTGATAATCTCATCGCCCGATCCCGTAAGTAGGAACAAGTCGCCGGCCTTGCCTTGTCGGTATTGGCCGACTGTCAACTCGCCGTTCTTCTTCAAAGACGCCAAGCTATCTCGGGCGATTTGAACAACTTGAAACGTCGAGGTCTCGTCCTTCGTGTCAGCTTTCTGCCATGTCGCCAACACCACCGAGTCAGCTTGCGTAAACTTCTCGCCCAAGGTCAATCCAACAGGACCACAGAAAGGACAAGCGGCAACCGCGAACTCGACGTGGGCGATTACGGTCAGTGATATGATGCCAAACAGTTTCATGGAATAAGACAAGTTACCGGCCTACGTGAGGTTATTTCTTTCTTGGACGAAGCGGGAAGAAACGCAGAACTTCGCGATACAACTTCGGGTCCTGCGCCTTGATCTTAGCCAGGTGCGACTTTGCTTTGCTGGCATGATCGGGTGGCTCAGAATTGTCATCGGGATCGAAATCTTGCGATGCCGTTAACAAGAAACGGACGATAGCACGCTTTATTGACGGAATGTCAAATTGCTTATCGTCGTAGAGTTTGAAGATTTGATCCATCGATGACCAGTCTTTCCAACGCGCCAAATCGTAGATCACCAAATCGGCTAATTCCGATCGCGGAATCAGAATGCGCATCGATTGCCGCAGTCGCTCTCTTCCGATGAGCTTCTGCCCATCGTGCCACATGAATCGCAAGGCCATCATGGCCGCGTATGTTTCGCTGAAGGCAAGCGTCTGCTTCTCACCGTTCTTGTCGAGGATGAACTCGCCCTCGCGACCAACGATGTATCGGCTCCGCATTTTTGTCTCTTCGATGACCGCGAGCCCCTTGTCCCCCGTCAACAAGAGGTATCCACACATAATACCGTCGATACCGGAACGAAAAGTAACTGCCGGCTCAGCGATTCTGGTCGCCATATCATGAGCGTCTTGTTCGTTGCCACAGACACCAAGCATCAATCCATAGATGCGGCTTCGCTCGATTGGTGCCTTGTCCTTAAAGAGCCACTCTCGGACTTCGTCGCGCGGTATGATTTTGGCCAAGCTAGCAATGTCATCATAGGACGCATTGCCGAATTCCGAATAAGCGTCTTTGGCGATCACTTCTTCGTCGTGTTCCAGGAACTCAAGGTAATACGACAAACGCTCGGTGAAATCTTTTTCGGGCGCTGGTGCATCTTTCACGTATTGGTAGCAAGCTTTGGTCACTTTCAGCGGCTTATCCCACCTCATTGTTTCCTTCTTGATGCCTGTGACAAGAAACAACTCGGTCTTCTTGGCGGGAAGATACCACGGCAAGACAAGATTCTGTCCAATCTTGAAGTCGCCCGCAGGACCGTGAATGTTTTCAACAACACGAAAGACGGTATTGCCAGTATTCTTCTTGATACCTTCCGCGGTAGTGACCCACTCGACCAGTAAGGTCGTCTTACCCTTTTCCAAAAATCGTTCCGCCAATGTACGCGTCGGCGTTGGGCAAATCGGAGCTGCCACTGCCGATGATGCCGACAGCAACACGGCCAAAGTAGCCATCACTCTCCGAGTGACGAGCCTCTCAAGAGAAGCATCGCATACCTTCGTCACATCGACTATTGGGAGCATGATCAAGATCTGAACGGAATGCACAATCATCACGGCCTCGGTGCGCTCATCACTCGGAGAGTAATGGCTACTTGGTGATGGTTTCTCACACGATCCTGAATTGTACGTCGCTGGGCAGTGTCTAATGAAGAGCGTTATTCAAGCAGCAGGTCGCGGCGGAGCAGTGAAAAGATCTCTTCCACGATACCGGGGTGCTTCTTGGCAACATCGGTCGATTCGCTGATATCCTTGCTCAAGTCGTAAAGACGCCAATCGGGTTTCGTCGGCGTCGCCTTTTGGCCTTTTCGTTTTCGGGGACGATACTTGACCAGCTTCCAATCGCCAAAGCGCACACCAACGGAGGTCGCCCCTTCAAGACTGGCGTAGTAAAGATACTCGTGTTCTGTTTGTGGTTTCCCGATGAGAGTCGGCAGGTACGAGATTCCATCGATGCCCTTAGGACGCTTGACTCCCGCTAACTCACACGCGGTTGGCAAAAAGTCGTAGAAGCCAGACGGGTGATCCGAGGTCGAATCGGCAGCAATCTTTCCAGGCCAACGCGCGATCATCGGCACTCGGATTCCACCTTCATGCATTGATCGCTTGAAACCAGTCAACGGACCGTTGGAATCGAAGAATTCGTGCTTGTGCCCACCTTCTTGGTGAGGACCGTTGTCGGACGTGAAGATGACGAGCTTTTTCTCGTCGATCTTTAGCTCGTTGAGGAGCCCGAACAGTCGGCCCACATCTTTGTCCATGTGAGTGATCATGGCGGCAAATCCCTTTTCGGGATTGGGCCAATCTTTGTCCTTGTAAATTCCGTAATCGGGAATCTCCATGCCATCGCCGAGAACGCGGCCGCCTTCGTTGTTAGCGTGCGGAATCGTCCAATGGATGTGTAACAAGAATGGGCTGTCTTTGTTCTTGCGAATAAAGCCAAACGCGGCCTTCGTCATTTCGTCATGGGAATAAGTGACTCGCTTCGAGGAGACGCGGCCACGCGAACCAGGTGCGTTACTGAGAACGTTGCCCTTCAGAAAAACTTGCTTGCTGTTTTCCCAAAGATAAGGCGGGTAAAAGTTGTGGGCGTTACCTTGGTTCATGTAACCGAACCAGTAATCGAAGCCGTTTCGATTGGGATGGCCGTCATTGTCGATCTCGGCCGGTTCCTCGACATTGCCCAAGGCCCATTTGCCAACGCCACCAGTTTTGTAGCCCGATTGCTTCAACAGCTTGCCAACAGTCGACTCGGTCGCCGTTAAGCTACGAGGTCGATTGCCGGTCAATCCGGTGTGGCCGACATGTTGTCCCAGCCAAAGTACTAATCGAGAAGGACGGCAAACCGTGTGCCCCGCGTAATGATCCGTGAATCGCATGCCTTCTTTCGCCATGCGGTCGATGTTGGGAGTCTGGATCACCTTTTGACCGTAGCAACCCAAATCTCCATAACCCAAATCATCGGTCATGATATAGATGATATTGGGCCGCTCGGCAGCCACCAACGGCGAGGCCACACATGCCAACAGGACAACAATCAACAATCCAAAGCGCACAGCCATTGGTAGACTTTCAGTATCGCTAAGAAGCCGATTCATTCGACTTCGTCATCAGAGAAACAACGATCAACGTCAAAAAGCCAAGCGGAATCGTGACAATTCCCGGCTGGCTGAACGGCACAAAAGATGACTCAGCCGGCAACCCATAAACCTTGTCGAAGGTGTCGCCGCTGAGAAGAATCCAGGCCAGCGAACTGGTCATTCCGACAACGACGGCAGCAATGATGCCTTGCTTTGTGGTGCCTTTCCAGAACAGCAGCATCACCAACGATGGCAAGTTGGCGGACGCGGCAACGCTGAACGCCCAACCGACAAGATAGCTCACGTTGAGTTCTCGGAACAAAATGCCAAGCACAATGGCAATCCCGCCGACGACGACAGACGCGAACTTGGCGTAGCGAACCTTGGTCGCGTCGTCCATCTCGATGCCCATGAAGTTCGCCATCAAGTCATGAGTCACGGCGCCGGCTGATGCCAAGATTAGGCCGCTCACGGTTCCCAGCACTGTCGTAAATGCGATGGCCGAGATGGCCGCAAACAACCATTCTTCCATGCTGCGAGCCAGTAGCGGTGCCGCCATGTTGCTGGTGGTCACATCCAACGCGCCACTCGTCATTGCTCCCAATCCGAGGTACAACGTCAGCACATAGAAGAAACCAATACTAGCAATGCCAACAATCGTACTCTTGCGAGCACTGGCCTCGTCCTTGACGGTGTAGTATCGAATCAAGATGTGCGGAAGAGACGCCGTTCCGCAAAACAACGCCAACATCAATGACAAGAAATTCAGTTTCTTGATCGGGTCGTCACTGCGAATGCCAGCAAACCGGGGATGCTCGCCAGGTCGCAAGATTTCGTTGCCAGGCGTTGACTTCTGATAATAAACCGTGGTGGTACCGCCGTCAGTCTCCTTGATCACTTTGCTTCGCCAAAGGACGATTTCGCTGTCTTGCAACGTGCGGAAGAATTCGAGCGGACCGACGGAACCAGTTTCCGATTCGCCACCGGGCAACTTGCTGATATGTCCGACGGGATGCAATTCTGGCTCGCCCTTTTCCTTACCCAGAGGTCGGCCATTGACCAAAACTTTGCCATCAGTAGTCTTCGTGCGCGATTGAGCTTCGAGCAACAAAACTCCGTCGTCGGTCTCTTGAGTACTCCAGACAGAGACAATCCCTTCGCTGTCCGAGAGCCGGACAAACTCAAAGTCTTCCCATTCACCCTTCGGTACGATGGCTTCGTAATCGGTTTGGGCTTTGATCTGAGCATCAAATTCCACCGGAGTCTTCGCATCGAACGGCCCCAGTGTCTTGAAGGCATGACCGTCGTTCCCGCCCGACTGCACTTCGAAACCGCGCGATAAGATCATGATCGTCAAGATCGCACTAAAGACGACCAGCAGCGAGCCTTTCAAGAACTGAACCCAAGTCGTCGAAACCATGCCCGCCGTCACAACAATGACGATAACCGTCGCGCCGACTAAGAGGACTCCGTGCCAGTGTTCGAAGCCCAACAGTGGTTGAACCAGGACACCAGCGCCAACCATTTGTGGGATTAGGTAGAAGATACTGACGGCCAAGGTGCTGATGCCGGCTGCCATCTTGATTCCACGCGATTGAAAGTTGGCATCCAGCGCGTCCGCAAATGTGAACTTGCCCAGCCGCTTCATCGGCTCGGCGATCACGAACAACGCAACGATCCAACCAGCCAGATACCCGATCGAGTACAAGAATCCGTCATAGCCGTAAAAGGCGATCATGCCGCAGATGCCTAAGAACGACGCCGCCGAAAGGTAATCGCCAGCAAACGCAACGCCATTGACGAACCAGGGAATTTGGCCATGCGCGGCAAAGTAACCGGCCGACGACTTGGCTTTGTTACCCAAATAAAAGCTGATACCTAATGTCAGCCCAACAAACAAAAAGAAGATGACAATCGCCACAACGGATGGTTCATAAATCACGACTGAACCTCCTCGCTGTTGGCATCATCGGTCGAGCGACAGATGTGACCGTAAATCAACGCCAAAATCAGGGCGGCGATGATCAACCCAAACCCATAAAGAATCGCCAGATTGACACCAGCGAAAGGTAGCGTTTCCATCGTCGAAGGCGCAAACGCATTCAAAAAGACAAAGCCGCCATAAAGCAGCAGATAGACGCAAAACAAGATCATGCCGATCCTAGCGTTTCGGTTTTCCATAGTGGTCTCTTAGATAAGTGTCGCTCGTTGAATTGCTTAAAACAGCGTTGCCTTCGTGGCTACTTCTTTGCTTCAGAGTTCGTGACTGGCTTCAAGACATACTTCCGAGCTTTGGGCTGATTGACCTCGAAAATGCGGTCTTCCAACTTCTTCGCTTCGGCAGCATGCCCTTTGACTCGATCCAGGATTCCGTCCAATCGTTTTCCGTACTCGGCAGCTTTCGCCTTTTGCTCGTCCGTCTGAGCATCTCGGACGATGCGGGCGTGTGCTTGGAATGCTCGCCATTCGTTCCGCAAGTTTCGTACGGGACCACTGTTTCGCTGTTTGTTCAAGTTGGCGACTTCAAGGGCTTGTTGGTGCTGTGGCGTCTTAGCATTTTCCTGAAGTTCAATGTGCCGAGCCAAACCGTCTGCCGTGTATGTGCCAACGACCGTGCCGTCGATCGATAATTCATAGCGTCCAGGTTGGAGACCGTGAATCTCTAACGCTTCTCGCGAGTGCCGATGGCCCAGCTTTGCCAGCTTCGCGCCCAATTGGGCTTCCTCGGGAACAACCCAGGGCAAACCATTCGCCAACCAAGTAAAACTGATTTCGCCTGCATTAACTTGCAAGTCGGTAACCTTGCCACCAGCAGCACGAATGAACGGTTTTCGTCCGGACAGCGAGATCCGAATGTTCGACAGGCCTTTGGGAAGTGCCATGTCGTTGATGATCGCGACCGCCATGACAACTTGTCCCGGCGCGTCAGGATGCACGGCATCACGAATGATCGTGAACTTCGGGTCCGTCTTCCGAGCCTGAAGCGTGATGTTGTTCAGCGGCCCCCACATGTCGACGAAGCCAAAGCCTTTCTCGACAGCCACTTCGCGAAGCCACGTTCCGTAATAAGTCAGCACTGAGTTGTAAAACTCCAACCGCTGTGGTGGATTCACGCGTCCCTTACGTGGGTAAAGTCGAGCGGCTCGAGAATCGTACATGGTCGGTGTCATCAGAATCGGTTTGGCTCCGATTTTCTCCAACCGGCCGATCAATTCCGTCATGTCCGCGTGATACTTGTCAAAGGTGGCTTGGTCGAAGGGAATGTAAGTGCCATCGTTCATGCCCAACAACACCGTAACGTACTTCGGCTTGTAGGCAGCCACGTCGTCATCGAAGCGAGCCAACGCGTCCCACGCTCGAGCTCCACCAACGCCCGCGTTGTGAAATTTCAAACGCATCTTGGGAAACCGCGTGTAGAAGTAATCCTCGACATACTGTGTGTAGAGACACTGATGCGTGATGCTGTCGCCCAGAAATACGATGCTGTCACCGTCTTTCAAGTCGAGCTTCGCCAGCGGGGCGTTTGGCTCGTCAGCATTTAAGGTTGACGTCCCAATGAGGCTAAAGCCCACTAGTATTGCGAGCAAGAAACGCAGTGCACTCGCGACAAACAACCCTTGGTTGCGCATGATGATATCCTTCGGTGAATTTGTGAAACCAAGTGGCTATGATCTCATTTTCAGACATTGGTTCAGCCAGGTAATCAGCCATTGTCCGCTTTCAATGGACAATTGCAATCAACCGCGCGGAAGTCGCAATGAAACGATATCAGACGGTGGATGAGTACATCGCCAATGCCGAGTATTGGCAGCCCGAATTGATTCGACTTCGTGAGATCTTGCAATCAACCAAACTTGTCGAAACGGTCAAATGGGGCGGGCCCTGCTACACACACAACGACAAAATGGTGGTGGGCTTGGGTGCCTTCAAGTCGTACATTGGACTTTGGTTCTATCAAGGAGCCTTACGCAGCGACAAAGACGGCGTCTTGATCAATGCTCAAGAGGGCAAGACCAAAGCCTTAAGACAATGGCGCTTTGAATCCCTCAAAGAAATCAAGGTGCGAGCCATCAAAGCCTATGTCAAAGAAGCCATCGAACTGGTCGAACAGGGCAAGGAGATCAAACCAGACCGCTCGAAGCCTGTGGAGATCCCCCCTGAACTTCAAGAAGCGTTCAAACAGAATAAGAAAGCGCGTTCCGCATTCGATCAATTCACGAAGGGCAAGCAACGAGAATTCACCGCGTATATTGCCGACGCCAAACGAGCAGAAACGAAGGCCAAACGGCTTGAGAAAATCCTTCCCTTGATTGAAGCGGGCATTGGATTACACGATAAGTACCATTAACGGTTGCTGAAGAAGACATAACCCACGCGAGTTTCGAAGTTGCTCGTCGGGATATTAGGTCTGCCACATCACTTACACGAACGGACAGCTTATGGCCCTTGCAGACAATCGGTGGCAACGCACGACAATGCTTTGCGGAATGTACTTCGCGCAAGGCGTTCCATGGGGCTTCATGGGAACCGCCGTCGTCACTCACTTGACCGAGAAAGGCATCACGGATTCGGAAGCCGGTCACTTGTCGTTCATGGTGCTGTTGCCGTGGACCTTCAAACTGATTTGGGCACCGATCATCGACGTGTTTACGGTTCGTTCGATGGGGCGGCGGCGGCCTTGGATCATCTCAGCGGAATTGATGATGGCAATGTCGCTGTTGTTGATTCTGTCGATGGGAGACATTTCGCAAGATCTACAGTTGCTTGGCTGGATGTTCTTCCTTCACAACTGTTTCGCATCGCTACAAGACGTGGCCACGGACGCCTTGGCCGTCGATATTCTACCTCCCGACGAACAAGGCCGAGTCAACGGCATGATGTGGGGCACCAAGCTAGTCGGCAAAGGTTTGGGAGCCGGCGGCATGGCAACATTGATGACAACATTCGGCATCGAGGCTGCCGTCATGGCGCAGTTCGTGATCCTGATGCTTGTGATGTTGCTTCCGTTGATCTTTCTGGAACGCGCAGGCGAACGCCGCTTTCCGTGGAGTAAGGGTCAAGCGAATCTGGGCACTTCGGTAACGACACAAAACGTTCGCCCCATCAGCGACGTCATCAGCGATTTGATGAAAGGTTTTTCATTAACCACAAACTGGGCGTATTTCATGTACGGCCTGATGCATGTCGTCGGCTGGGGAATCGTCGAGATCGTGGGTAAGACCTATTGGACCCAAAAGCTTGAGTTGGATTCGACCGACTACTCGCTGATTGAGACTCAGTCTGTTCCATTTCAAATCTGCGGAGCCATGATCGGAGGTTGGATTGCGGACAAGTTTGGACGGCGCAAAGTCATCATCGGCGGTCTTGGCGGATACGGTTTGATGGCATTCATCTTTGCCGCTTTAATTGCGGCCAACAGAGGATCAGAAAAGGCCATGTATTGGTATTTGTTGCTGAATCCAGGAATTCTTGCCGTCGGATCCGTCGGCTTCCTCTCAATGGGCATGAAGATCAGTTGGACGAAGGCATCAGCAACAATGTTCACGATTTACATGACGTTGTCGAACGTTGGCCATGTTATTGGCCATAAAGCTGTTGGTGTTCTTCGCGATACACTCGAGTTCTCATACGAGGGCACGTTTGCTGCCGCTGGCCTTGCGATGATCACACCCCTGTTTCTTTTGTTCGTCGTGAGACCAGGCGAGGTTGATCAAGCGCGGGAACCTGAAAAGGAACTCGATGACGTCGACGCAGAAATTGACTCCGAGTCTGATTCCTCGAGCGAAGAATAGAGTTGCAACATGCCGAAGAAAAAGGCCGCAAAAAAGACAACTACGAAGAAGAAGGCTAAGAAGAAGAAAACTGCCAAGCCCGAAATCAGCATGAACAAACTATACGATCAGATATACGACATCGCCGACAACTTCAAATCGTACAAACAAGCCGTGACAGGATTCGACGGTGCACCAATCGGTTTCAAGTACATCTTTTCGATCGACTATGTTGATGCCGACATCCGTAATGGCGGCATTTATCAGTTACACCATAACTCGACATGGCACTTGATTCTGGATGCAATCGAAGGGACCAAGGTCGTCGGTTTCGACAAGCTATCGGAAACTCTGCGCGAGATCCTATTTTACTATCATCGAAACGGCCGCTCGAAAATGAAGAAGCGGATTCCCGATAACTACTTCGATGACATGCCAGACAACTGGGACAAGGACCTGGATAAACTCGAAGGCCAGTACTACAGGTGCTTTTCTCGTTTGAAGACCGACGACACGCGCGACTTATGGAAAACCGTAATCAAGAAACAGCTAGAACTGCTTCAATAATTGCCGAGGAGCCAACAATGAATTACCGCAAAACCTTTGCACTCCTATTGCTCACTTTCCTGTTTATCAGCAATTCAAAATCAAATGCTGACGAGAAGGAAAAGGCCACATTTGACGAGGTTCAACAGACGGCCATCGATCACGTCGTCGACCAGAAGTCCAACATTCTTGGCGTCAACAAGTCGATTTGGGAGTTTGCTGAAGTCGGCCTCGAAGAACGAAAGAGTTCCGGATTGTTGGTTGAGAAATTGAAGGCAGCGGGTTTCTCGGTCAAGGCCGGCGTCGCCGACATGCCAACAGCATTCGTCGCCAGCTACGGAAGCGGCAAGCCGATTATTGGCATCCTGGCCGAGTACGATGCCTTACCAACTTTGTCACAAAAAGTGTCAACCGATCGCGAACCTGTCGTCGAGGGAGCACCAGGACACGGATGCGGCCACAGCGGACTCGGTGCCGGTGCCTTCGGAGCAGCAATTGCCGTCAAAGAGGCAATGAAGAAGCACAACTTAAAGGGCACGATTCGACTCTATGGGACTCCGGCCGAGGAAACTGTTATTGGCAAGGTCTACATGACTCTGGGCGGATTGTTTAACGACTTGGATGTCTGCTTGCACTGGCACCCCTCAAGCAAAAATCGTGCATTCGCCGGCACGTCCAAAGCCCTCGTCTCCGTGAAGTTCACCTTTGATGGCATCTCGGCACACGCATCGGGAACACCGCACGCCGGTCGCAGTGCTTTGGATGCGGTCGAGCTGATGAACGTCGGTGTCAATTACGCTCGCGAACACGTCAAAGAAGATGCACGGTTTCACTACGTCATCACGAACGGCGGGGCTCAACCGAACGTCATCCCGTCAAAGGCCAGCGTTTGGTATTTCATTCGAGCCGATAAGCACGAGGACGTCGAGCGAAATTACAAGTGGGTCAAAGACATCGCGAAAGGCGCGGCGTTGATGTCGCAAACAAAGCTCACCGTGCAACTGGACACAGACTGCCACGAGCTGATCCCGAACGTCGTCTTGGCCGAGGTGTTGCAGAAAAACCTAGAAGCCATTGGCCCTCCAAAGTTTTCAGAAACGGAGAAAGGCTTCGCTCGTCGTTTGCAACGACCGCTAACAGAGAAATTCGGCACGGAATTTCCGTTGGCCCTCGACGAAAGCGTCTGGCCATTAAAACGCATTCCCGAGAAGACAAAGGGATCAACCGATGTTGGTGACATTAGCTGGTACGTTCCCACATCCGGAATCAACACGACCTGCATGATCGCCAAGTCGCCTGGTCACTCGTGGCAAGATGTTGCTTGCATCGCCTCGACGATCGGAGAGAAAGGCATCATCTACGGCGCCAAGGTCCTCGCCGTCACGACTGTCGATTTATTGAGAGACCCGCGCATCATCACCGAAGCCAAAGCCGAATTCGACGAACGAATGAAAGACCGACCCTACACAACTCTGATCCCGAAAGGCCAAAAGCCACCTAAGAAAATCCGTTGATCGCGTCACTTAGATTGATCCACGATCACTGGTTGTCGAGGGTTAGGGGATTCAGCAGGACGTTCAAAACGATATTGGCCCGAGCCTTTTAGTTCTTCCTCAACTTGGCGATAGTATTCAGCCACTTTTCGAATGTCGTGCCCGCATTCTTCTGAGATCTAATGGCGGATTTCTCGAATTTCAGCAATTTCGTTAGTAGCCATCGGTGTCATCTCCGCTCAAATAGTTGAGTGGTGTGGTGAGTAGAGGAGTCGGCAAACCAAGTTCATTATTAATGAGTTGAATATGATCCGTTTTACTCGGATTGGCTAGGTGCCGGCAATTCCACGTCAGCAGGACATCGGCTCCCGCGCCGCAATTCGGCAATGACAGCAGGGCTTGTTAATAGTGCAAAATCAGGAGCCAATTCGGACCACCATTGGCGTGTCCAATTCATTCTTGCAATCGATGATGCATCTTTACGCAGAGTGTAATAGAAGCTTGGGATCGTTGTCTCGATATAGATGCGTTTTTTCATGCAAATCACTCCTCAACGGACCTCAAGTCAAAACAACAACCAAACCCTAAATCAGAATAATGGCATCACTTCTTACCAACTAGCGGATCAAGGAACTTGTAGAACTCGACGGTCACTGGATCGTCAGGCTTGCCTAGGTCGTTGTTTAGTCGGCTGTGGTTGCTGTCGCCCTTGCCATATGCCTTCGTTTGGATACCAGCGTCCTTCAATACGCTTGCCAGCCGCTGCGCTTGGGCTCGCGTATCCGCGTTACCTGGAAAGTACAACAGCAAGAACGGCGGAATGTTTTTGCCCTTAGCCACGTGCGTGACCGCAGAAAAGTCAACGTGCTTCTCGGGATCGTTGCCAAACTTCTGACGGTGCCCGAAAGTAAACATCTTGCCGCCATAAAGAGTTTGTCGGAATTCGGCCGTCATGATGATCTTTGGAATGTCGTAAGTGTCACCGTCAACCGGAACACATCCCTTCAGGACATTGAAGGACACACCTTCCTTCTTCAAGTAGCGATCATCGGTGCAAATCAAGGCAGCTAGCTGAGCCCCTGCCGAGTGACCACCAACAAAGATGCGATTAGGATCGCCGCCGTACTTAGCAATATTCCGATGCACCCAACCAATCGATTTGGCAACGTCAGCGATTAACTCGTCCATGGTGACGTCGGGGAGCAGCCGATAATTGGTCGAGACAAACACGAAGCCGCGCTCGGTTAAGACCTTTGGCTTCAGAGCCACGTCACTCTTGTCTCCAACCACCCATCCACCACCGTGGATCCAGAACATCACCGGTTTGTTCTGCTTGGCGGGCTTCTCGGCCGTGTAAATGTCAAGGACGTGACGTTCATGACCGTTCTCGACATAGGGCATATTGGCCGTCAACTTCTGAGCAAACGCGTCGGTGCGAAGAACGACTAGAGTCAGGACAAGCGCAGTAATCAATCGCAGATTCATGGTGAGGACTCCTTGAGGAAAAGGTCGACAACCAGGAATCTTACGGCATTTCGCTCTCAATCTGTACTATCGCCAGCCGCGACGATGGAACAATTGGATGGCAAAGTAAGTCCAGAAGGCGACGATGATCGCCATCGTCACGAAGCTTGGAATCAACAGCGGGCTCGAGCTGCCTCGCATCGACTGATACATCAATACAAAACAATAGTGCTCGAACGAGGCGGCCTTGATCAGCGTAAAAGCCGAGAACTTTGTCGCCAAGTAGAAGATGACACCACCACACAACATATAACACAGCGCCATCAAACTCGCACTCGATTGCGTCTTGGCGAATGCGGTAATGATCGTGCCCACCGACATCAGGCCAACGCTGGCCAAGATCAAGACTCCCCAAAGCATTGGTTGAGCCAAGGCTGCGGGGCGCAAAATCGCGATGATTCCAGCACTAACGCCGATCGATAAAATGGCGTGAAACAAGAATCTCGCAGCCAACAACTCCGCCGTTGATGCAGGCGTCATCGCAAGAGCGGTCAACGTTCCACGTTCGCGATCTTGACTTCCAAACGAAACCAAGAAATGACAGCATGTAAAGAAGATCACCATCAGAACGATCATCGTGCCGATTAACTCGATATTGACTAAGTCCAACACCGACGTGCTTTTCAACTTGTCGATGGCTTGCTGTCGTGTCGGCTCAACCTTTACCGCGACGGTCTCTTGTTCGAAACGAATGTCCTCTCCGAAGTATTCGGTCGTCAATGGCCAAAACCACTGCAAGAACGGCTGCAAGACATCGGCCTTCGGCGTCGTATGTTTGTAGCGAATCGAAACGTTGTTGGCAGACTGACTGGCAAGAATCTCGATCGCGCAGTCACTAGGTGGATAGAGTGTTGAGCTGTCGGCTGACGTCGCGCGGGGAATCTTCGATTGGTGCAAAACATGAATCGACAAATAACTCGGAACGCCCGCTTTCAGTGTCTCGATCCACTCGCTGGATTCCCAATACACAACCCAACACGTTGGAGCACGCGGTGGCTTGTTGGCATTTGCAGCAAGAGGACGACTCGTTGCCAGCAGAAGCGCTATCGTCGTCAACAAGCCCAGCAACATGACCGCTGACGGATTCTTCTTGAGTCGCAAGAACTCTCGCCCCAATAGAACTTCAATCGTATTCCAACGAAGTTGCATGTTTCTTCAATGACTAATGACAAGTAACTAATGAAAAGTCTCTTCCCAGACGCTACACGTAGACCTGCCCGGTCAACTTCAAGAACACGTCTTCAAAGTCAAACTCTTGCGAGTGCAACCGAACACAATGTTCCTTTTCAACGATCGCGGCAATTCGCGATCTCTCGTCTTGTAGGTCCAGGTCCAACATCTCACGCTGTGTCTCGCCGTCGCGTTCGAATTGAATCGCCACCTTCCGTTCCGCATGCCGTGTGACAAAGTTCGTCGGCGTGTCACATTCGACCAGGCGGCCACGGCACAAGATGGCCACGCGGTCGCAGATTTGCTCGACCTCTTCCATGTTGTGCGTCGTCAGGAACGCGGTCGTGCCCTCGGCAGCCA
>PBMZ01000191.1 GCA_002722955.1 Planctomycetaceae bacterium | reverse complement strand
TCGATACGAGCTTTAATCTCGGACGTGTCGCCAGCACCTTCGATGACAGTCGTGTTGTCTTTGTCGACGACGACTTTCTTGGCTTGGCCAAGTTCATCAAGGGTGATGTTTTCCAATTGGATACCAAGGTCTTCGAAGATCGCTTGGCCACCGACCATGATTGCGAGGTCTTGCAACATGGCTTTGCGGCGATCGCCGTATCCCGGAGCTTTGACGGCAACACAGTTAAACGTGCCGCGGAGCTTGTTGATGACGAGCGTCGCAAGAGCTTCGCCTTCGACATCTTCGGCAACGATCAAGAGCGGCTTGCGATCTTGAACGACCTTTTCGAGAACCGGGACAAGGTCCTTGATGTTCGAAATCTTCTTTTCGTGGATCAAGATGTAGCAGTCTTCGAAGACGGCTTCCATCGTTTGAGCATCGGTCGTGAAGTAAGGCGACAGGTATCCGCGATCGAATTGCATACCTTCGACAACTTCGAAGCTCGTCTCAAGGCTTTTGCCTTCTTCGACGGTGATGACGCCATCTTTGCCAACTTGCGACATGGCATCGGCCAGAATCTTGCCGATTTCCGAATCGCCGTTCGAGGCAACCGTGCCGACTTGGGCGATAGCTTTGCTCGTTTTGCAATCGGTGGCGGCGGCTTGCAGCTTGCCAATGATGTCTTCGACGGCCTTGTCCATGCCGCGCTTCATTTCAATCGGGCTGACACCAGCGACGACGGCTTTCAGGCCTTCGTTAAAGATGGCTTCCGCCATGACGGTCGCGGTGGTGGTTCCGTCGCCGGCGACGTCAGACGTCTTGCTGGCCACTTCCTTCACCATGCGGGCGCCCATGTCTTCGAATTTGTCACTCAACTCGATTTCGCGAGCGACCGTGACGCCGTCCTTCGTGACGGTTGGGGAACCGAAACTTTTCTCCAAAATGACGTTGCGACCACGTGGGCCAAGCGTCACGCGAACGGTGCGGGCCAGTTTGCTGACGCCGCGTCGCATTGCTTCTTGAGCATCTTGATCAAAGGCAATCATTTTTGCCATGACAGTTTTCTCCTCGTTAGCTGTTAGCGATTAGCTTTTAGCAGTTAGCTTTTGCCGGCCAACTAGATAATCGCAATATGTGTTTGTTCGCTATTGATTGTTGGTTCACTTTTAGCTGGCAGCGCCCAAAGCTGACTGCTAATCGCTAAAAGCTAACCGCTAGTAAGTTGCCAACACGTCGCTCTCGCGGAGCAACAGGTATTCTTCGTCGCCAACTTTGATGTCTTCGCCGCCGTAGGAGCTGAACAGAATGCGATCGCCTTCCGCCAACGTCAGGGGCAATTTACTTCCGTCGCTGCGGACATGTCCGTCGCCAACAGCAATGACTTCACCCTTTTGTGGCTTGTTCTGAGCCGAGTCGGGGAGAACAATTCCGCCGCTGGTGGTGGTTTCTGCTTCTTCTCGCTTTACGACAATTCGGTCACCCAGCGGGACAAGGCTCGTGCCTTTCTTCGCCATGAGAGAAGTACTCCTTGGTTTATGGAAAATTACTTTCGAGTCAGTTTGCCAAATTTGACCCTGCCAAAGACGGAACGCGGAGGCAGAACCCGATCCCAGCGAGATAGCGAAATCCGTACCCAAACGGGTGGTTTTCTGTAAGTTCAGTGTTGTCAGTCATTTATGGCGTGAGGGCCGACTGTTCTTACTGCCAATTCGGTGGCTCGGAGCGACCGAACCCACTATCCCTGCCAAAATGGCGGGACGAAAGTCGCCATCACTCTCCGAGTGATGAGCCTCGTGCAAAAGTATC
The DNA here is from genome assembly GCA_002722955.1 of Planctomycetaceae bacterium. Classification (GTDB taxonomy): domain Bacteria; phylum Planctomycetota; class Planctomycetia; order Planctomycetales; family Planctomycetaceae. The sequence continues at coordinate 12,284 of PBMZ01000191.1, read as the reverse complement.
GCGGGCGTGCAAATGCCGAAAGTCTTGGCGACTTCCGCTACCACAAATTGCCTTGTGAATCATGCGGGCTCGCAGGACGTCCCGCGAACGGAGTCGCGGGACCACAAAAGAGAACAGCCCCATCACTCGGAGAGTGATGGCTACTTTTGTGCAAGCGCTGGCAATACGTACGGGCCCTTCGGAATTACTGCGATTCGTGTTTCCGGACCATATCGGTCGATAGCCTCGGAAACGGCCGCTTCGACGCTTTCGACGGATTCAACGTAGAGTTCGTCCAACGCGTCGCTCGAAAGGCCTTTGGTTACGTATTGAACTCGGACTTGTCGCGCGACCTTCGCCATCTCCTCGAGCTGCCATTGATCCATGACGAAATAGTCGTCGTCTGTCAGAATTCGATCCATGAATGCGTCCAACGTGGGATGCTCGTCAAACAGCCCGGTGAATTCCGGGCTGCCGATTCCCTCGGTCATGCTTGACACGTTGATTACAGTTCCGCCTTCTTTGATGATTGTAAGTGCGGCGACTAGGCCTTTGATGGACTGATAGAAGGTCGTATCTAGTGGATAGCCGGCACCGCTGGTAATGACGACATCACAAGGCCCGTCGATCTGCGCGACCGCTTGCTGCTGAGCGATTCGGATACCCGCTTCGTACGCTTCCTCTAAGTCACCAGCGACCACGGACGTGATTTGACGCTCCTTGTCCAATGTCACGTTGGTGATGAAGTCGCAGCCGGCCATTCGGGCGATTCGGGTGTTTTCGATATGCACGGGGTTCTTGTTCAGACTGCCGCTGATGACTTCGGGGTGCTCGAGAAAACGGGGGCCGTGCGTGACCTTAATTGTCTCGATGGCAGCAACGCCAGGGCAGATGACCTTTCGCCCGCCCGAATATCCCGCCATGAAATGTGGCTCGATCAATCCCGTCGCGATTTTCAGGTCGGCATTGACGTAACGTGAATCGATCCAGACCGGCACGCCTCTAGGCGACTCGCCCAAGAATGTGTGAGAATCCAAATCCTGCCCGAAGTGGTTCTCGACGCGATATTTTGCTGCGATCCTCTCACCGACCAGCTCGATCGATTCATCACCTTCGTTGGGGCGATGAAGTCCTGTCGAGATCAATATAAGCGTCTCGGACTTCGGCACACCTGCTTGATCAAGACATTCGAGCAACTCGTCAAGGATCGTCTGATTCGGTACGGGACGCGTAATATCGCAGATCAAAATGCAGGCCGACTGTTTTCCGCGAGCCAACTCGACCAACGGCGGCGTTCCGATGGGAGACGTGAGTGCGTCGTGAATTGCCGTTTGCGGATCGCTCAAGGCTGGCAATTGATTCAATTCCAAGCAACCCGCCAAGTTGGCATCGGGCACCTCGATCTCGAGGCCCGACTTTCCGTAGTCCATTGTAATTCGCATGGTTAGTCCTCGAATGACCAAGCGTCAAGCACCAATGACCAAATCCCAATGACCAATGTGAAGAAGACCAGTGCGAACTTCTTCATGGTCATTGGGATTTGGACCTTGGTCATTCCTTGCGCCTCGCCAGATAACTTGGCAGTGGCTCAAAGCCCTGCTAGAGTGGCTCGATCACAAATACTCTACCTGTTTTCGCAACTGGACTGAAACCATGGTTCCCCTAAACATTATTTTGACCGTCAAGGATGAGAACGACATCGACGAAGTCCGCGAATTGATGATTCAGCAATCACAACTTTCCAAACAGGAACCCGGTTGCTTGCGATTCGAGGTGTACCATTCCCATACGGACCCGAAAATCTTCATCATCAACGAACATTGGGAGTCCGAAGAGGCTCTAGAAGTACACCGACAGGCAAAGGCATGCACCGAGATCTACAAACCGAAGGTGTTGCCCAAGGTCGAACGAGTCCCTCATCCCGCGACGATTATTGACTAGCTGTTAGCAATTAGCTCTTAGCAGTTAGCAAGAAACGCAGCCGAACGTTCTTGCTAACTGCTAATCGCTAACAGCCAACCGCTCCCCTGGAAACAACAATGTCTGAACTCAATAAATTCAGTAAGAAGATCACACAGCCGCGATCACAAGGCGCTTCGCAAGCCATGCTCTATGCAACGGGCATGACTGAAGACGATATGAACAAGGCCCAAGTCGGCATCGCCAGCGTTTGGTACGAGGGCAACCCTTGCAACATGCACCTGCTCGACCTTGCCGGGCAAGTAAAAGAAGGCGTGCAGGAAGCCGGTCTGGTCGGCATGCGATTCAACACCATCGGTGTCAGCGACGGCATCTCGATGGGCACGCGAGGCATGTCGTTCTCGCTGCAATCGCGTGACTTGATCGCTGATTCGATGGAAACCGTCATGGGCGGTCAATGGTACGACGCCCTGATCGCTCTTCCCGGTTGTGACAAGAACATGCCTGGTTGCCTGATGGCGATGGGCCGCTTAAACCGTCCCGCGATCATGGTGTACGGGGGCACGATCAAAGCCGGTTGCACGGTTCAACACGATAAACTCGACATCGTCTCGGCGTTTCAATCGTACGGTCAATACCTGTCGGATTCGATCGACGACGAGGAACGGCAATCGATCGTCCGCAACAGCTGTCCTGGCGCCGGAGCATGCGGCGGCATGTATACCGCCAACACTATGGCCACCGCGATCGAAACGATGGGCATGTCACTTCCGTACAGTTCTTCGATTCCCGCCGTCGATTCAGGCAAGATTGACGAGTGTCGTCGCGCTGGCGCGGCGATCTTGAATCTGCTGGAAAAGGACATCAAGCCTCGCGACATCATGACTCGCGCCGCCTTCGAGAACGCGATGGTCATGATCATGGCAACCGGTGGTTCGACGAATGCCGTCTTGCACTTGATTGCGATGGCTCGCTCTGTTGGCATCGACCTGACGATCGACGATTTCCAAGCCGTAAGCGATCGCATTCCGTTCATCGCCGATTTGAAACCAAGCGGCAAGTACGTCATGGAAGACCTGCACACCGTTGGCGGAACGCCCGCCGTGCAGAAGTATTTGCTCGAACACGGATTGCTCGACGGCGACTGCTTGACTTGCACCGGAAAGACACTGGCCGAGAATTTGGCCGAGTTGCCCGGATTGTCCGATGACCAAGAGATCATCACCGGCCTCGACAACCCAATCAAAGAAACAGGTCACCTCCAGATTCTCCGAGGCAACCTCGCCCCCGAAGGTGCAGTGGCCAAGATCACCGGCAAAGAGGGCCTCGTCTTCACCGGGAACGCACGACCGTACGACTGCGAAGAAGACATGCTCAAGGGCCTCGAAGATGGCGAGATCGTCAAAGGCGACGTTGTCATCATCCGTTACGAGGGCCCCAAAGGCGGACCGGGAATGCCTGAGATGCTCACCCCAACATCGGCCATCATGGGCGCCGGTCTCGGATCGGACGTTGCCTTAATGACAGACGGCCGCTTCTCCGGCGGCTCCCACGGCTTCATAGTCGGCCACATCACCCCCGAAGCTCAAGAAGGCGGCCCCTTAGCACTCGTCCAAACAGGCGACCAAATCACAATCGACGCCGACAAGAACACGATCGACGTGCATATCAGCGACGAAGATCTAGCGTCTCGCAAAGGCGCATGGACGGCACCCGAATACAACGCAACACAAGGCACTCTGTACAAATATATCAAAAATGTGAAGTCAGCGTCGGAGGGATGTGTGACGGATGAGTAAGTAGCCATCACTCTCCGAGTGATGAGTCTTGCTTACAAACTCAATCAAGAATCCCAAGCTTGGGCGTTCGGGCATCGTGTCGCTTTCTTGAGCTGAGTTTTCTCTCTAGACTCTAATTAAAGCTCAGATTTCGACACCTTGCCGAGATGCCACGATGAAAACACTGATGATTCGATTCTTGTTATGCTCGTTCGCAGCCATATCCTTCCTGACAGCGAACTTATCCGCGTCCGAAATCTTCGAGGGCAAAGCGACGAAGGTCTTGCCCAAAGGGGCAGGGGAGGGGCCCGCTTGGCATCCGAAGCTTGGTTTGTTGTTTAGCGGTGGCGGACGCATCAATCGATTGGGGCTGGACGGGAAGCTTCACGAGTACCGGAAACCGATCCATTCGAACGGCAACTTGTTCGACTATGAGGGGCGGCTGATTACTTGCAACCCCGGACAGCGGCGAGTCATCCGCACGGAATTGGACGGGACGGTCAAGGTCTTGACCGATCGATACAACGGCCAGCCGTACAACCAGCCTAACGACTTGACCATCGATGCCAAGGGACGCATCTACTTTTCCGATCCCAAGTATGGCCCGCGAGAGAACTTGGATCAGAAAGATGAAGACGGAAAGGTCGTCGAAGGCGTGTACCGCATCGATCCCGATGGCAAGGTGACCCGCGTGATCACTCACGAGGCGGATCGACCCAACGGCGTGCTGGTTTCCAAAGACCAGAAGTTCCTATACGTCGCCGACAATAACAACAACACGAACGGCGGATCACGGAAACTGTTTCGCTTCAAATTGAAGAAGAACGGCGACGTCAATCCGAAGAGCCGAAAGATACTCTACGATTGGAAGAACGGTCGCGGACCGGATGGATTGGTTCAAGATGTCGAAGGTCGCTTGTACGTCGCCGGTGGACTGAATGGCAAGCACCCGCCATTCGAAGACGACAGCCAAACCGCGGGCATCTATGTATTCTCTGCTGAAGGCAAGCTGCTGGAAGTTGTCCACATTCCGAATGATGAGGTCACGAACTGCACATTCGGTGGCGCGGATTTGAAAACGCTGTACATCACTGCGGGCGGCACGTTATGGAGCATCCGCACAAAGGCGACTGGTTGGCTGCCGTGGCCGAAGCTTGATTGAAGTCGAGCCTCTTTACCCAACGGTGTAGCGGAACGGCGCAAGCCGTCCGGTGATTGGTCGGGCCACTCCACTGCAATTCATTTTACCAACATTGCGGCCATCTCGGGCGTATGTCAGTGGTGAGCGATTGATCCCGGTCTGACGTTGGAGCATCCAGTGCGAATCTCTCCATTGATGTGCGTGTGTGCGGTGCTGTTGATCGGCTGCGATTCCGATGCGCCTCCGGCTCCGGGCGGAAATACGACTACGCCTTCTGAAAAGAAGCTATCGTTGGCACGGTTTGAAAACCAGGCTCAGCAGCTTGGCATCGATTTCACTTACCGAAACGGCGAAGAGCACGATGTCGTTGCCATCCTCGAGTCGCTCGGTGGCGGGCTGGCTCTGTTGGACTATGACGGTGACCGAGTTCTCGATCTGTTTGTCGCTGGTGGTGGCACTTACGAAGACAAATCGAAAACGGTCGGACTGCCGGGTGCCTTGTTCCGAGGTCACCAGGGCGAGGAATTCACGAATGAGACGAAATCCGCTGGCGTGGACTTTGCCCCGTACTACAGTCATGGGGCGCAGGCTACTGACTATGACAACGACGGTTTCACGGACATCTTGGTCACTGGCTACGGCGGTCTGACTCTGTTTCACAATCAGGGGGATGGCACGTTTGCTGAGGTTGCCATTTCTGCGGGCTTAGGAGACCCCTGGTGGAGTTCCAGTGCGGCATTTGGCGACATCAATGGCGATGGCGATCTGGATCTCTATGTCGTTCATTACGTGAATTGGTCGTTCGATAACCATCCGGATTGTCCGATCGAGAACCAGATTCGCGAGATGTGCTCGCCACGATCGTTTGATGGGTTGCAGGATGCGTTCTTTTTCAGCAACGGGGACGGAACGTTTCGCAACGCGACGGAAGAGGTTGGGCTTCCGGAAGATGGCAAGGGGCTCGGTGTCGTTATTGGCGACATGACTCTGGACGGAAAGCCGGAAATCTATGTAGGCAACGATACTGTCGCGAATTTTCTGTTTCAGGTGACGGACAAAGGCTCGTTTGAAGAAGTCGCATTCACCAGTGGCGCGGCCATTGATGATACTGGCACGGCTAACGGCAGCATGGGCGTCGACTTAGTCGACATAAATTTGGATGGCCGGCCTGATATCTGGGTTGCCAATTATCAGAACGAGAGCATTGCTCTTTACCGCAATGAAGGAAGTGGCCTGTTTGTGCATGTCAGTGAGTTGATGGGCGTCAATTCCGTGGGCGGATTGTTCGTCGGTTGGGGCACGTCCGCTTTTGATTTCGATCACGATGCGGATGAAGATGTGTTTGTGTCGAATGGGCATGTGATCCGGTATCCGAAGGACTCGCCCATCAAACAGGAGCCTCTCCTCTATGAGAACGACGGTGGCAAGATCGTCCGCAATGTTGCCAATCAAGCCGGTGAATACATGCAAGCGGCTCACAATGGGCGCGGAGTGGCTGCCGGCGACATCAACAATGACGGTGCCATTGATCTTGCGGTTTCTCATTTGAACGATCCCGTCGCATTGTTGGTGAACAAAACGGAGAAACGCGGCAATTGGATTCGCTTTCGGCTGATCGGTACGAAGAGTAACCGTGATGCTATTGGAGTTCGCGTCGAGATAACGACCGCGGCGGGCACGCAGACTCGACAGATCAAGGGTGGCGGCAGCTATTCCTCAAGCAACGATTTGCGAGTTCACTTTGGCATCACTGATGCCAGCGAAATCGTGTCGCTCAAGGTTTTCTGGCCAACAGGCGACGTCGAAGAGTTCGCGAACTTGAAAGCCAACACCGACTGGACATTGGTCGAAGGATTTGGAACAGTTATTGAGTAGTTCTTGACTCAATAAGCCCGGCTTCTACGAGACGCCGGGCTTCTACTCAGAATGCTACCCGAACCAATCCTGAAGAAAGCGAATACGTGAAGCCTATTCTTCCGCTGATTGCGTGCGCGTTCCTGCTTGCCACAACTCAATCCGCCCGGGCTGCGAAGCCAAATATCTTAATCCTGTTCTCGGACGATCAAGGCACACTGGACGTCAATTGTTTTGGCTCAAAGGATCTGCACACTCCCAACATGGACCGACTGGCTAAAGAGGGCACTCGGTTTACTCAGGCGTACGCTCACGCCGTTTGTTGTCCGGCGCGAGCAGCATTACTGACGGCTCGGCATCCGCAGCGCGGCGATGTGAATAGCTGGATGCAAAGCGACATGCATGCGGATTCGGGCCTGAATATGGCTTTGAGCGAGATCACCATAGCCGAGGTCTTGAAAGGGCAGGGGTACGACACGGCGCTGTTCGGCAAGTGGCATTTGGGGGCTCATAAGAATCACGGTCCGATGCGTCAAGGTTTCGATCAGTTCTTCGGCATCCGTGATGGCTTCATCGATAACTACAATCACTTCTATCTTCACCGTCAGGGGTTTCATGATTTGTATGAAGGCACGAAGGAAGTCTTCGCCAAAGGCAAGTACTTTCCAAAGCTGATGGTCGATCGAGCGTTGCAGTTCCTGGATGACAAGCGGCGGCAAGAGAAGCCGTTTTTCTTGTATGTACCGTTCAACATCCCGCACTATCCCGAGCAAGCTCTGAAAGAGCACGCGGATCGCTACCGCAATCTTGCAGAACCGCGTCGTTCTTATGCAGCGATGATTTCCTCGACCGACGCTTTCATTGGGCAAATCTTGGACAAGCTGGATGAGCGAAAGCTAACTAAGAATACGATTGTCTTGTTCCTCAGCGACAACGGTCATTCCGAAGAGAGTTACACCATTCGGATTGATGGGCATCGTAGTGGGTATTCGAAGGGGCACCGTTATGGAGCAGGTGGCGGTGGCGGCAACACCGGTTCATGGATTGGCCGGAAGGGAACTTTCCTGGAAGGCGGAATCCGAACACCAGCAATTCTTCGCTATCCTGACCACGTTCCTGCTGGTGCTGTTCGCGGACAGATCGTGACAGCCATGGATTGGTTTCCGACGATGTTTGAGCTTGGTGGCTTGAAACTTCCCAAGCATCAATTGGACGGACATTCCGCTGTCCCGGTGATTAAATCCAACGATGCACCGTCCGCACACAAGGTGCTCCATTTTCAATGGCAAGAGAAGTGGTGCGTTCGTGAAGGCGACTGGAAGTTGACCCACATGAAACCGACGAAAGCTAATCCTTCCGGCTTGTCGCTACATTCCTTGAGCGATGAGAAGCCCGAGGTGAACGATTATCGTAAGCAAAAGCCTGAAGTTGTCAAAAGGCTTCAGAAGTTGCACGAAGGCTTCGTTAAGGATGTCTTCGGAGCAGGTGGCGTGAAGGTGATCCGCGATCCCAAGAGAAAGCTGAATTTGTAGATTGGCTTGCGATTACATCTTCCATAGCGAAACTGGCCGAAAGTCTTGGCGACTTTCGCTACTGAGCAGAAGTTAGACTTTGAAGTCGAGACCGGTCATTGTGCTGTTTCCCGTGCCAAACGAATCGGTTTGCTTACCAAGCCGTTGCAACATCGAAACGAACAGATTTGGAAGCGGGTAATTGTTCTGTTTCGAGAACGCCAAATGCTGCCCATGTTCGAAGCCGCCCCCCGCGAGAACGATTGGCATGTTATGAGTGTCGTGGCTACTGGCGTTGCCCAAGTTCGAGCCGAACAGAACCATTGTTGAATCCAGCAACGTGCCACCGGCCTCCCGAGAGGAACTCAACTTCTTCAAGAATGCGGCGAATTCCGTCATCATTGCGGATTCGATGATGGTGAGCTGTCGTATCTTTTCGGGATCCTTCCCGTGGTGCGACAAGTTGTGGTAGTCGATCGTGATGCCGGGAATTACTGGGACGGAATTCATTCCGCTGATGTTATAAGTCAAGAATCGCGTCGAGTCCGTTTCGAGCGCAAGGTGCATCACGTCGTACATCAATCGCATTCGTTCGACAATTCGCTTGTTGTCGGTTTCGTCTCTGGGTGGCTTCGCGTTGACTTTGGGTTTGGGCTTCTGCTCCCAGGCCTCGGCGCGAGCCAATCGACGCTCGGCTTCCCGGACGGCTTCGAAGTACTGATCCAGCTTGTCTCGATCTCGGCCGTTCAATTGTTTGTCCAGGTGGCGCGTCTTCTGTCGCACGGCGTCCAGGATGCTCTGCCCATCGCGCAGTCGTTGAATCTGTTGGGCTTGGTCATTTGGTTTGCCAGTTAAGAACAGCCGGCGAAAGACGAACGATGGTCTTGTCAGCGTGGGAATCTCAACGCCGGATCTTGACCAAGACAGGCCGGGACCAGAACTACTCAGCGATAGCGAAGCAAATCTTGTTTCACTGCCGAACTTGGCGGCCGCCAGTTGATCCAACGAAATCGAGTTGCGAAAACCGGCGCAATTGGGATGCGGAGCACAGGTTAAGTACGACTTGTACGACGCATGGCCGCCGCCGACTTCCGGATGCGAGACGCCCGAGATCACCGTGAATTGTTTGCGGTGCTCGCCGATCAGCTTTAGGTAAGTCGTCAGTTCGTAATCTCGACCGGACTTTGACGGAATGATGTTGGGGCCATGAAGGCCCAAGCCAATGTTGATGGCCACAATCCGTCTTCGTTCTGGCGTTGGTGCTGCATTCGCCAACGATTCCAGCAATGGAAGTCCCAGCGAAACGCCGGCGGCACGAAGAAATGTTCTGCGGTGAATCATGATTACGGTGCTTGAAAAATAGGACATTGAACGACGGCGTGAATCAACGAGCGGAATCCATGTTTGCTGTTGCTCGCCTGACGAACGATTTGTTCTACGGCCGGACGATCCGCGAAGCCGACCTTGCGGCCCAAACCAAAGGTCAACAGTTTACGAGTCAAGTTCCTCGCCAGCTGATCGGGATCGCGGGCGAGAATGCGTTTGAACTGTTTCACGTTGGCGATCTTCTCGCCAGTTGGGGTTTGCGTATTCGCGTCGACCTCTTGCCCAAACCGATACCGAACCCAAGCAAACGTGAATGGCGCCTGACTAAACTTGGGACGAGGTCCGGTCGTCGCCACCGTTCGATAATGTGAACGGTAGCCGCCGATGGGATCGAAGTGTTCCAGAGCGAATCCGGGTGGGTCGATCTTTCGGTGACAGGCAGCACACGCGTCGATGTTACGATGCTTGGCAAGTTGTTCTCGAATTGTCGTCGCGCCGCGGATGTCGGGTTCGACAGAACCTACATTGTCGGGTGGTGGCGACGTTGGTTGGCCGACGATGTTTTCGAGAATCCAAACACCGCGCAACACGGGAGACGTGTATGTGCCGTTTGCGGTCACTTTCAAGATGCTTGCTTGAGTGAGCAGTCCGCCGCGGACGTTGTCTCTGGGTAATTGAACTTTCCGAAACTTCTGTCCAGTGACGCCGTCGATTCCATAATGCGCGGCCAGTCGACCGTTGAGGAATGTGAAGTCGGAGTCGACGAAATTGACGATGCTCAGATCTTTGGCGAGCAACTCCTCGAAGAACAACTGCGTCTCTTTCACCATCGATAGCCGCAACAGCTCGTCGAATTCGGGATAGAGATTTGCGTCTGGTTCGGTGAAGTTGATGTCGCGAAGATCGAGCCATTGGCCAGTAAAGTTCTTCGTGAATTGTTCTGCCTTAGCGGATTTCAGCATGCGTTCGACTTGATTGCGAAGAACCGTCTTGTTACTGAGCGTACCTTGATCTGCCAATCGTGTTAGCTCCTCGTCAGGCATTGAACTCCATAAGAAATAGGAGAGCCGCGACGCTAGCGCGTGTTGCGAGATTTGCGTTTGGCCGGGTTCGTTCAGGAATAAGAAATCGGGCGAGCAAAGAATGGCTTTCAGGGCGACTGACAACGATGACTCGAAAGACCGACCCTGGTCGGCGGCGTTCTTGAAGAGCTCCACATACAAGCCGGACTCGTTCGAGGCGACTGGTCGGCGAAATGCTCTGGGCAAGAGCTTTTCGATGATGCGCCGCGCATCGTTGATCCCCGCCGTGGCAACATTCGTGTTGCCGAGCAATATGGATCGACTGACGGGTGGCCACGGATCGATTGGGCCTTCGATGACGATGTCACCGATTTCGAGACCCGGTTCGGGCCACGTGTTGGCGTCTTTGCGAGTGTCTCGTGTTCCGTAACACTTGGGTTGAAACGTGCCGCTGTCTTCGACCAGGCGGTCTTGGAATTCAATCGTCGTCCATTGATTCGGTGGAATGTCCCAATAGCCAACAAGATGCCTTTCGCGTCGGTTCACGATTGTGTCGCCGCCGTAGACTCGCAGTGTGACCGGCTTGTTGCTTTGGATTGCTCGAACGCGAATCTTTCCTCGATAAGTGCCGGCGGGAACTCGTAAGCGTGCAAAGTTGACAAGGTTTGTGGGACAATATCTGGACTGAAAAATGACGAGCCCGTCTTTTGTTCGCCGAAACATCTTGCCGATTTGCGAATCCAGCTGTGGTCGGCCTTTCCAGTCGACTTGCTTCAGCAGGTTTGTTTCATGTTTTACGTATCGTGGTTTCTTGGCAGAGCCAAACGCGAGCGTCGTGACAAGATCCGCAACCTCGACGTAAGCCTGCATCGTTTCAGCCGAGACCGCGAGGCCTTCGCCCACGGTATCGAATCCGTCAGTCGAAGTGTCATCGGGTAAGCCGTTCGCATCTAACTCGACACCCAACAAGTCGCGGACTGTGTTTTGGTATTCGATGCGATTCAATCTTCGCAACACGACGTCATTGCGACGCAGCTGTGCGGTGTGAATGGCAGAAGACAACGATTTGAGGAACGCGGACGTCACCACTTTTGATGGCCGCGACTCGCCGGCGGGCGGCATTTCACCACTGGTGACTCGATCGAACGCGAGGATCCACTTTCTGGCGGTTTCTTGATTTGTCAGGTCAAAGCCAAGGTCCTGAAAACTCAAACCGGCTTCGGCGTCGCCGCCGGAATGGCAATCCTTGCAAGCGCCGTTGAGGTACCTAGTGAGATCAGGCGGTATTGAGACCTGTGCTCTTGCCATCGTAGGCATCAGACAGAAGCAGACAACGAGCAGTTGTCGCGTCATTGGATGACTCTTGCTGAAGTGACGTGATGATGATTCCGCATCTCGCACTATATCAAATGGGCGTGAATTCGGCAGCGTGACGCACTCGACGCCGAGTTTCTTGAAAATGCAGGGGACAGGTAATTCGGACTTTTTTTCGTTTTTCGCAGATCACTCTTGAGGCCTGTGACAAATTGTCCCACCTTGGCCTGAGACAATTTGTCCTATGTTGAGGTTGTTAGGAGTAGATCACGCATGTCGCGAACGGCGCAAGACATCACTGACGCGGAATTGGCGGTCATTCGTCAGCTTTGGGATAGCAGCCCACAGACGATTCGCCAACTCACCGAGAGTCTATATCCCGGTGATGAATCTCAGTACTCGACAGTTAAGAAGTTGTTGGAGCGGCTTGAGGAGAAGG
>PBMZ01000190.1 GCA_002722955.1 Planctomycetaceae bacterium | reverse complement strand
TTTAGCTCGACGGGTGATAAGACGCCGGTGAAGCATATCTCGCTGAACTTGGGAGCCCCCGGTGATCGCCGCGATGCTCGAGGCACCGTGTGGTTAGCGTACCCGCGACCTCGACCAAGTCGCGAAACCAGCCTGGATTTATCGTTGGACGTCGTGGCCAAGTTCGCGGGCTCAACCGATTTTCAGGCACTCAATGCGGAACGCACTTTGGTTCAAGGAACGGATGCGTCTTGGGTGTATTCATCGTGGGCCAACGGTCTCAGTTCGCTGTCGATCCCACTGCTGGGCAAAGGCGACGCGCCGGCGACTTACAACATCCGACTGCACTTCGCCGAGTTCCAAAAGCGGCAACCCGAGCAGCGTGTCTTCAACGTCAAAGTCCAAGGCAAGACCGTCATCGAAGGCCTCGACATCCTGAAGTCCACGGGGAAATTGAAGCAGGCCCTGGTGCAGAATATTCCAAACGTGGCCGTCAGCGATCACTTGAAGATTGAATTCGAAGCCGCAGATGGTACAAAAGCGGTTCCCGTTCTGAGCGCTGTCGAAGCGATACGCGTCGGCGGTGAAGTCGAATCGGGTGGTGAGTAAACGAATGTGATTGTTTAACGCCAAGCCGGCAGGCGCCGGCGCCCCAAACGCATTGACCACGAATGATTTTCAAGGTCTTTGGGCGTCTGCCGGCTTGGCGTTAAACGATCGTGAATAAACAAACGAGACATAGATTGGCAACAAGAGGTTTTCATCATGAGTAAATGGCCCATTGGAGTTTTCGCATCGGTCGACGCGGGTCTTGGAGTTCACTTGGACGTGGCGAAAGAACTGGACATCCCCAGCGTGCAAGTTCACGCGCCACACCAAGAGACTCGGACAGAACAAGCCGCCAAAGATTTTCTAGCGCGTTGTTCCGACGCTGGCATCACCATCACCGCAGTATTCGGGGGCTTCGAAGGCGAAAGTTACGAAAGTATTGAAATCACCGCGAAGACCGTTGGCCTTGTCCCTGAGGACACGCAAGCTGCTCGCGCCCAAGAGATGAAGGAAATCTCCGACTTTGCCAAGTTGCTCGGTTGCGATACGGTCGCCTTGCACATCGGCTTCGTACCCGAAGACCGCGAGAGTGCGGCTTACAAACAGTTGATCGACGTCACTCGCGATCTGCTTGACCACGTCGCTGCAAATGGTCAACAGCTAAATCTAGAGACGGGGCAAGAGTCCGCAGATCACTTGCTCGAATTCATCAACGACGTTGAGCGTGACAATTTATTCATCAACTTCGATCCGGCCAACATGATCCTTTACGGCACGGGCGATCCAATCGAAGCGTTGAAGAAAGTCGGCAAGTACGTTCGCAGCGTCCACTGTAAAGATGCAACATGGGCGGCTGAGAATCGCGGTACCGATTGGGGAGCTGAAGTCCCGCTGGGCGACGGCGACGTCGGCATGGAGACTTATCTGCGAACATTGAACGACTTGGGCTACACCGGCCCGCTGACGATCGAACGCGAAATCGCTCACGACCGAGAACGTCAAAAAGCGGACATCGGCCAAGCCGTCACGTTGCTAACCGATCTTCGCGAGAAGATCGGTTGATCGAAAACTAACATCGACAGCCAAATCTAAGAGGCAGCGAATCAATTCATTCGCTGTCTCTTTTTATTCGCTGTCGACAGTGGCGACTTGCTGAGTCTATGGACTTTCACCCGATCATCCAGGAATGGTTCCACTCCCGGTTCGAGCAACCGACGGAGCCGCAGGTTCTTGGATGGCCGCATATCGCCGCAGGCAAGCACACGTTGATCTCGGCGCCAACTGGCAGCGGCAAAACGTTGACGGCTTTCCTTTCAGTCATCGATCGCCTGCTGAAGCTGGCGCTGGCCGAGCAGCTCGAAAATGAGATCAAAGTCGTTTATGTGTCACCGCTGCGAGCATTATCCAACGACATGCATCGCAACTTGGAAGTGCCGCTTGCCGAAATCATGGAAGTGGCGAACTCCGAGCCGGAGAGCCCTGAAGCGTTGCGTTTAACCGCCGCACCGCTCCGAGTTGGCCTGAGAACAGGCGATACATCCGCATCGCAAAGAGCCGCGATCATCCGACGGCCTCCGCACATTTTGGTGACAACACCAGAGTCGCTGTATTTGATGCTGACCGCCGAGCGAAGTCGAGAAAAGCTACTTTCGGTCGAGACAATCATCGTCGACGAAATCCACGCGCTGGTGAGAGATAAGCGGGGCTCGCATTTGGCGCTAACGATCGAGCGGCTCGAGTCGTTAAGCAATCATCGACTTCAACGAATTGGTCTCTCGGCAACTCAGCGTCCAATCGAACGCATGGCGGAATTCTTAGTTGGCAACACTCCAGACGTCGACGAGTTGAACTGTGAAATCGTCGACATCGGTCACGGCCGCGAGCTTGATCTGGCGATCGAAGTGCCGCCCTCCGAGTTAGGCGCGGTTTGCACTCATGAACAATGGGCCGAGGTCAACGCCCAAGTGGTCGAGTTGATCAACCAACACCGCAGCACTTTGATTTTCGTCAACACACGACGTTTGGCCGAGCGAGTGACTCATCAGTTGACGGAAATCTTGGGCGAGGATGCGGTCGGCAGCCACCACGGTTCGCTGTCCGCCGACATTCGATTATCGACAGAACAACGATTGAAGACCGGGCAACTCAAAGCCGTCGTCGCCACCGCGTCGCTGGAACTTGGCCTGGATGTCGGCTTCATCGACTTGGTGATTCAGTTGGGAACACCGCGTTCGATCGCCACGTTCTTGCAGCGAATCGGTCGTTCGGGACACTCGTTGGGCGTCGTACCAAAAGGCCGATTGTTTGCACTGACGCGCGATGAACTGATGGAATGCCTCGGTCTGATGCGAGCCATCCGCGCTGGTCGGCTCGACGTAATCCCCATCCCGGAATCACCGTTGGACGTGTTAGCGCAACAGATTGTTGCGGAAGTGGCAGCGAAAGAGTGGAGCTCGGATGAGCTATTCGACTTGTTCCGAAAAGCCTACCCCTATCGTGATCTGAGCCGTCAAGACTTTGATCGCACAATCGAGATGCTCAGCGAGGGAATCTCGCGGGCCAACGGTCGTAGCCGAGTCTACTTACACCACGATCAAGTCGGTCGTCGACTGCGGCCCCGCAAGGGTGCTCGCATCGCCGCCACCAATAACGCTGGCGCAATCCCGGAGATCGGTTCGTTTCGAGTCGTCGCCGAACCGGACCAAACCGTTGTTGGCACCGTCGACGAAGACTTCGCCATCGAGAGCACGGCCGGTTCGGTCTTCTTGCTGGGCAACACATCCTGGCGAATCCTAAACGTCCGTGGCGGTGACGTGAACGTTGCCGATGCTGGTGGTGCTCCACCGACGATTCCATTTTGGCGGGGTGAGGCTCCTGGGCGGACGAGTGAATTGTCTGAAGAACTTTCCAGGCTGCGAGAAGAATTAGAACAACGGATTTTATTACTGAGTGACTTCAATCAATCGGAAGAGTCAACTTCCAAGGAGCTTGCCACCAAAACAGAGATTGAAGACTGGCTGATCGAAGAATCTCACTGTGATCGTTTCGCGGCGACTCAGGCGATTGATTACTGTGCTGCTCAAATTGCCGCGTTGGGATTATTGCCAACCCAAAAGCGGGTTGTGTTCGAGCGATTCTTCGACGAGACCGGTGGCATGCAGATGGTCATTCACGCGCCGTTCGGCTCGCCCGTTAACACGGGTTGGGGCTTTGCGATGCGGAAACGCTTCTGCCGGTCGTTCGATTTCGAATTGCAAGCCACTGCGGGAGACGATGGCTTTATCTTGTCGCTTGGGCCGCAGCATAGCTTTCCACTGGAGAGCATGTTCCCGATGCTCACGAAGAACAACGTGCAGCCATTGTTAGAGCAAGCGCTCCTGGCCGTGCCGACGTTTCAAGTCCGTTGGCGCTGGAATGCAACGCGAGCACTTCTGGTCATGCGACGACAAAACGGCAAGAAGGTCCCCCCGGCGCTGCAAAGATTTCGGGCCGACGATCTGCTGACGGCCGTGTTTCCCTTATTGACTGGCTGCCAAGAAAACGTCGTTGGCGACATCGAGGTCCCTGACCAACCTCTCGTGAATCAAACGATGGAAGACTGTTTGCACGAGGCGATGCGGATCGACGAGCTAAAACGCGTGTTGGCAAACATCGAAGACGGGAACATCGAACTTGTCCCGCGTGACACGCGCGAGCCTTCTCCGTTCGCGTACGAGCTTCTAAATTCCAACCCGTACGCATTCCTGGACGGTGGCGAGATTCAAGAGCGGCGCACTCGGGCCGTTTCATCGCGCCGCAGCTTAACGGTCGAGAGCGTTCGCGACTTGGGGCGACTTGACCCTTTGGCGATCGAGCAAGTGTGCCAGGAAGCTCAGCCGTTTGTTCGCGATGCCGATGAACTGCATGATCTGTTGTTAGGGCGCATCGTTTTGCCCGACGCCGAAGCCACCGATCATCGTGATTTCTTGGACGAGCTCAAGCAGGCTCGACGCGTCACTTCGATCCGCTTGCCGAACGAGCGGCTCGCTTGCGTTGCTGCAGAACGAATTCCCGCGGCCACGGCAGCGTTTGGCAGCGAGTCCCTTCCCCCGCCGATCGACGTTCCCGAAGGCGTCTCAACTGAATGGGATCGCATCTCCGCGCGAGTGGCCATTGTCCGAGGTTTGATCGAGGTGAGTGGCCCAATCACTCACGAGTGTTTGGCCGAGCGAATCGGTATCACGGCCAGTCAAGCCTTTGCCGCTTTGGAAGCTTTAGAAGGCGAGGGGGTTGTCCTGCGCGGCCACTTTACGCCACATCCCATTCAAGCCGACGACGAGCAAACCGATCGTGCGAACTTGCCTGAGCCAACAGAGGACTTGGAATGGTGCCATCGTCGACTGCTTGCTCGGATTCATCGACTGACGTTGGCCGGACTTCGCAAGCAAATCGAACCGGTCACGGTTGATGTCTTCATTCGATTCTTGTTGCGACATCACGGCGTCTTGCCGGCCGAGCGACGGGCGGGAACGAACGGGCTGTTTGAAGTGATCGCGATGCTGCAGGGACTCGACATTCCCGCCGTGTGTTGGGAACGCGATTTGTTGCCGGCACGGCTGCAAGGATATCGAGAGTTTTGGGTCGATGAGTTGTGTCTGACCGGCGAAGTGAGTTGGGGCAGGCTTTATCCACCGAAACGCGATGCTGATCGGTCTCGGCCAATGGCCAGCATTACTCGCGCAGCGCCGATGTCGTTGTTCTTGCGAAATGATATCGAGTGGCTCAGTAGCAGCAGCCCGCTTCAGGATCGAGAATCTCTGAGCAGTCCAGCTCAAGAGGTCGTCGAACTCCTCGAGCAGCGCGGCGCCATGTTCGCATCGGACATCGCCGCGGCAACTCAAATGTTGGAGTCGCAATTGGAAGACGTGCTTGGAGAACTGGTCGCGCGGGGCTTTGTCACGGCCGACGGTTTTTCGGGTTTGCGCTCCCTGATTGCGGATAAGTCCAAAGAGTCGCGACGCAATGGTCGACGGCGACCGGGCCTGAATCGAATGCGAATGGCGAGTCAATCAAGCGGTCGATGGTCACTTTGGAAACCGAGCAACTCGACCGACATTGAAGAAGGTGAAGGTGAGGTTCACGACGAACTTGACGCCGATCAGATCGTCGAACAGTGGGCCTGGCAACTTCTCCGCCGCTGGGGCGTCGTCTTTCGTGATCTCATCGATCGAGAACCAGGAAGCCCGCGTTGGTTCGAGTTGCTACAGGTTTATCGCCGTTTGGAAGCACGCGGAGAAATCCGCGGCGGTCGCTTCATTTATGGTGTCGCTGGCGAGCAATTTGCCGTTGGCGATACGGTCAAGCGATTGCGTCAACTACGCGATGACGGTCCCGCTAACGAGTTGGTTGTTCTGAGTGCTTGCGATCCTTTGAATTTGGAAGGCGTGCTGACCGACGGCGCAAGAGTGGCAAGCATTCCTGGCCATCGATTCGCCATCATTGATGGCGTGACCGTCGCCGCGTTTCAGGCTGGCGAGCTTACTTGGCGGCGAGAACTGGACGGCGAAAAGAAGTCGGCTGTGAGTGATGCATTGATGCCCTTGTCCGATCGCCGCCAACCGGTCGACAGACCGATGGTTTGGACTTGAGATCTCTCGCAGCATCGAGGCTGCAATTTTTGGAGTGCGGCGAACGCCATGACGCTCGAGAAACGCGACAGCATCGCTAGCATCTTGTATCTCGCCTCCCGTCGACAAGACATGGATGTCGAACAGCAAGTCGTAGCCTTCCGTTCCAACCACAAATCCGGCGTTGAGCCCGGGCATGTGCAGCTCGAAGATGTACGGATCGGCTCCAATCTGAGGCGGTGCGTCGATGTACCGAAACCGATAAGACACGGAGTTGTGTTTCTCGTCGCCGATACGTGTCGTTCGCCAATCGTCTACATCGTCGTGCCACGTGAGCCGACCATCTTTGGTGGCTCTGTGAAGTCGCCGTAGAACTTCTAAAGTGTTTTGATATTCCACTGCGTTGTCCCTACTTGAACGAGTAATGGAGGCTCTCGATTGTAGCTCGACACGCCAAGATTATTAGTGACAACATCCCGATAGGCGAATGTATTTGTTAGCGAGCAACTCGAATTCTATCGTTTCAATTTGTAAAGTGATGGCAACGACGTCTCTCCACGCAGCTAGAAAGCCGCTCCAATGAGAAAATCAGCTGTTGGCCTCACTGTGTTTGCTGTTGCTGTGATGTTCTTGTGCGGAAGCCGTGCTCAGGAAGAGTGCTTGGTCAAATTGTCGATTGTTGACTCGAGCAGCGGCCGGGCACTTTCAGGTTTGGTGCGGATTAAGGACGCTGAAGGCAAGGTCATTCGACCGGCGCAACTGATGTCTCGAGGCATGGGGCTCAAAGACGGCGAGCCACTTTTGGATTGGTCCGTCTTGCCAAAGGCCACGACTGTCGAACTTCCACATCGCAAACTGACAGTGGAAGCCATCGGCGGACTGGAGACCGAAGCGTCTAAGATTTCGATTGATCTGACAGGCAAAAGTAAAGCAGACGTGAGGCTTTCGTTGCTCACGTTTCATAACCCGCGCGAAGCTGGATGGCGGTCCGCGAACACTCACCTACACTTAATGAAGATCAGCCGTGATGACTGTGATCGCTACTTGCAAGAGATTCCGAAAGCCGACGGGTTGGACATGGTGTTTCTGTCTTATCTTGAGCGGGCGGTGGCGGACCGCGAATACACTTCCAACCGTTACACCGATGATGACCTTGACGGATTGACGAAGGCGTCGGGTGTTGTGTTCGGAAACGGCGAGGAACATCGGCACAACTTTGCTGGTTTCGGACAAGGCTACGGACATGTCATGTTGCTGGATATTCAGAAGTTGATTCAGCCCGTGAGCATCGGGCCGGGGATTATGAAAGAGGGCACAGATGGCTTGCCTTTAAGACGTGGAATCGAGACCGCTCGCCGAGATGGGGCCAAGGTGATTTGGTGCCATAACAATTGGGGCATGGAGTCGTTACCTAGTTGGCTCGACAAAAAGATTCACGCGCAGAACATTTTTGATGGGGGCACTCATGGAAGCTTCAAGGACAGCTTTTATCGCTACTTGAATCTTGGCCTGCATGTGCCGTTCTCGACGGGAACGGATTGGTTCATGTACGACTTCTCGCGAGTCTACGTGCAGATGGAAGAACCGCTGACGGTTAAGAATTGGCTCAACGGATTAGCGGCCGGACGCAACTACATTACCAACGGGCCGTTGTTGGAATTGACGGTGAATGGCAAGGACATCGGCTCCACGATCCGCATGACAAAATCCGGTGAACTTCAAGTCAACGCGTCGGGTGCCGGACGTCTCGACTTTCGCGAGCTGCAAGTTGTCGTCAATGGCAAAGTTGTCAAACGCCAATCGACCCAAAAGGTCGGTGGCCACTTTGAAGCAAAGTTGCAATTCAAGCTGTTGGTCGATGAGCCCGTTTGGTTGGCGCTGCGAACACCGCCGCCGATGGTCAAGGACGATCCAGAACTGCAAACTCGCGGCACCTTAAATGAAGCAGGCCGCGAGTTGTTTGGCCACACCAGTCCTATCTACGTGAACGTCGATGGCAGCGGAGTCTGGGATCAGACAACGGCCAAGCAGATCCTTGCCGAGATGCAAGCCAATCACAAAGCGATCGTCGAGAACGGCAAATTCGAAGACGCTCAAGCCAAAGCCCGAGTGCTCGACGTCCATGGCACGGCCATCGACACTTTGAAAGCACGAATCGAGCAAGACTAAGGCAAACTGCCGCTCGATTTGTTAATGTTCGAGTCGATTTGCGGATTCTTGAATGTCGTGTCTCGACAACTTTGCGGGTAATTTGAAGGTCAGCTTTGTTCGGACGAATAAAACAGCTTCTGGAACTGATACGGTTTAGCCATACCGTGTTCGCGCTGCCTTTTGCGCTGCTGTCAGCAATCTTGGCGTGGCGCGAAACTGACTTTCGATGGCAAGATTTGCTAGGTATCGTCGTCTGTATGGTGTTTGCTCGCTCGGCTGCGATGGCCTTCAATCGTGTGGTCGATCGTGACATTGATGGCGAGAACCCTCGCACTGAAAAGCGACACATTCCCGCTCAACTGTTGAGCGTCACGGCGGTGAAGCTGTTTACCGTGATTTGTTCGCTTGGCTTTATCGCGGCGACGCTGTTGTTCTTGCCGAAGATGATGCCGATTTATTTGTCCGTGCCGGTGCTGTTGTTCTTGCTGGGATACTCATATGCCAAGCGATGGACGTCACTGTGCCACTATTGGCTTTCAGCGGCTTTGATGATCTCGCCCATCGCGGCTTGGATCGCGGTGACGGGGACCGTTGCTTGGACGCCCGTTGTGTTGGCGGCAGTGATCTTCTTTTGGGTCGGTGGCTTCGACATTATCTATGCTTGCCAAGACGTCGACTTCGATCGAGAACGACGGTTGCATAGCATTCCGGCTCGATTAGGCGTTTCGAAAGCTCTGAAGATTGCGATGCTGAGCCACATTGGAACGGCGGCGTGTTTGTTCGGGCTTTGGGAGATTGCCAACTTGGGGCCAGTGTTCTTGGTGGGGACGGTTCTGGTGACGATACTTTTGGCCTATGAACATTGGCTTGTTCGACCTGATGACTTGACCCGCGTGAACATTGCGTTCTTTAATGTCAACTCCGTGATTAGTCTTGGGCTACTGATCGTCGGTGCTGTTGATGTTTATGTCCTGAAATAATTGTCCAACTTCTCGTTTAACGCCAGCCGAAGGAACCCGCCTCTTTGGACGGCAAAACCGTCCAATAATAGCCCGACACGTGAGCGACGGATGATCGCTCGTGTTCGTAAACAACACGTAATGTGAGCGTTTATCTGTGAGCGTCCCTCGCTCACGCGTCGGGTTATCATTCGCAGCGTCGCCGCCATTTGGTATGCAATGCTTCTTGGTTGCCGGCGCCTTCGGCTGGGCGTTAAACGAGTACGATTCCCTGAATCAAAACCAACAACAATGCTGAATTCTACTGACCAACAAACGTTGGACCGCATCTCTGAAAAGATTCACGCTGGCGAACGCGTGACGTTCGATGAGGGTGTGTTCTTAGACGAAAACGTCGATGTCTTGACGCTCGGGCGGCTCGCCAACGTGATCCGCGAGCGGAAGAACGGTAACTACGCTTACTACAACACCAACATCCATCTGAATCCCACAAACGTGTGCGTTTATCGCTGTACGTTTTGTGCGTTCCGTTCCGACTTGAAAGCCCCCAAGAGTTACACGTTTACGGATGATATGATTCGTGAGCGAGTGCATGAGGCGGCGGCCGCGGGCGCGACGGAAATTCATGTGGTTGGCGGCTTGCACCATCAGAAGAAGTTTGATTGGTACGTCAACGTTGTTCGAGTCATTCGTGAAACGAACCCGGACATTCACATCAAGGCTTGGACGGCGGTTGAGATCAACTGGTTCGCGTACTTGACGAAGCAACCTTATGAGTGGGTCTTGCAAGAGTTGGTAGACGCGGGCCTCGGCAGTATGCCCGGTGGCGGCGCGGAAATTTTCGACGAAGAGATTCGCGGTCAACTTTGCGAGCATAAGGCCGATAGCGAAAACTGGATCGAGATTCATCGAGCCGCGCACAATCTGGGCTTGCGCACAAACGCAACGATGCTTTACGGTCACATCGAGGAAGCTCGGCATCGCGTCGATCACTTGTGCCGCTTGAGAGAATTGCAGGATGACACCAGCGGATTTCAAACGTTCATCCCGTTGGCCTTTCATCCGGAAAATACCGGCTTGGACCACATTCAAAAGCCAAGCGGTATGACGGATCTGAAAGTGATGGCGCTCTCGCGGATCATGCTGGACAACTTTGACCATATCAAAGCGTACTGGATCATGTTGGGCGAGAAGACTGCTCAAGTTGCCTTAAGCTTTGGTGCTGATGACCTGGATGGAACGGTTGTCCATGAGCTAATTTATCACGACGCGGGCGCTGAAACTCCCGAGGGTTTGACGGTCGACCAGATTCATCATCTAATCCGAGAAGCCGGACGCGAACCGGTCGAACGTGACACGCTTTATCGGCAAGTCATTCGCAATGGTGCCGAATGGAAGATCGGCGACCGCGTGCTCGCCCCAACGGCGTCTTGAACTGTTAAATCCCAATGTCCAAGCACCAATAACCAACAAAGAGGTTTGCGCTCTTCCATTGGTCATTGGTGCTTGGACATTGGTCATTCTTCGATTGGAGTATGAAGATGAAAACTAGCAGCGTTGTCCTCCTGGCCGTGTTGTGCGCGAGCAACTTGCTTCATGCAGAAGACCACCCACTGAAGAAGGAAGACCGCGAGGAGCTTGCCGAGAACCTTAAGGAAGGCATTGATTCTTACTCGAAAGCACTCAAAGGCGATGAGAAGAACGTGCAACTGTATTCTCGCCGCGGCGACTTACGTTTCTTCAGCGGTGATTTTGCCGACGCCGTTGCCGATTATGAAAAGATGGTCGAGCTAAACCCGAAGCTAAACGCCTCGCACTGGCGCCGCGGGATCGCTTACTTCTATGCCAAGCAATTTAAGAAGGCCGCTCATCAATTCGAGATCTACCACACGTTTGATGACGTCGATCGAGAGAACGGAATTTGGCGTTATCTCTCGCAGACGCAAGCGTACGGCATTCCCAAAGCCCGGGAAGGATTGTTGAAGTACAAGAAAGACGACCGTGAACCGTTCCCGTCCGTTTATCAATTGTTCGCTGGCAAAATCACCGCCAAGGAGATTTTGGACAAGATCGACGCCGCGAAGATTAGTGACGACGAACGCGAGAAACGCTTGTTCTATGCTCACCTTTATATTGGGTTGAACTACTTCGTTGAGAAGAAACCCAAAGAGGCGGAGAAGCATCTACGGCTCTCGACGGCCAACGAGTGGGGACCGGCGAGCGGTTTCGGGCCGCAGTACATGTGGCACGTCGGACGCGTTCATTACGATCAATTGGTCTCGGAACGGAAGACGAAGGAAAAGAAGAAATGACCGACATCAAACGGAATGACGCGGGAATCCCAATCCGCCCGCTTGGGAAGACAGGCGTTGATGTCAGCATCCTCGGTGTTGGTGGCGGCCATTTGTCTCGGCCCACCTTGACGCCCGACCAATCGATCGAGTTGGTGCATCGGGCAATCGACGGTGGCCTCAGTTTCTTCGACAACGCGTGGGAGTATTGGGAAGGCGAATCCGAACGTCGCATGGGCTTGGCTTTAAAGGGTCGCCGCGACAAGGCTGTTTTGATGACCAAAGTCTGCGGTCGAGACCGAAAGACGTGCGAAGAGCATCTCAACGAAAGCTTGAAGCGTCTGCAAACTGACGTCATCGACGTTTGGCAATTTCACGAGATCAATTACGACAACGATCCCGACTTGTTGTTCGCTCCTGGCGGCGGAATCGAGGCCATGGACGCAGCCGTCAAAGCGGGAAAGGTGCGCTTTGTTGGCTTCACGGGACATAAGAGCCCGCACATCTTTCAGAAGATGCTCAGTTATGACTACAACTGGGACACGGTTCAGTTGCCCATCAGCGTGCTCGATTATCACTACCGCAGTTTTCAAAACGAGATACTTCCCGAATTGAACCGCCGCGACATTGGCGTCATCGCCATGAAGTCGCTTGGCGGCAACGGGCAGCTTGTCTCCGAAGCTGGTTTGAGCGTTGAGGAGTGCCGGCGCTACGTGATGTCCATGCCCGTGAGCACCTTGGTTGCCGGAATGCAATCATTCGAGAACCTGGAGCAAGATCTCGAAATCGTTCGCAACTTTTCTCCGATGACCGAAGACGAGAAGACTGCGTTCCGCGAGCAAGTTGCCGATATCAGCGGCGACGGACGCCACGAGTGGTACAAGAGTACTCAGTTCTTCGACTCGGCCTATCACCGAGACCAACATAGCTTCCCGCCAGTTGGCACGGTTCGCTGAGCTACTCGCGAATGATCAGTTGCGAGCAAGCGACTTCGCCAACGTTGTCCGCGATCGACTTGTCACAAACAACTAAGTCGATGTCCTGTTCTTCGAGGAATCTCGCGACGACATCTTTCATCGCCGCGACTTCGACATGTACTAAAACACCAAAGGTCAACGTGCGAAAGTCCGTGCGAGACAACTGGTCATGGACTTCAACTTCGAGTGACTCACGGCTTTCCTCATTATCCACAACCAGCAGCAAGTGGACTTTGGCGTCGTAAAAGAAGCCGCCTGACATGACGAAGTCGACGGCTTCGAAAGCCGCCTCGCTGCCATCAGTCACCAACAGCAGCATTGGCTCCTCATCCAAATCCAACCCCGCGACAACTTGCAACGACGTGCATCCAGTTTGAGGCTGTGTCGAGACGACGAAGCCAGCATCGAATGAATCGGCATCTTCGAGGCCCTCAAGCTGCACGCCGTACTCGCTGGCGGTCTTCTCAAAAGCGGATAGTTCGTCATCCGCCGCGGAGATGGCTTGCTGTGGAACATGCAATGAGGAACTGGACTGCGCAGCAAACCACAGTGCCGCATGCTCAGCCGAAACTCGAGTCTCGACATCGGCTTCAAGGACATCTTTCGACAGCAACAGTCTTGCAATTCGACTCATCAATATTTCCTGTAAAGTCTCGAAGCAACGAATACAAGCACGGAGCGCCAGCGAGTGAGTTCATGGTAACCCGACGCGTGAGCGAGGGCCCGGTCACCCGTGTTCGCGATCGATAATCTTTGCTTGCGAACGCGGGTGACCGGGCCCTCGCTCACGCGTCGGGTTACCATGGCTAGAGCACTGTTAAAGCCGCTCATTCACTTTCGTCGGTTCCGATTTAGTGTAGATTAGCAAGCATTCATGTTCCAAGTCCGCGTTCTATATGATTCTCTTGAGGTTGGTAACCGTGTCCTTAACTAACGTAAAAGCCTTGACATTCGACTTGTTTGGAACCGTGCTCGATTTGGGTGGAAGTCTGACGCCTTATATCGCGGACTTCCTGAAGGCGAAGGGCTCTGATGTCTCACCCGATGAGTTTTGGAAGCAGTGGCGTTACCGTCAGCGCATCGAACAGTATCAAGACAACATCGTGGCCATGGGGCACAGCGGTTATTTGACGGTTGCTCGTCGAGCTTGCGTTTACACATCGCAACTGTTTCGTGTCGAGGCTTCGCAGGCTGATATTGATGAACTAATGATAGCTTGGCAATCGCTTTCGCCATTCGATGATGTTTTGCCAGCATTGGAACGCATGCAAGGTCACGTCAAACTGGTTGCACTGTCGAACGGCGAGCCGGAATTCTTACAGCATCTCGTACAGAATCGGATCGGATGGGATTTTGACGACATCATTTCGGTGCAAGTGGTCGGAGCGTTTAAGCCTAATCCGGGCGTGTATCGTAAGGCGGCAGGAATTCTTGGCCTGGAAGTCGGCGAGTGCCTGATGGTCTCGGCCAATTCGTTTGATGTCATGGGAGCCCGAATGTGCGGACTCCGCGGAGCGTTCGTGAATCGGCAGTCGTTACCCTATGAGGATTCCGGGTATCAACCCGACGTGACTGTGAGCGATTTCACGGAACTGGCCGATGAGTTGCTGTAGACGTAATGCACTTGCCGCTACAATTGGGATCCTGCGGGGGTGCGTTGGCCTCGTGCGAGCGTTCTTGGCCATTCGCCTCTTGCAGCGTTAATTCCAGGCGGGTTACGATAGACGGAAGAATCTCTCTTGGATCGGCTTGCTTGAGGCCTGTTGAATGATCGTTGCGGTTTGGCACGTTTTCCTACAGCTAGCTCCGTGGCTCCTGCTAGGAACGCTGATATCGGGAATGCTACACGTGTGGCTGCCTCCCGGTTTCGTGCACCGCAAGCTCAACGGCCGCTGGGGTGTTTTCAAAGCCGTGGCCATCGGAGTCCCGTTGCCATTGTGCTCTTGCGGCGTTGTCCCGGCTGGCATCGGCCTGAAGAAAGATGGCGCCAGCAACGGAGCATCCGTCGGCTTCTTAATCAGCACGCCTCAGACAGGTGTCGACTCGATTCTGGTTGCCGCGTCATTTCTCGGTTGGCCGTTTGCGTTGTTCAAGGTGGTCAGTGCTGCCGTGACAGGCATCATCGGCGGGTTCCTCGCCGATCGTTGTCCGAACGTCGAGTCACACGAAGCCGACCATCACCATCATCATCACAGCCACGGAAGTCGCTTTACCAGAATGCTGGATCATGGCATCGAGATCATTCGTTCTATCTGGGGCTGGCTACTGATCGGCATTCTGGTATCGGCCGCGATCGAGACCTTCGTTCCCGAGAGCACGTTGGGAACGATCGGCGGATCGGGGACTTTCATTGCTTCACTGACGGTGTTGGCAATCTCCTTGCCTTTGTACGTATGTGCGACCGCGTCTGTTCCGATTGCAGCGGCCCTAGTCGCCGGCGGCTTTCCGCCGGGCGTCGCCTTAGTATTTCTGATGGCTGGCCCGGCAACCAACGTCGCAACGATCGGGGCTGTTTACCGGCGATTTGGAAGTCGAGTCCTTGGCGTTTATCTGGGCACGATTATCGTCGGCAGCATTGCATTCGCGATGCTGTTTGATTGGTTGTTGACCGCTAACGCCGTCAGCGGCAGTCACCATCACTCGACGGATTTTACGTGGTGGAATGGTCCGACGGCTGTCGCGTTGATCGTGATGCTGGTTTGGTTCGCTTTTGATGATGCTCGCCGTTGGATTCGCCGACGAAGAGCGGTCGCCTCGGATTCAGAGATGCACCTTGAGGTCGCGGGAATGACCTGCAATGGTTGCGTCAACCGTCTAGAGAAGACACTCAAGGGCACTGACGGCATAACCGCGGCCGTCGTCCATCTGGAACCCGGCGAAGCCATCGTCGAGGGCACACTGGACCGCATCGCCGTTTGTGAGATCATTCAAGAGGCAGGATTTCAGGTCAAAGCTTGAAAGTTCACAACCACTGGCTGTAACGCTCGATGTCGCAACCCACCACCTCAAGAGCCGCCGTTTTCGAAACGCCTGAAAACCCACTCTCGATCCGAGAATTTGCGCTGCCAGAACTTCGTACCGGTGAGGCATTGGTTCGAGTGGAATGTTGCACTCTGTGCGGGAGCGACTTGCATTCAATCCATGGACGTCGTTCGACACCCGTTCCCAGTATCCTTGGCCATGAAATCATCGGACGAATCGTTGATCAATCGGACGAGGAACCTCCAGTTGATACCGCCGGGCATGCCTTAGAAGTTGGAGCTCGAGTTGTTTGGTCAGTCGCGGCCTCGTGTGGTGAGTGTGATCGATGCGTGCGCGGCATCCCTCAGAAGTGTCGCAACTTGTTCAAATATGGTCATGAATCGACAGAGTGCGCGGCACCCCTCAGCGGCGGCTTGAGTGAATACTGTCACATTCAACGAGGCACGACGATCGCCCGAGTGTCCGAGGACGTACCAGCAACATTACTAGCGCCGGCGAGCTGTGCCACGGCCACGGTTGCTGAAGCAGTCAGAAGCGTGTCCACGGTCAAGGCGCGTCGCGTCTTAATCTTCGGTGCCGGCATGTTGGGGCTAACAGCGGCAGCCATGTGTTCTTGGCGAGGGGCAGCAGAGATTCTCGTTTGTGACGTCGACCCGAAACGTCTGGACCGGGCCGATCAATTTGGTGCCACTTCGAAAATCGAGTGGAACAATCTTGCCGATGAATGCCAATCAGCGAACGTTGTCTTCGAGATGTCCGGCGCCCCGAGTGCGGTTGAGGCTAGTTTAGGGCAACTTTGTGTTGGCGGGGAACTGGTCTTGGTCGGCTCAGTGTCGCCCACGGATGCTGTTCCGATTGATCCAGAACGCGTCGTGCGAAATCTGCTCAGGATTCAAGGCGTCCACAATTACACTCCAGCGGCGCTGTCTGATGCCGTTGAGTTCCTGGGCGCGACCGCTTACCCCTTCTGCGAACTTGTGGAACGCGAGTTCTCGCTCGATGAGGTCAATCAGGCGATTTCCTTCGCTTCCGAGTCCGGCGCTTGTCGGGTTGCCGTGGTTCCGTGATACGCGGACCCGCAAAAGAGCCCGCTATTGCGAAAAGCCCGACTTCTGGTAACGGACGAAATTGTTTCGTAAATGTTGCCTAAATGTTTTGACTTCACTAAGCCGGAAACTTTACGCTGATCCTGTCGGGCCTCTAACTGTTGCCATGACGGCAGAAATCTCCGTGAGGGCGAAAGAATTGCACAGCATCGTCGTACTTTGAGTTATGCCAAAGCCAACAAATCCCGTTTCGACGGGAAGCCGAGGCAATCATTTGATTTATGGCGATGTGAGTAGCTGTTCGTACCATGCGAGCAGCGAGCGTTATAATCGTTATAACCCGCAAGCTTTAACTATTTATCACCTTACGTACATTCAACGCTCACGGACCTACTTTAGGGTCGCTTGGTCTGTGAGACCACAAAGTCGAAAAATCGAGCTGGGAATCGAATCGGGAAGGACGATTTGTAGAAAGCGGGAACACGCGCACGTATGGCGTTTGCGCGCACCTTGCGGCTGGTTGTTTCGGAGGCCAAGCTCACGTCTTGGTGCCGGTCACTCCGCCGAAACTTGACCAATCCCCCAAAACGGACGCTCATTCCGAAAACTGGGCAATATAGAGAGACTGTCCGCCCAATGTGGTGGTGCGAGTCGTACGGCCTGTAACTAACACTCGGTAAGGTCGAGTTTGTCGCGATTTGGAATGCCAGATTTCGATGACGTGTTGAGTGTTCACCATTGCAGGCCACCCCACAAACCATTCAAACTACCTAAAACTCCTAGTTTTAACTGTTGATCGATCGTTAAATCCGTTTGCCGACCATCTTCCGCGCGCAGAACAAGCGCGGGAGCGAGTCTCAGTACGTTGTTAGGCACATAAACAACGAATATTGAACTCGATGGGCCGACACCAAGATTGAGCGGAACAAACCGCACTGAGAAAGGCTTTAAGCGATGCTACTGAATCATTGGCTTGCCATCCTGAAGCACCGAGTTATGAAGTCATCGAAGAATTCTCTGCGTCGTCAAGTGAGACGGCCCAAACGACTTCGCCAGATTGAAGCTCTCGAGGACCGTACGCTTCTGGCTGCTCCGACTCCAGTTTCGGTTTCGGCCTTGGATGGTACCAACGGCATCACATTTGCGGGGAAAGCCGAAAGCTACTCGGGCTTTTCCGTGGCTGGTACAGACGACATCAATGGTGATGGCATCGATGATTTCATCGTGGGTGCCTACGGATTTGGTGACGGGGCCTACCGCGGCGAAGAAGGTCGTGGGGAATCTTATCTCATCTTCGGTGGCACGAATCTGCCAGCCACCATCAATGCCTCAACGTTGGGCAATGCCGGTGTGACGATCACCGGGCTTGAAGATTACGATACATTCGGTCGCTCAGTCAGTGCCGCTGGCGACATCGACGGCGATGGCATCAACGATGTTGTGATCGGCGCACCAAACGCTGGTCCTGGTGATGCCAGCGATCCTTACAGCGTCGACTTGGGTGCAGGCCAAGCCTATACAATCTTCGGCGATGGCGGTTTGGGTGGAACTCTGAACCTCTCGTCCTTGGGCGGTAACACGGGTTCAACATTCACCGGCCAAGATCAATACGACGGTGCTTATCAATTCGTGACAGGTGGCGGCGACTTTAATGGTGACGGCATCGACGATATCGCAGTCGGTATGCGCGACGCTTCGCCGCAAGGAGCCAACTCGGCCGGTATCACCTACGTCATCTTTGGTAGCAACGGTGGTCCCGGTGCAGCCATCGGAGCCTCGGATCTGAATGGAAACAACGGCGTACGCATTAACGGAATCAGCTCGTCCGACCACGCTGGCCAAAGTGTCTCGTTCATCGGCGACATCAATGGAGACAACCGCGACGATCTGCTGATCGGAGCCAAGGATGCCTCGGCCAACGGAACAGCGTATGTCGTTTATGGTAGTTCTTCGTTAGGTGCCGACTTCAGTTTGTCGAGTCTCAGTGCTTCGACTGGCTTTACCATTACGGGTTTGGCTTCGGGCGATGAGCTTGGTACGGCGACAGGCGGCGGCGTCGATATTAATGGCGACGATCGATCTGACTTCATCATCGGTGCTCCAGGTGCGAACGACAACGCCGGTGCCAGTTACGTCATCTTCGGACAAGCATCGAGTAGCTTTGGCTCCAGTTTCAATCTGGGCTCGCTAAACGGTGACAACGGTTTCCGAATCGACGGCATCACTGGCGGCGCGATCTCTGGTGCAGACCGATCAGGGCTTGGCGTGCACTTGGCCCAAGACGTCAGTGGCGACGGCCTTGGCGACATCATTGTCGGCTCGCCTGGCGACCGAAACACGAATACCGTAGAAGGATCCGCGCACGTCGTCTTTGGTACTGATGACTTTAACTCGACATTAGCACTGTCGAGCATCGATGGTACCAACGGCTTCGTCATCGACGGTGTCGATGCCGGCGACCAACTGGGACTTTCGATCGGTTCGGCCGACGTCAACAACGATGCCATCCACGATGTGATTGTCGGCGCCTTCGGAGTCGAGGGTGGCACAAACACCGGCAACACATTTGTCGTCTACGGCGGCAACTTCAACGGCTCGAACAGCTTCAGTGTATCTCAACCGCAGCAAACTCAAGCCGCAGTCGAAGTCCAAGTACAACGTCAGATCGACCCGACCACGTTGCACGTCTTTGATGGCAACGACGCCTCGGCCGATAGCAATGACGTGACCTTGGTTGGAAATACTCAGGGTAACATCCGTGGTTCGGTTGTCTACGACGAAGCAACTGGCGAATTCATCTTCGTCAAGTCTGGTGATCCGCTGCCGCCAGATACTTATACCTTCACCATCAAGAGTGGCCCGAATGGTGTCTTCGACACGCAAGGCGATCAGCTCGACGGCGACGGCGACGGTAATCCTGGTGGCGACTTTGTGATGCAATTCACCATAACAGACAATGGTGAACGCGTTCTGTCTGTACCTGACTTTGCACGGGGTGCGGGACAAGCGATTGACATTGGCGGAACGGGTGGTATTCCAGTCAGCATCGACGAAGCCAATGGAGTGACCTCGGCACAGTTCACGTTTAACTTTGATCCGACGGAACTCACCGTCACCGGCGCGACGGCATTGGCTCCGGGCTGGTCTGTGACCCAGCAGGACATATCGACTCCCGGCCAAATTACGGTGACGGCGAGCGGATCGGCATTGTCGGCTGGTTCAGCGAATCTTGTTGCCTTGACCAGTTCCGTTCCTAACTCGACGCTGTATGGAGACGCTCAGCGGCTGAGCTTCTCGAACATTTCGATCAACGGCGGCACGATCGACACCATTGGTGACGACGCCATTCAAAAGGCCATTTACCCGGCCGACGCCAACGGCAACCGTGCCTACGACATTACCGATGCGATCTTCCTGGCACGGACAGCGTTCAATATCGATGGTGGTTTTGATAGCAGTCCAATTACTGATCCGACGATTGTTGGTGACGCTGACGCGAGCAATACGCTGACGATTACGGATGCCATTCAAACGGCTCGTAAGGCGTTTACGCTGAGTTCCTCGCTACCAGACATTCCTCCAGGGGTAACACCGGACTTTAATGTTGGGCCCGACCCTCAATTAAATATCCAATTCAAGGACGACATGGGTGCGACGCTCACATCCGTTCGCCCAGGCGATTTCTTCAATGTCGAGATTCGCAGTGACAATGCGGCCGACACGTTGGAAGCCGTAAGCTCGACAGTGTTCTCGGTTGGCTACGATGGAGCCACATTTGAAGGCATCCAATTCACTCGTGGTCCTGTATTGAACAATCTGGGCGTCATTGTCGTCGAAGACCCCAATCCGGCTGCTAACAATGACATGGGTACAGATGTATCAAACGCGACATATAGCGAATTCGGTACGAATCCAGTCCCAGCAAACACGCTTGGCGTTGTGTTGACGTTGCGACTGCAAGTCGAGGCTGGTGCGACCGACGGTAATTTCACCATCGATTTGAGAAATATTAATCAAGCACCAGGTGTCGTGGGCAACACAACATTCTCGACATTCGACGGATCAATGATCTTCCCGATTTCGGGACCGAATGGTGACGCTATGAACCCGATCGTGGAAAACACGATTAGCGTCGTAACGAACTTCGCCCCGACGATCATGAACACGACGGCGAACACGGCAATCAACGATGATCAAACAGGGACACCGTTCTCGAACGTGACCTTTGCTGATGGTGACGGCGATAACATCACAGTCGAAGTCATGCTGGACGATGCTGCCAAAGGTGTCATCGAAGTGGGCGCGACTGGCTTCGTCGATCAAGGTGGCGGACGCTACACCTTGACAAGCATGTCGACCGCGAACGCGCAAACCGCCATTCAAGGTCTGGTCTTCAATCCAACCGATAACCGAGCCGCATTGACCGCCAGCGAAACAACAACGCTGACGATTACGATCGACGACGGCAAGAACAACGGTATGGTCTCCGATGCCACGACGATGGTTGTTTCAACCAACGCAACCAACGACGCCCCGACGATCAACGGCACGGGCAATGTCAATGTTGATGACAACGCCACCGTCAACGCATTCGCGGGCGTGACTCTTGCTGATCCCGATCCCGGCACATTGCTCGACGTCACCATCGTTCAGGATGTGACGGCGAATGGGTCGTTTACTGCTGGTTCATTGGGAGGTTTCTCGGATAATGGCAGCGGAACGTTGACCTTGAACGACGTCACCGTTGCAGCTGCGAACACGGCATTGCAGGGTTTGGTATTCGATCCGACCGAAAACCAAGTCGCTGTGGGCAACAACGTGATGACGGGCTTCACGATCACCATCAATGACAACGTCGGTACGGATGTGATGGATGCTGGATCGCAAGTTACCGCAACATCGGTTAACGATCCGACGGTGATTGCTGGGACGGTTCCCAATCAAATGGTTAACGACAATGCAACGGTCTCGCCGTTCCAAGGCGTGACGTTCACTGATCCCGACGTTGGCGAATCCATTGGTGTCACGGTTCGTTTGAGTGACTCGGCCAATGGCGTCTTTACTGCTGCTTCGTTGACAGCCGCCGGATTCCAAGATGATGGCAATGGCGTTTACAGCTTGACGACGAACACCGATCCAGCGTCGGCTCAAGCCGCCATTCGTCAACTCGTGTTTGATCCTACCGAAAACCAAGTTGCACCTGATGCTACGGTCACGACCACATTCACGATCGATGTCGATGACAGCGGCGCGAGCGCCGTCGATGCTAGCGATAACGTGACGACTGTTGTTGCCACGTCGATCAACGATGCCTCGACCATCAATGGCGCGGCCAATGTGATGGTTGACGACAACGCCACAACGAATCCGTTCGCTGGCGTGACGATTACTGATGTCGACACCGGTGAAATGGTCACGGTATCGATCCAATTGAATGCCGGCGATGCCAACGGCACGTTTACGACGCTGGGCAACTTCACGAAGGATGGTGGAACGGCAGGCAAGTACGACTTAGCCGCAACAACTCCGGCCGACGCAACGACACAAATCCAAGCTTTGGTGTTCACGCCAACGGAAAACCAAGTCGCTCCAGGCAACACCGTCGTGACCAATGCCAACATCAGCGTCAACGACGGTGATGTGACCGTCCAAGACAACGCTACGAACATCACGGCGACGTCGATTAACGACAACCCGGTCGCCAACGACGATGTGGCCACCGTGCTTGACGGAAATACGGTCACAACCTTGACCAACGGCGATGACAGTTTGCTGGATAACGACACGGACGTTGACGTCGACGATGACACGTTCACGGTTGTCTCGATCAACGATGGAGGCACGGTCACGAATCTTGGTGGAGCTCAGCAAACGATCACCTTGAACTCTGGCAACATGTTGACGATCAACCCGGACGGCACGTTCAGCTACACAGACGTTGCCGGCGGTGCGAATAACACCGAAATGCTGCAGTACACGATTTCGGACGAGAACGGAGGCATGGGAACAGGCAACTTCACGATTGCCATCACCAACCCACCGACAGCGGTACCCGATGCTTTTGCGGTCACCGAAGACACGACCTTCATGGGCAACGTCCGAGACGGCTCGCTGAGTGCCGGTAATCAAGCCGACTTCGATCAAGACGGCGACGACTTCAACGTCACGGCCATCGACGCAACCAGCGCTGCTGGCGCGATCGTGACAGGCGTGACTGCACTCGGTGCTACGAATGGCGGCTTCACATACGACCCAACTGGCGTCGCGGCCTTCCAAGCGTTGGATGACACCGAGTCCATGATGGACACGTTCATGTACACATTGACGGACGAGAACGGTGCCACTGGAATCGGCACGGTGACCGCAACCGTCAACGGCGTGAACGATGCTCCTATTGCCGTCGACGATGCAGCCTCGACCAACGAAGATAATTCCGTCACGGTTGCGGCAGACGGTGTGCTGGGTAATGACACCGATGTCGACATTGAGAACTTGATGGTCAACGCCATCAACGGCCAAGCCGCCGACGTTGGCATGACGATCACTTTGGGTTCCGGCGCAACCGTGATGCTGAACGCTGATGGCAGTTTCACCTACGATCCGAATGATTCGTTC
>PBMZ01000189.1 GCA_002722955.1 Planctomycetaceae bacterium | reverse complement strand
GCGTACATTCTCGGCCGCAGATCCATTCCCCAGACGGTCTTGGTACAAAGCTCGCCGATGTAGAACTTCAATTTCGGCGTCTTCAAATCACGCCGCCAGCAAGCAAGGAAGTTCGCGAGATTCTTGCCATAGTTCTCCATGTACTCTTTGTTGAACATGTCGTTCTCACCCTGATGCCACATAAATCCTTCTATGCGGTAAGCGATCTTATGCTTCTCCAGTTCCGCCAACGACGACCGAATCAGATCCAATGCCAGCGGGTACATTTCGAAGCCTTGAGGATCGTTGGGATTCCAATCGCCGCCTAAGTGAGTCCCGCCCGCCGCGCACTTGATGATGGCGATCGGTGCGTCAGTGTGCCTCGTTATTTCGCGAGCGAAACTGAGTTCCGGGCCGACGACGTCGTTCACCGGCTGCAAGTCGACCCAACCGTTCGACCGCGTCTTGTTTTGCCGTCCGATGCAATAAGAAAACCGGACTTGCGGCTGAGGAGCTTCTAAGCAGCGGAATGGTGGGAAACGCTCGATGTCTTTTACCTTGGAATCCGAGCCGACCATGTTGGATTGACCGGCAAAGATAAAGACTCGCACAACATTATTGTCGGCCGAGCGGTCAGCATCATCCGCGTTGCCATGCGAAGCGAGAGCAAAGATTGATAGAATCAAAGTCGTGAAAAATACGGATGGTTTCATGTATCGATACCAAGCATCAGGGTTGTTCTAAGTCGATGTTGTCCGACAAGAAGTATAAGCCCAATCCGTAAGTCGACGCCAACGTGCAGTTCTTCCACGTTCGTGCAAAACGTCTTCTAATCGGTTAACCAAAAAGGGAATAAAGTCGTGTGGATCAAGTTTGCAATGATCGCCACCACAATTTGTATGGCTTTGCCGGGCGGAGTCATCTCAAGTGAGCCGACCAAGCCGGCAGCGTTGAAGGCGAATGACAGCGTACAAGAGTTGAAAACGAAAGATGGCGTCGAGTTTGGGATCTGGGGCCGTGTCGAGAGCAAACGGCAACCAACATTGATCGTGCTCGCAAGTACTGTCGAGGAAACGTTGTCGGATGCGTACTTTCGCCAGTGCGGCAATCAACTCGCTGACAAAGCGGGTTGGTTGTGTGTCTCGATCGACTTGCCCTGTCATGGCACGAGGCAGCGTAAAGGTGAGCCCAACGGACTGACGGGGTGGCGCAGTCGGGTCGATAAAGGCGAGGATTTCGTCAAGCCGTTTAACCAGCGCCTGTCGAGCGTGTTGGACCATCTGATCGAAAACGGTTACTCGGACGCAAAACGAATCGCTGCATGCGGTACTTCTCGCGGCGGCTTCCTTGCCGTTCATTTCGCAGCCGCCGACACTCGAGTCGCTTGCGTTGCCGCTTTCGCGCCGGTAACGAAACTTGCCAAGTTACGAGAGTTCAAGGGTGCCGAGAACAACGCTTTGACGAAACAGTTGTCGCTTATCAACTACGCCGGCAAGTTGGCTAAGCGATCGGTTTGGATTGTCATCGGCGATCAAGATCAACGTGTGAGTACCGATTCCGCAATTGCCTTGGCACGCCGATTGACAACATCAAAGTGCGCGGTCGAACTGCATGTCATGCCGGAACCACGCGGTCATACAACACCCAAGGGCGCAGCCGGTATGGCGGCGCGTTGGATCATGGCGGTATTTCGAAATGGCGGTTGAACTCTCCACGCAAGATCGCAATGTATGGTAGCAAGCCGTCTACGGGCGTTCATGGATTCGTGTCAAATTGGGCAGGATGTGGTAACCCGACTTGTGAATTCTAATGTTGCCCCTTTCTTAGTGGCGTAGCGACTAAGAAAGGGGCAACATCAAAACTCACGTGTCCGGTTACTAGAATCAACTCGTCGCAATAAAAACCAGAATCGTTGAGCGTACGTCGTCTCGGTTATCCTTTGCCGAGAATCGCGGAAGCCGGTGTTTTTCGATATGCTCACTGTTTCTTAACGGCCGCGACAATACATAGCTTGGAAAGGGAACTATGAACGATCTTGGTGTGGGAATGATCGGCAGTGGTTTCATGGGATTGACTTATAGCCAATGTCTAAAGGCTCATGTCAACGGCGCAAAGCTGGTTTCTATCACCGGCGGATCGCGAGCGGCGAAGTTGGCTGCTGATTTTGATGTGGGCGCCGATGAGTCCGTGGAAGCCATGGTGGCTCGTTCGGACATCGACGCCGTGATTCTTGCCACACCCGACCAGTATCGGTTGGAAATTACCGAGAAGGCGGCCGCGGCTGGCAAACATGTGCTGGTGGAAAAGCCGATGGCTCCTACTGTGGCAGAATGCGATCAGATAATGCAGCTTTGTGAAAAAGCGGGCGTTAACTTGGCCGTGGTCAAGACGGAGCGATTTCGCAACGTGACTCGTAAAGCCAAACAACTGATCGATGAAGGTCAGCTTGGGCCCATCTGGATGATGCGTACACTTTCTGCCTTTCCCATCACGCTTTCGAAAGACTTCTTTGCCGAGCGCGAATGGATGTACGATCCGCGAGGCGGCGGGTTGTTCATGGGCATGGCATCGCACAACACGGACTTTCTCCGCTGGCTATGCGGTAAGGAAGTTGTCCGTGTCTTCGCTCAAGTGAACACATTCAGCGACATCAACGCTGCAGCGCAAAGTGTGATGGCGCAGTTGCAATTCGAAGACGGCTTGATGGGGCACATGTGGATTACTTCGGAATTGCCACCGCCCAGCATCCCCAGCAGCGAAGTTCGTTTCGAGGTGATCGGTCGCGACGCGATGTTGGACTTGGAGAATTTTGATTTTCTGCGCATGGGTAAAGGCGACGCGTGGGAAGACGTGTTCATCCCGCCCAAGTTTGACTGGGCCAACGATCCCACGAACCCGGTGCGGTTGGAGCCTCATTTCCGCGTGATTCAAGGTTTCATCGACAGCATTCATGAAGAGCGGCCTCCAAGTGTTGGTGGCCGAGAAGGCCGCGCCGCGGTTGAGATTTGCGAAGCGTGTTTGAAGTCCGCCCAAACCGGTCAGGCCGTCGATTTGCCGCTGACATAAAGTTGCTCCGATGCACTCCGACAAAAACCTCAAGCTATTCGCCACAATCGTGGCTTTGCAATATCTGTCGGCACCTGTGATCTACGTCGGCATAACACAAGCGTCGCTGTTGAAGCACTTGGATGCCAACGCCACGGTCGCGAATCTGCCGGGATCTTCGTTCTTTGTGATGGCGACTCTAGTGGCGTTGGTCGCGTGGGCCTTTCCCAAAGTCCGGCACTTAAAACCGACTTTGACCGCTTGCTATGGATTGGCGGCGATAACTTCCGGGTTAACCGCGGCGGCCATTGTCTCGCCCGTGTCCGACCAGATAAAGATCATCGTCGTGATTCTGCAAAGCGGCATCACCGGTGCGACGATCCCAACCGCGATCGCTTTTATCTGGGAAGTCCTCGGCCGCACAACAAATGAAGCCAAGCGAGGCGTTGCTCTTGGACTGGCTTACGGAGCGGGACCGATATTCGCAGCCGTCGGCTCACTGGTCTCACAGCTCATTCTGGCCGGGCACTTTGAACTCGGTCCGTTGAACTTGTCCGTCGAGCCGATCGAGGCACCCGCAAATTACTCATTGCTGTTCGCCTTGATTGCTCCGGTGATGGGGTTGGCCTCGTTTCTCTCAAGCCGTTTTGACATCGAGCTGCCCGACGACGAACCTGAGCGACGGCCGTTCCGTGAGATCATTGACTTGGCCTTGGGCGTTGCCGCCGGGATCGTCGCGATGGTGTTTGCCTTGCAGAAGCTGATGCCGATTTCGATTTGCTTCATGTTCGTATCGACTGCTTTGTTTGTCGTCCACTTCCGCGACTTACTTTCCATCCGGCTGGTCCGGTTGGTCGCGATTATGACTCTGATCTTTTATGTAGGTAATACGATTCCATCCAACATGAGCTTGTATTCCAAGGCCGTGCTGGGTGTAGACCCGATGGAATACGCGGGCTATCAGAACCTGTTGAGGTTTGCTTTCAAGGCACTGGCCGGAGCGGGCCTGGGTTGGTTGCTTGTCAAAACGAATCCACGCAGCGGCGTGTTAGTCACGGCGAGCCTTTACGTGTTCGCTTTGCTATGGGCGATGTTCGCAACGGGAAAGTCCTATTTGCTAGCGTTCGGAATCTTCGGAGCCGGCGAGTTGGTCGGCGTCTACGCACCGAACTACATGTTGTCGGCTTGCCGCCAGTCCAAGATGAAACGCGGCCAAGTCCTAATGAATCTGGCAATGGGCCCAGTCGGCCAAATGGGCGTCGTCTTCGGCTGGATCGCCGACACCGTCCACGAAAAGGGCATCACCGGCTGGGGCCAGGAAAGTCAGGCCTTCGGCTTCAAGATCAGCTTTGCCCTGTGCGCCGGAATTCTGATCGCCGGTCTGCTGTTTACTGTTCTTTGGATTCCTCGAAAGCCTGAACGGAAAGAGTAACGAATCTGCGTGAGCGGACGACTTTGAATAGCAATTGATGAGTGTTGATTTGTGATTTCAGAAGGCCAGATAGTGTCATTCCTTGGTCATTCTTCCGATACTTCGCAAATCAAAATCGCTATTCGAAAACGACCGCCGTCGACGCAACGCTAAATTGTACAGTTTATTGATGCGCGAACTCTTAGAAAGACGTTTATGCGAGTCCAACGGTTTCCCACCATTTTGCTCATCGTCGTCTGCCTGATTTGTCAGGCGATCCGCGCCGAGGAACAAGTGGGCTCGCGTTTTGCTTATCTCGACGAACTCAATCCTTACTATCCGCACGGCAGCTTTCCAAAGTTGACGACGCCCATGTGGATCGGTGAAGAGGGCGTCGATGCGGTGATCCTGTTGTCGATCGACGACATGGGTGGGCCGTCTTTTCGGCCGCGCTTTGATGTCAGTCCCGAAGCATTCTCGCGATTTTTGGAGCCGATGGTTGAACGACTGAAGAAGATCGACGGTCGAGCCCCCCTCGCCATCATGACTTGCCAAACGCCACCGAAGAATTCCACCTTGCCGCGGTTCTTGAAAGACGGGCTCTCACTGGATTGCCACACCTTTACGCATCGGTTCCCATTCTTTCGTAGCAACGAGGGACACGGTCCCGACAAGGCACTCAAGTTTGCGCGACTCGATTATCTCGCCTGCATGGAGAATCTTTTCGGAGTGCCCGGCAACCGGCCGGTGGCTCATCGCATGCCCGGCTGCGACGCACAGAATTCGGTCTCGCCAAGATTCTATACCGAGGTTTTTCCGCTCCGCACGAGCGATGGCCGATTTCTCACATGCGACACAAGTATCTGCACTTGGTTTCCATCCAGCGACACATCGTTGCCTCGCGAATGGCGATACGACGCGGACGGTCGGCCACGGTTCGACAAGTTTGTCGACAACATTCCGCAGACACGACACTTCGTCAATTCGATCGAGAATTTTCCGTACCCATATGTCATCAATAACACAATTTGGGAGTTTCCCGTCACGATCCCATGCGACTCGCACGGCGTCCATCAGCATCGGCCACAAAGCGACAAAACGGCCGACGATTGGAAGCGAGCCGTTGATATCTGCGTGGAAAAACAGGGTTTGATGAACGTGTTGTTTCACACGATCGGCTACATCAAGAACTCGCAGGTTGTCGACGTCATTGATTACGCGGATCGGACGTATGGTCGCCGAGTCAAATTCTTGAACTGCCGCGAGATTTACGATCGCCTGACCAAGAACGCCCTCGGTGGCGTCCCATTGCGATCCAAGAGCGGCGACGATAACGGTGTTCGGTTGCTCGACGTCAACGCGGATGGTTTTCTGGATGTCGTCATCAGCAACTCGAAGCAACAAACGACGCGGCTATGGAGTCCTCGCGAGAAGCGCTGGCGCGAGATTTCCTTTCCGGTACAGGTCGTCACGGCCGAAGACACCGACATCCCGCTTAATCTGGGCGCGAGATTCCTCATCGCTGGTCCCAATGGCGAGGCAGCCGTCGCAGTCGCCAACAAACGGCAACGCGGCCTTTGGAGTTTCGAAAAAGGGGAGTGGCAGAAACTCAAGACATCATTTCCTGAACGTGTCGATGGCCAACCTTTACTGACCATCGCCGACGGAAAAGACCGCGGCGTCCGTTTCCGCGACCTGAACAGCGACGGTCTTTCCGACCTGATCGTGAACAACGACTCACAAAACGCCGTCTTTCTATGGGACAAGCAGAAATCGAATTGGCAGCGTGCTTCATTCGCGTTGCCTGCGCGTGCTTGCCTGGTCGACAAGAACGGCGCCGACCAAGGCCTGCGTTTCGTCGATCTCGACGATGACTCGCACGATGATCTCGTCCTGTCAAATGATCGCGAGTACTGGGTACGCCTTTTTCAAAGCGCGAGCGAAGGCTGGTCGAAACGAACCCGAAACGGTAAGCCGGGCGATCCGGAATTCCTACCGAAAATCGTGCGACAAGGGAAACTCAACGGAGTCTGGTTTCATTCCGACGCGATGGTGCTACAGAATGAATACACGATCAAGAACAAGGACTACATCATTCGGATTCCATTCGCAGATCTTCTTGACGCCGGTAAATGACATGCATTCGAGAAGAGTGCGCTCATGGGTTTCTGTCGAATTGAGCGAGATAGTAACCCGATGCGGGCGCGAGCCAACGGCACTTAACTTCGTAGCGGAAGTCGCCAAGACTTTCGGCATTTGCTCGGAAAACGCCGAAACTCTTGGCGAGTTCCGCTACTAGAGGCGACGAAGTAAGTACCATTGGGCGCGAACCCGCGTCGCCAAGACATCTGAGTTTTTCAAGGTATTGTTTTGGTTTTCAAGGCAAAGGAATATGGGCAGAGGAATAAGAAGAGTTATTCTTCTGCCCGAATTCCTTTGCCTGTCATCTGGTTGAAGGTTGCTCGTTTGAAGCAATGGAACCGCCAATTTGTCAGCGTATTGGTCATTCTCGCGTTTCCTTTGGTCACGCGTGGCGATTGGCCGCGGTGGGGTGGTGCGCACGGCAACTTCACTGTCCAAAATGTTAAACTTGCCGACGCATGGCCAGCTAAAGGGCCTCGGCAGATCTGGCGAAGGCGTTTGGGTGACGGATACTCGAGTATCGTCACATCAGGTAAGCAGCTTGTGACCATGTATCGGGCGGGCAACCAAGAGCACGTTGTCGCGATGAACGCGTTGACGGGCAAAACTGTCTGGCAGCACAGCGACGAGGTAGAGTTTCTCGAAGGTACAAACGTCAAAGAATTCGGACCTGGGCCTCTAGCAACGCCGTTGATCGTGGATGGACGAGTTTGCGCCGTTGGCGTGACCGGCGTGCTACATTGCCTCGACTTCGCCAGCGGAAACGTCGTTTGGAAGCGCGATCTTGCGAGTGCGTTCCAAGGAACAAAGCTGTACCGAGGGTATTCAGCCAGCCCGATCGCTTTTCGCGACACAGTGATTTTGCCAGTCGGCGGGCCGGGCCGTGGCCTTGTCGCGTTTCGCATCAAGGATGGTTCGATCGCTTGGCAAAAGCACGATTTCGCGATCTCTCACGTTTCACCGATCATGATTCGATTCTGTAATCAAGATCAGCTTGTGGTTGTTGCCGAAAAACTGATTGCAGGCGTCGATCCAGCCACGGGCCAGATGTTGTGGCGTCACGAACATCCGATACGCGGTGGTTATATCTCAAGTACTCCCGTTTGGCATGACGATGGGCGATTGTTCTTCTCGGCCGCGTACGGAGCTGGCAGCCGCTGTCTGCAACTCGCCTGTGACGCGGATAAAACGACGGTCAAAGAGATGTGGCATAACACTCGGATGCGTGTGCATCACAGCAACGTCATTCGCGTTGGCGACGTCGTCTACGGCAGCAGCGGCGACTTTTCGGCGATTCCGTTCACGGCGCTAAATATGAAAACCGGAAAAGTCTTGTGGCAAGACCGTCAGTTAGGACGTGCCAGTAGCGTGTATGCCGATGGAAAGTTCATTGTGCTCCAAGAAGATGGCACGTTAATGCTGGCCAGCATGACACCCAAGAAATTGACAGTTCACGCGAAAGCGAAACTGTTCGAAGGCCGAGCTTGGACAGGACCGATCCTAGACGGCAAGCGGTTGTACATCCGCAATCGCGAGGAAATCATGGCCTTCGAAATCCCATAAAGGGAGATCTAAATCTATCCGCCCCTGAGTTTATCTCAGGGGTTCTCGCGTCTATGCACTACTTGTTCTGTAGTGCAAAAACGCGAGAACGCCCGACGTAAAGTCGGGGGCGGGCAAATCTAAATCTACCGCATTCCTACGGGAAAGACTCATCCCATTCTCACCAAAAGAGCCAAAACACAACGTACACTGATCCGACGACACAAAGGATCGCCCACGGAATTGGTTGTGCAAAGGGCGATATTTCACCTTTGAACGGATGCTCGCGCAGGGGCGGTAAGGCTTCGCGGCTGTTGAGAAGCCAGCCTTTATCTTTTGGTTTGGCTAATGTGCTTTGAGGCTGTGTTCCGCAGAAGAGCGTGACAAGACCGATTGCCAAGCTGGTGAAGAAGATTGACCAAGCAAACGACATCCAGCGCGTTGTGAACCAGGACGGAAACCAGGCACCCTCGGCACCGTATTTGTCGAACAGCATACGGTCTCCCAGAGCAATCAATCCATAGCACGCGCCGACCAGCAAACCGATGAGTCCGCTTTTGCGATGGGCGGGTGTGATGACTCCGGCCAGATATGTCACGAACAGCGGAGTTGCAAATACGGAAATCAGAGTCGTGAAGGCTTTGATCATACTGCCTTGCGAAATGATGAACGGGAGATACAAGAAGCCCAACGCCAACACGCCAACCGTGGCGAATCGGCCCACGATCACGTAATGGGAATCTTCTCGATCGCGAACCAGGAATCTTGCATAGATGTCACGAGTGAAGATTGCCGATAGCGCCGAGCCCATGGAATCGAACGTGCTGACGATGGCTGCGACGACGCCGGCGGCGACGAGTCCCTTCAAGCCTGGTCCAAGCAGCTTGCCGGCCAACAGCGGATAGATTGTGTCGGAGTCTTCGATGCCTTGGAATTCGGGGATGGCTCGCGCGAAGACACCCAACATCA
The DNA here is from genome assembly GCA_002722955.1 of Planctomycetaceae bacterium. Taxonomy (GTDB): domain Bacteria; phylum Planctomycetota; class Planctomycetia; order Planctomycetales; family Planctomycetaceae. Next base: position 6,604 of record PBMZ01000189.1, on the reverse strand, counting down.
CCGAGACCATCATGATCGGCAAACTCAGGGCAACTCCCCAAAGCGCCGCCATCTTCATGTCCCAAAGAGACCGCGTTCCCATCAATCGCATCGTCTGAGTATGGTTGACCGTCCAATAGCCACTGCCAATGACCGTCCAACCGATCACCACCATCCACGGCAATGTTTTCTTGTCGTCACCCGTGTAACGACCGACGTGGACAAGATCGTCATTTCCCGTCCGAGCCAATTCGGCTTGCATTCCATCCCAACCGCCGGCGTTGTTCCACACAACGCAAAAGATGGCCGCAGCGGCCACCATCATCACGATGCCCTGTGCTGCGTCGGTCCAGACAACACTCTTCAGCCCACCAAAAGCAGTGTAAAGCCCTGCCAACAAAACCAACACGACGATCAAGAGCCAAGACTGAAACGAACTCAGTTCGACGAATCGCGTCAGCAACAGGTGGCTCGACCAAATAATGATTCCCAGCATACTGCTGCGATATTGCAGTTGAATCAATGCGCTAAGAACACGCATCGCCGGCCCAAACCTTGCCTCAAGGTACTCGGCGTTGGTGTAAAAGCCGGCGCGATAAATCACGGGAACGATCACGAAAGCGGCAAGAATCCCGCCAGCGACACTTCCCAGCGAATATACCGAGAGAATATGAATTCCCTCTTTGTAGGTGTTGCCGGTAACACTCACGATGTCGGCACTGTCGACGTTGGTTGCGAACATCGAAAGCCCAACGGCCCACCACGGCAAAGCCCGGCCGCCCAAGAACCACTCACTGCTGGTCTCAGTGCTGCGAGCCAAATACAGCCCGTAGCCAATCACGGCACCATTCAGCACAAAGACGATAAGCCAGTCGATGAGATGCATAGCTTCTGAGAGATGTGGCTAGGAAAGATAAACAGTCTTACTGGGCTGAAATCGATCCTATCGGATGGCGAGAAGAGGGTCGATGCTGGCGACATTGTTCGGGTGACGAAATGAACCTTGAATTGCAATATTGAGACGGGTGCAAAGTACAACCGGTTCGCTCATAATGCAGCGACGCATCTTCAGGCGTTCTTCTCACATTGCCAGCTCAGGAGAAACCATGGACTTCGACGCCATTCGTCAACATCTACTTGAGCTCGACACGGCTTCAATTTGTGATGCCGCGAAATCGCTCTCAGTTCAGGTACGCGTCGTCGATCCAGCAATTCGGCCAGTTCGCAGCGGGCTGAAACTCATCGGTCGAGCTTTCACGGTTGTATGTCACAACGATTTTCTCACGGTCATTCAAGGCCTTCGTGATGCGGAACCTGGCGATGTCCTTGTCATTGATTCGCAAGGCAGTACCAAAGCTGTGACCGGAAACCTGTTTCCGACCGAGGCCATGCGCAAGGGGTTGGCCGGCATTGTGAACGACGGTCCGTGCCGCGACACGTTCGTTGTCTGCTCAATGGAGATTCCGTATTACGCACGTTCGGTAACGTGCGTCCCAGGCCACGCCAACCGCCTGTTTGAAACTCAAGTTCCCATCAACTGCGGCGGCGTAACGGTGAATCCGGGGGACATTCTGTTTGGCGACGACGATGGAATCGTTGTGGGATCTTGCGAGGAACTTGCGAAGTTGGTTCCCATTGCACAGGAAGTAGTACAAAAAGAAGCGAGCCTACTTGAGGGAATGGCAAGCGGAGTCAGCCTGCTGGAAATGCTGAATTTTGACGAACACTGCGAGAATCTCGCGGCAGGCAAGCCGAGCAAGCTTGAATTTAAGGTGTAGGTAAGCAGTTAGCGATTAGCTTTTTACAATTAGCTTGCCGTCAAAGAGCTAACCGCTAAATCCGAACCGCTTTAAGTTACCTTGCACGTAATTCCACCATCCACAACAAGCTGTGCTCCGGTGATATACCTGGCTTCATCGGACGCCAGGAAGAGTGCGGCGTGAGCCACATCCCAGGCATCTCCCATGCGTTTCATGGGGACAAGCTCATGGCGTTTCTTCAGCATTTCTTCGACGTCGCCGCCGTAACCCGAGGTCACGTAATGCTCGATCTGCGGCGTGTGCATCAGCCCGGGCAACACACAGTTTGCTCGCACGCCCTTATCCGCGTATTGCATGGCAATCTGTTGTGTGAGTTGGTTCACCGCACCCTTGCTGGCGCCGTAGGAAATGCACGGGTAACCGATGGTTCGCAGCGATGCGATCGATGAGATATTGACAATCGCGCCGCTGCCTTGTTTCACCATATGCGGCAAGCAGCTTCGCGAAGTGAGATACATACTCTTTACGTTGACCTCGAACTGACGATCCCACGTTTCCTCGTCGACTTCCTCGGCTCCACCAACTTGCGGGATGCCGACGTTGTTGTGCAGGATGTCGACGCGGCCGTACGTGCTCAGGCATGTGTCGACCATCGACTCGACGGCATCCGCGCTGGCTACGTCTGCATCGCAAGCCAAACACTCGCCACCCTCTTCTTGAATGATCTTGCAGGTTTCTTCGGCGGCCTCGAGATTGCGGTCAACGGCCAGCACCTTTGCGCCCTCCCGCGCGTACAGGACGGCCGAGGCTTTACCGTTTCCCCATCCGGGGCCAATCGACCCTGCACCCGTCACGATAGCAATCTTGTCTTTGACTCGCTGAGACATGTATTAACAACTCCTTGTACGTTGGATTCGTTGGAGGCCACAGAGATCACAGAGGACACGGCGAAGGAATTTTGCCGGTTCGAATTCACGAAACCGAATTCGTTCAAACACGATTCGCTCGTCAGATCATCACTCTTTCTCTGTGTCCTTTGTGATCTCTGTGGCTTCGCACTCAAACTGGCGAGAAGACTGGGCAAATCCGTGAGTCATCACTCTTGCTATCATCCTGCTGCAACACAAGCCACATGCCAATCTTGATGTTCTCAGGATCGTTCGTGTCGACTCCTTCAAGACGACCAACAACGCGGGGGCCCTCATCCAGTTCAACGACGGCCGAGCAGTAGGGATGGTCGCGGTCGTAACCGTAGGCAGCCATCCAGGGTGGCCCGATCGCGATGCAGCTGAAGGCAAAAAGACGGCCAGTGCCGGACGTACGAGTCCACTGCATGTCTGACTGATGACATTTAGGACACCAACCTCGCGGCGGGACAAAAACCGCCTCGCAGGACGTACAGCGCGATCCCTGTAACTGACCCTGATCCAGAAACGCAGCGAATGCGCTGTCGCTGATAGCTTGCTCGGACATAGGTTACCACCTTTCCAGAATCGTAAACGTGCAGGTGCCGCCCGTGCCGCCCATCGAATGAGCCGCTCCGAATCGTAAATCCTTCGCCGGAATCTGCCGCTCGCCCGCTTCGCCTCGCAACTGCTGCCAGACTTCAATGAGCTGTGCAACACCGGTGGCGCCGACCGGATGTCCCTTGCACTTCAGACCCCCCGACGTGTTGATGGGTTTGGGGCCATCTCGTCGAGTCAGCCCTTCGGCGACCGCTTTGAATCCCGTGCCGGGATCGAAGAAGCCCAGGTCTTCCCCATGCAAAATCTCTGCGATGGAAAAGCAGTCATGCACTTCGGCGAACTGGATGTCAGCCGGGGATAGGCCTGCCATTTCATACGCTTCCCGCGCTGCAAAACGCGTCGCTTCGAACGACGTTAGGTCATCGGCAGCATGAAGATTTCGACCACTGGCCTGTCCGAGTCCCCGGACATGCATTGGTGTGTCGGTGAACGATGCGGCAAGTTCTTCTCCAACCAATAGCACGCACGCGGCACCGTCGCTGATGGGACTGCAATCGAACAGATGCGTGGGCCAAGCGATGACCGGATTGGCCTGAGGATCGGCGAGAAATTCCTTCTCGTCCTGCCATCCCGGCGGCGATTGGCCTCTACTGGCAGCCTTCTCGATCCTCGACGCCATGATCTCGCTGATCGATCGTTGATGTTGAGCCTTCGGGTTGAGGCGACCGTTCTCGTGGCTCTTGATCGTCACATTCATCAAGTGCTCGCGCGTCGCGCCGTAGCGATCGAAATAGGCTGTCGCGATCGCTCCGAAAACACCAGGATAGGTGAATCCCGCCTCGCGTTCATACGGGCTGGCGGCTAGGGCCAGTCCCTCGGCCACCTGCTCGGTCGATTGTTTCGACATCTGTTCAAATCCACCGACCAACACGATGTCGTAAAACCCTGACGCGATCGCAAACACGGCTTCGCGAAACGCCAGCGCACTCGAAGCGCAAGCGCCTTCAGTTCTCGTCGCCGGCTTCGGGACCAGGCCCAGCGCGTCGACAAGGATCGCACCCCAGTGCGACTGTTGGACGAAGAAGTCGTTGGTAAAGTTGCCCAGATACAGGGCGTCGATATCATTCGGCTCGAACCCCTTATCCACCGAGCCCGTCATCTCCTGAAAGGCTTCAATGAATAGGTCAGTCGAAGTGCGTTCGGCGAACATCCCGAACGGCGACATGCCGGCACCAACCACCGCCACACCGCGACCGAGTTTGCGTTTTTTGGTCATCGGATCGATTGCTCTTTATTGTTGAAGCCACAGAGATATCAGAGGTCACAGAGATAGTCGTTTGACGCCGTCTGCGAGTCTTTTTTCTCCGAAGTTGATTAAGAGACGGGTCTCTTAAGATTGGTTGCTTTCAGATAAGACAGTGCTTGAGCCGTGACGACGTCCGGCATCGTCACTCATCTTCTCTGTGTCCTCAATGATCTCTGTGGCTTTATCACTCTATGGTCAAATACTACGTTCATGATCTTGCCAGTACGGTTCACGAAGCTCGCGTTTCACGATTTTACCATAATTGTTTTTCGGAAGCTCAGCGACAAAGTCCACGGACTGCGGTTTCTTGTAGCTGGCGATATGAGATTTGCAGAAGACAATGAGTTCCTCTTCCGTCGCATCACGTCCAACAGCCAGCGAGACGACCGCTTTGACGGCTTCGCCCCATTCATCGTCCGGAACGCCAATGACGGCGACTTCGCGGACGGCCGGATGCCGGGCTAGGACTTCCTCAATTTCGCGCGGATAGATGTTCTCGCCGCCGCTGATGATCATGTCTTTCGAGCGGTCCATCAAGAACAGGTATCCGTCGGAATCGAAGTAACCCATGTCGCCGGTGTGCAACCAGCCGTTTCGTAACGTCTTCGCAGTCACGTCTGGGTCGAGCCAGTAGCCTTTGGTCATAACGTCGGATCGCGTCACCACTTCACCGGTTTCGCCTGTGGGAAGAAAGTTGTCGTCGGCATCGACAACCTGCACTTCAACGTCCGTACGGCGAATGCCGGCTGACGCGAGTCGCTTTGTCTGTGTTGCGTTTCCATTCAGAACATGGTCCCGTTGCGAAAGGGATGTAATGGTCATCGGTGTTTCGCCGAGACCGTAGATCTGGACCATGTTGGGAATCCGAGCCATAGCTTGCAGCAGGTCTTCGACCATCATCGGGGCTCCCCCGTAGACGAGGGCTTTCAGTGAGCTGACGTCCGTGCGATCGATGGCCGGGCTCTCGATGAGCCGCTTGATCATGGCTGGCGCGGCGAATAGATTTGTCACCCGTTGAGATTCAATCAGTTCCAGCACGGCTTCTGGATCGAACGACGTTGATGCGGGAAACACGTGAGCCGCGGCCTTGCCGATATTTGGGAGCCCATAGAGCCCGCTGCCATGAGATAAGGGGGCCGCATGCAACACGGCCTCGTTGTCGCCAAAGCCGGGGCAAATGTCTGTGTAAAATCGCTCCGTCATCCCCAGCAGATTTCGGTGGGTCAACATCGCGCCTTTCGGCACACCCGTTGTCCCGGAGGTATAAAACAGCCACGCGACGTCATCCGGATCAACTTCCACGTCGGCGAACTGTTCAGATTCGCGTAAAAGCACGACCTCGTAATTCTTTACATCATCAGCTTGCGGTCCCGTTGTGATAACGTGCTGCACGCGCGGAAGGTCGCGCCGAAGCGATCGGACCGGCTCATCAAAATCTTCCGTCGTGATCAGAATCGACGCCTGGGCGTTGTCGATAATGTACGCAAACTCGCTTGGATGGAGACGGAAGTTAATGGGGACCATCCCACATCCAACTTTGAAGGCGGCAACCATCGCCTCCAACATCTGAGGACAATTCATCATCAGCAGCGCCACGTTATCACCCGGTTGCGCTCCGAGTTTCCACAGCGCATTCGACAGCCGATTCACCCGCGCGTTGAACGTCGCGTAATCCATGGTCAGCGATGATGACACGATCGCCGGGTTTGTCGGATGAGAAGCAGCAGACGATGTGAGCAGAGAGCCGATATTCATGATGAAATCTCCGAATCACTCTGTCGCGTCGTCGTCTCTTGGCGGCAAAGCTTTGTTGTTCTTTTCTAGGCGAATGACCAACATCGTATGGTAACGGAAAGGCGGGATTTCGATTGTTGTCTTTCCGTCAGCCTGAGTTGCCTGAATCTCTGACTGCACGACTTGCTGTGGTTCTTCGAAGTGGTACGGACGACAGGAATGGACGCTCTGCAGCTTGGCTCCGGCGGTGTCGATTGTGACCGCCGTTCCTTTTAGCGGTCGAGGTTCGTCGGCCCATTCATAATCAACCTGTCTTGTCGGTGGTATTCTTACGAGATGAATGATGAGGTCGCGGCCTT
>PBMZ01000188.1 GCA_002722955.1 Planctomycetaceae bacterium | reverse complement strand
CGAAGATCCATCGACAGTGGGCCCATGATTTCTCCTTCAGGAAAAACCGCCCTCTACCACAAACCCTGGGAACAGATAAAGGTAAGTTGCTCTAATGAAGATGGACACTCGATTGTTTGGCCGTTTCGTCGTCAGCTTGCCCGATGTGAACACAGTTGGAGTGATCGCGGATAGCGCCGAAGTGGCATCTTTGTTAGTCGGCGAAGCGATTCAGGTGGCAGACGACTTCAATGCGAAGAACTTGGAACTGCGACACGAGCAGCTTGTCGAACACCCCAAGCTGGTTCATCAAGTTACTGACAAAGTTCATATGCGTTTGGCATTGCCAGCGACTGACGAGGAACTTTGGAGTCAACTGAAGTCCAAGGTCCGCAGTCAGATTCGCAAGCCGCAACGGAACACCGACTTCTCGGTCGAGTGGGGCGGTGTGGAATTGCTTGATCAGTTCTATGACGTCTTTTGCCAAAACATGCGTGATCTAGGAACCCCGCCGTTTGGCAAAGCGTTGCTCGCGTCAATTCTTGATGCCTTTACTGATTCGGCAGAGATTTGCTGCGTTCGCCTCGGCGGATCGACGGTGGCATCGGCCCTTTTGATTCATGGACCGGGAACAACTCAAGTCCCCAGCTCCAGTTCGCTGCGTCGCGTGAACTCGACCAATGCCAACATGCTGATGTACTGGCATCTTCTCGAGCGAAGCATTCAGCGTGGCCAGAGCGAATTCGATTTTGGCCGCAGCAGCAAGGACAGTGGAACCTTTCGCTTCAAGAAGCAATGGGGAGCCACGCCGCATCCCGCTGCGTGGCAACACTACGTTCGCGAGGGCAGCGCAGAAGACATGCGGCCCAGCAGTGGCAAGTACGACCTAATGATCAAGACGTGGAAAAAGTTGCCCGTCGGCGTCACACGGTTGATTGGTCCGTCTATCGTCCGAGGTATTCCGTAAACAGTGAGTGGCCTTGTGAAGATTCCATCCCAAATCAAATTGATTATCGTTGTGGTCGCAACGATTTTCTTGACATACATTCTGTTGGCATCAGATCCCTGGTGGTTGGCTCGGTACATTCCATCAGAGACGGGCCGTGCACTTTACGAGTCGATTCCCGATAAGGCATTCCATTTTAGTGCCTACATGTGCTTTGCGATTATCTTGCTTTGGTATGGAGCCGAGTATCGCTGGCGTATCGTCGGGGCACTCGTCGGCTTCGCCTCGCTGCATGCCATCACAACCGAAACGTTACAACAATTCGTGCCCGATCGAACTAGCGACTCGGGAGACTTTGTTGCCAACTTCTTTGGGATCTTGACTGGCACGGTTGTTGGCCTTTTCGTGACATCGTTGCGATCGCGGGCTGTTGATGAATTGCTTCCTGTACTTGGAATGCGTCCCAGCATGCCGCCGCCTCGTAGTGCTGGAAGCGAGTCCGCGCCGGTTGGCCTGATTTCTCGGCGTGGCCCCGAAGAACTACAGGACCTGCCAACTCAGCGGTTGCTGAATTTCAAATCCCTCGGAATTCTTTGCGGCGTCGTGTTCTTCGGACTTGTCGTTTTGCATTCGCTGCATGGCTTCCAAGTTCGTCGAAACGCAGTTGTTCTTTTCGAAATAGGCCAAGCGGCCAAAGCCAAAGGCGACATGCCCGCAGCAACCGACTATTTGCGACGCTACGTTGGGATGGCTCACGACGACACCAACGCGTTGGCCGACTTCGGACAGATGTTAGACGAAGGCAGCAAGTCCGATTCCACGGCTCGCCGAGTTTTCGCAGTCTTCGAAGACGTACTAAGACGAGAGCCCACCCGAGACGATATTCGCCGACGGCAAGTTGAGATTGCCATCCAAATCGGTCGAACGTCAGTCGCGTTGGCTCACTTGACCGTTCTGCGACAATCCGCGCCGGACGACGGCGAATTGGATTTCTTAGCCGGCCGATCTCATGAGGACTTAGCGGAATACACCGAGGCGTCCGAGGCCTATCAGCTGGCCATCGAGCATGCACCCAGACGGACCGAGGCCTACGATCGTCAAGCTCGCCTGTTGCAAGAGCGATTGGATCAACCCGATGTGGCGAAGGACTTGATGGATGAATTGGTATCACGAAATGCCGACAACTTCGGAGCCTATTTATTGAGAGCTTGTTTTCATTACGAGTTTGGTGATTTGGAATTGGCGCACAGTGACGTTCAACACACTTTGCAGATGATTCCCGAGAACGCGGATGCAATTCAAGCCGCCGCCGATGTTGCTTACTCGAGAGGCTCGAAGGCCATCTTGTCTGGCGCGTCAAGAAGCACACTTCGGTAACGCTGACGATGCTCTGGCCGCGGTTCGCGAGGTGTTGACGATCGACGCTTCGAACGTGAACGCTCTATTGATGCTTGTGGATTTGACCATCGAAAGAGGTGAGTTCGAAAAGGCCAGGTCAACCTTACAAGTCTTGCCCCGCAATCCGGAGATGGATGCACTGCGTCTGCATCTTCAGGGACGAATTCTGATGGCCGAATCAAAGTGGCAAGACGCGGCGAAGCAGCTCTTGGTCGCTCATCGTTTCCTGGCTGAATCGCCAGGCATGATCGAACGGACGGATATGGCGTTGACGTCATGCTTCCGCAAACTCGGCGATCAAAAGTCGCAAGCGGCCGCCTATCGCCGTGTGCTAAAAGCGAATCCGGTTTCGATGTCGGCTCGGCTTGGATTTGGTGGAGATCTACGTCGACAACGGGCAAATGCCTGAAGCGATCGCCGAGTATCGGCAGTTGGAGCAATTGCCGCAGACGCAACTACGCCAAGGTCGATCGTTCCATCACTTTGAATGACCATTGATCTGTTTGAACTGTCGTGCGATGTCGTCATCGAGCGGATCAATGGGCACGGTCCGAGCCACTCTGATGAACAAGGAATCGCCGGGGACCAGTGGTGCATTTGGTGGTCTCAAGTTGTTGACGGCTTCGGTCAGCAAGATGTCAGGGGGGTCGATGCGATGCTCAGGATGCGAGACCTTCTTGAGTTCTCGCGGAATGGAGCTGTGGTGATCTGCGTGGCTTACTGGAAAGGCCGCCGAATTTCCGTGGGAAACTCGCAACTGCCGAGAGCTGCAACCGACGCTTGAAATCATGACCGCAATCCCGACGATCGCCAGCCCTAAACGTGTGTATTTCTCGTCCATGATGAGGCCAAATCAGTAGGAACACGCTCGGCGTGTTTGTTCTAAAACACCGCTGATGGCGCGAGATGGCACAAGCCACCCGCGGTCTCGACGGATACCAGTAGGATCGGTTATCCCGGTCGATCACTTTGCAGGGTTCATCATGCATAGCGCGGGTGTGATGAAAGCACGTGTTGTTTGTACCGATTGTTCGGTTTGAAACGATGTCGACGGTTGCAGCGAAGCCCAAGGTAGGCAGGTTAATCGTCACAATCGTCATTGTTTCTCAAACGGATATGTCGCGCGGGTTCACTAACATTTGCGGTGAGTTGGACGAGGGGTGGCTGGGGTCGAGTCGCCGCGTTCTGCGTGCGTTGCTTTCTATACGTATTTCAGTACACTGACCTCACTCTCCTCTATCTACAAAAAGGTTGCATTGATGTCTCACCGATACGCTGTCCATATTGCCCTACTGATTTTGGCCGTCGCAATTGCTGGTTGCGGAAGCGCTGCGCCGACCGTTGTCAAATCGAATAATGGTCAGTTTCAGATCACGGCTCTTTCGGGAATGGCGAAGACGCGGGACTGAACGATGAGGCCGATATTCAGGCGGCGAACATCTTTAGTGAGCTTTACGCCGTCGTTTTGACAGAGCCAAAGACCGATTTCGATGCGGGTTTCTCGTTGAAGGATTACAACGACCTGGTCGTTGGAGCATTTCGATCAGGTTTGGGCGGAACATCCGAGCCAGCCAAAGATGCCAAGACGGCTGCCGGGGCCGCGGCGATGGAAACCGTTATGTACGCAAGCATCGACGGCAACGACGTCGCTTACCTGATTCTTATCGTCGATACCGGTGACCACTATCATCAGGTGTTGACGTGGACGCTTAAGAACAGCTTCAGCAAACATCGAGCAACGCTGCAAAAGGTTGCCGCAAGCCTCAAGGCGACCAGTACACCATAATGCCGCCACTCAATGAGTTGATGCTCTCGACATAGCCGGTCGCAACGACTAAGAATCGAGGATGGCTGAAAAACATCCGGAAACCCACGTAGGGCTTGGCACTCTGCTCGGAGCGATCGCGGCGATTTGTTATACCGTGTCGATCTTAGCGCTTCGCTACGTAGCTCGCCCCGATGACGCCGACTGGGCGATCTGGATGTCTTGCTTGAAGGCCGTTCCGGCAGGTGTGGCGGCTTGTGTCGCCATGGCTTATCACACGACCCAGGGACGGAATCCTTGGCCATCTCTAAAGACGTGCATCGTTCTGTTCGGCGTTGGCTTGTTCATGCAATTTGCTGGCAACGTAAGCTTTCAAATCGGATTGGGTGTTGGCGGGATTGGATTGACCGTGCCGCTTTCCTTTGCAGCGATGCTGATTTCTGCTGGTATCGCGGGACGTCTTGCCTTGGGCGAGGTGATTTCGCGTCGCTCTCTATTCGCGATGATTGTCCTGATCGCTTCGATTGCTGTGCTGAGTCTTGGAGCCAGCGACGCGACTGCGAAAATTGCTGAGACGTCCGCGGTTGACGTTATTTTGTTGTCGATATTCTCATCGTGTCTTGCTGGCATTGGTTGGGCGTTGCCTGGCGTGGCCATTCGCAAAGCGGTTACGGGCGATGTGTTGGTTTCAGCAAGCGTCTTCTTTCTTAGCAACGCGGGAGTCGTTGGCCTTGGTGTCTTGAGTTGGTCGCGGATGGGTGTCGACGGCATGAGTAATGTGACGGCTGATGAATGGCAGATCATGGCAGTGGCGGGAATCTCGAACGCCGTCGCTTTTTATAGTGTGAGCCATGCGCTCCGGTTCATTTCGGTGTTTCGGGTGAACCTGTTGAACGCGACGCAAATCGGCATGGCAGCCATTGGCGGAGTGGCCTTGTTTAGCGAGCAGATGACAGTTTGGCTGGTCGTCGGGCTGGTGCTGACGATCGCCGGATTGCTACTGATGGATCATCGAAAGACGGTGGCTGAGGAGTAGCGATTGAATGTGGTGTTGTAGGACGGACTTGCAGTCCGTCCTTAGTTTCGACGGACTGCAAATCCGTCCTACGCAGCACTGTCAGCGGCGTGCTATGCTCGCAACTCGGCACCCAGTTTTTTGCTACAAGCTTCGATGACGGCCGATTGAGCTTGCTCGACTTCGTCGTTTGTCAGCGTTCGTTCGGGCGAGCGGTAATTGATCGTCACGACGTACGACTTTTTGTCAGCGGGGATTTGCTTGCCTCGATACTGTCCTCCGAAGGTGACCGAGTCCAATAGCGAGCCCGCGGTGTCGCGGACGATCGATTCAATCTCGTGCCACGTGACGGCTTCATCCAACACAAAGTTGATATCGCGAGCCACACTGGGAAAACGAGCAATCTCGGAGTACTGCGGCGTGAAGTCTGCGATGGATTCGAGTGATGCCAACTTCAATTCGGCACAAACCACGGTGTCGCGTAAGTCGAGCTGATCGGTGACAAACCGTGACAACTCGCCAACCCAACCCCATGATTCGCCACCCAGTAACACTTCCGCGCCGCGACCTTCGACGAACTGCGGATTATCAGACGGCTTGACGGTGACTTCGGTCGCGGCGTTGAATCGATGTCCTAGGGTCTCAACGATCCCCTTGACTTCACCAAACGAGCGGCCACTGACCAAGCCAATCATGATCGGCTCGGCGTTTTGATCCCCCGGCTTTGCGGCCAGGTACACGCTGCCGGTTTCGAACAATTCGGCGTTGAAATTGCCGTGCCGTTCGTTTTCTCGTCGCGATTGCAACAAACTGGGGACAAGGCTCTGCCGCAGCACGTTTTCCTTCTTCCGCGACGAGTGCTCGACCTTCAACCGATCGATGGCACCGAAAGGTGTGAACATCGCCGCAGTTTCGTCGTTAACGAATGAAATCGTGATCGCTTCGAAGAAGCCCAACGATGTAAGTGTGTCGCGAATTCGGTCAAACGTTCGGTCTCGGACTGTCCGTGAGCTTAGCTGCAACGGGACTTTGACATCTTCGGGGATCCGGTCATACCCGTAGATGCGAGCCACCTCTTCGATCAAATCAGCTTCACGGGTGAGGTCGCGGCGCCATGACGGCGGTTCGAACTGTCCGGCGTCTGTCGAGTCTTCGCCGTGTTGCTTCAGTCCCAAAGATGTCAGGATTCGTGACGACTCTTCCGCAGAAACATCGATACCAAGTAGTCGATTGACTTGAGCGAATCGAAGTGGAATGGCGGGGCGAGTGTCCTCGGCGACTGTGCCGGCAATGACGGGTTCGTCGAGGAGTTCGCCGCCAGCGATCTCAAGAATCAACTCGCAGCATCGACGGCTTGCCCAATCCAATTGGCACGCGTCGATTGTTCTCTCGAATCGATACGAAGAATCGCTGTGTAGGTTGAGTGCCCGTGCTGTATTACGAATGGACAACTGAGCAAAGTCCGCGGTCTCGATCAGAATGCTTGTTGTTTCGTCTGAGATTTCGGTGTCAGCGCCACCCATAACGCCGCCGATGGCAACGGGGTGCTCCGTATCCGCGATGATGCACATGTCCTCGGTTAGTTCGTACTCGTTGTGATTGATGGCCGCGATCTTCTCGCCTTTGTGGCCGCGACGGACGACGATTCGTTGGCCACCAAGCTTATCGAAGTCGAACGCGTGCAATGGTTGCCCGCATTCCATCAAGACATAATTCGTGATGTCGACGATGTTGTTGATGCAGGCAATGCCCAATGACTTGAGTCGCGCTTGCATCCAATCAGGGCTGGGGCCGACTTTAATGCCGCGGATAACACGAGCGTAGTAACGCGGACACAGATCTTCGCATTCGATCTCAACGGACGTTGCGGCAGACGTCTTTTCGCTGATGGGCTCAACGGCCGCTGGCGGGATCGTCAGCTCGGTATCAAACAGAATCGCGACTTCGCGAGCGACACCGATGTGCCCCAGACAGTCCGGCCGATTGCTGGTGACTTCTAAATCGACAGCAATGTCGCCGTCGACGTCTTCGATGCCCTCGAGATTCAGCCCCGACATCGTCAATTTGTGTGTGAGGTCATCCAGCGGCATGTCGAGCCGGACGTATTCTTTGAGCCAATTCCAACTAACGATCATGCCTAATACCGTTTCTTGAACATCGTCTTGTCCCGTAGGGACGGAGTCGAATAGCCACGGGCTTCAGCCCGTGGAATGCTGGGAAGTAATCATCAAAAGCCCTGGAGGGGCGACAGCGAACTTGCAGCCATCGCACCTTCAGGGCTTCGGTCAACCACCGATGTTTTCAACCACAGGCTAAAGCCAGTGGCTATTTGACTGTGTCCCTTAGGGGCAAGAAAATGAATCGGCTTCCATGATGCGCGACGACGTTACTTCTCGTCATCTGCACAGACCCATCCGCCGAGAGTTGGTTCGTCGCCGAGGATCTCTTCCGGTTTGAAGTAAATCTCGATTTCTCGAGCCGCCGCTTCGGGACCGTCGCTGCCATGGACCAAGTTCATTTGCCGGCTCAATCCAAAGTCGCCTCGAATGGTTCCGAGCGGCGCTTCGCGGCCGTTTGTCGAACCGAGCATAGCTCGCACAACGGAGATCGCTTCCGGGCCATCTGCGATCAACGCGACAACAGGACCAGCCGTGATGAATTCTTCCAAGTCGGAATAAAACGGTTTCTCGACATGCTCGGCGTAGTGTTGCCGCGAGAGTTCCGGAGTCACGCGGATCAACTTCATGGCCGCGATTCGCAAGCCCTTGTCTTCGAAGCGACCCAGCAAACGACCAACCAGCCGTCGTTGAACGGCGTCCGGTTTGAACAACACAAGGGTACGTTCCATCCCCATTTTGGTTTCCTTCAATTAGCACATCGACTCGAAAAACTTACCGAACAAGTAATGACTATCGTGAGGCCCCGACGACGCTTCCGGGTGATATTGCACGCCAAACACGGGGTACTCTTTGTGACGAATGCCTTCGACTGTTTGATCGTTGAGGTTTAAGTGAGTGACCTCCATGTTGTCTGGCAACGAATCCGCGCCAAGAGCAAAACCGTGGTTCTGCGTCGTGATCTCGACTTGACCGGTGGCCTTGTTTAACACCGGTTGATTGGCTCCGCGATGTCCGAACTTCAATTTGAAGATTTCACCGTCGCACGCTAAACCCAACAACTGTTGCCCCAGGCAAATGCCAAACATCGGACGCTGCGGCACCAAGGCGCGAATTGTGTCGATGGCGTAAGTCAGCGGCCGTGGATCACCGGGGCCATTCGAAAGGAAGACGCCATCAGGTTCCAACGCCATGATTTCGTCTGCCGTGGCCGTTCCTGGAACGACGCTGACTCGACAGCCCATGTGACGCAAGTGCCGCGGGATGTTCCATTTCATGCCGTAGTCGATTGCGACGACATGAGGCCCATTTGCGTTGTCCCCAGGCTCCTCTTTGTTGTTGACCAGTCCAGGCGTGATCGGCTCGGTCACCAATTCGGAGAGCCCTTCGTCCCACTCCTCGGTCGATGCGGGCATGACTTCCTGCACTAAATCTCGACCGGCCAGTTCTGGGCTTTCGTTAGCTTTGGCAACCAGCGATTGATCGTCGAGGTCTTCGGTCGACAACACGCCCGTCATCGCGCCGTGAATTCGGATTTTCCGGACTAGTGCACGCGTATCGATTCCCTCCAGCCCGATGATGCCAGCATTTTTGAGATAATCGTCGAGCGATCCCGAAGCTCGGTAGTTGCTCGGAAAGCGGCAGAGTTCACGGCAGACAAATCCTCGCAGGTACAGCCCGCTACTCTCGACATCTTCCGGATTGGCTCCGTAGTTGCCGATCAACGGGTATGTCATGGTCACGATTTGTCCGCAGTAGGAAGGGTCGGTCAGGATTTCTTGATACCCCGTCATGCTCGTGTTGAACACGACCTCTCCGTACACTTCACCGGGCGCACCAAAAGCTTGGCCGGTGAAGACCGTACCATCTGCCAGCGCAAGCTTTCCTGGACGACTCATTTTTTCACATCACCTTTTTTGGTGATCGGGCGTGATTCCCGATCTGCGCGCAGAACGACCGCAAATGAAAATACCTTGATTTCGACACTCTTTTAGCAAACGATGCAGTGAGTTACAACAAAGCGACGCAAGCGAAACCAGAAAGCGGGATTTCGACGGTCCCAACTTAGACCGACGGGCGTTTCAACGGCGGTTTAGAATGCCGTCTTGACACGTGTTAATTCGTGGTCGTCCTGAATTCGTGGGGCATTTAATTCTTCCCACGAATTCAGGACGACCACGAATTGTTGCAACGGGCTCATGAATAATCGATTTGCCTCTCAGCATTTTCTTCAGTAACCGTATCAAATGAGACTTCTACAACTTTGCGTCATTATTCTGTTGGCTATGTTCATCGCTCTGCTGAGCCGTGATGCCGAGCCCACTCGCCGTGCGATCTCGCGGCCAGCTGCCTTGGTTTCAACATGCACTCAATGCCATCAAGATTTGGTGCAATCCTTCGCGAGGACAGGACACGCTCAAACATTGCGAGACGCTGGATCCAAGGAAATCGTCCAGCGGTTCACGCAGTCGGACGACGAGAACTTGCCAATTCGCTTTGAGAAGCACCAGGGGCGATTATGGGTCTTTCCCAAAGATGAGCCCGAGTTGCGGCGTCCCGTCCAATGGTGTTTTGGCTCGGGACGACACGCCCAGACATTGGTGTCGCTGAGCGAGAGTCCTCGTGGTCAATCTGTGGGCTGTGAGCTGAGTGTATCCTGGTATCCCGACGTCGGCTTGGCTTCGACATTGGGGCAGTTTACATTAGAGTCCGAAGAATCGGAGTTTCTTGGCAATCACTTGACGGCCAACCAAACCATGAATTGCTTCGCTTGTCACACGACCTATTTACCAGTGCGAAAGTCTGCCCACGTCTGGGAAGGTGATGAAAAGTCTTTTAACGTTCACATCAACGCTAGAAGTGTTGAGGGCCTGATTGGTGCGGGTGTGCAAGCAGGCGTCTTTTGTCAACGCTGTCATCCCAAGTCTCCAACACATGTCAAGCAGGCCGAAGCCGACGGATGGAAAGGCGATACGTCCATTCTCGAAAAGTGGTCGGATTTGCCTCCGCTGGAATCCGTGAATCGTTGCGGCGAATGTCATCGGCGGGCCGACGAGTTCACTGCGGAAGAGCTAACAAAGGAAAACTCGCGGATCGTGCGATTTGCTTCTGTCGGTTTATCATTGAGTCGTTGCTTTACTGAGAGCGGACAATTAACCTGTTTGAATTGCCATGATCCACACGCTGCTTTGGAAACTGGTAAGGATTTCTACGAGCAAAAGTGTCGGCAATGCCACGGGGATCAGAACGATTCATTTGCATGCTCGAATCGACAGACGACCGATTGTTTGCGATGCCACATGCCGAAACGCGAGCTGCATCCTCACCTTTCCTTTACTGATCATTGGATTTCGAAATGACTTGGCAACGAAGTTTTGTGCGGTTGACTCTTCTTTTCTTGGCGGCTTTGACAGTCGGCTGTGGCTCGAAGCCGGCCGTTTCTGTCAGCGGGCAGGTTATCTACGACGGCGAACCTGTAGCTGATGGTGCACTACGATTTGATCCGCTTGATGGTGGCGGCGCGTCAGGCAGTTCGGCCATCAAAGATGGCAAGTTTTCGATCCCGTTCGAGAAGGGGCTGACTGCTGGCAAGTTCAAAGTTGCCATCTACGGCAACAAGGAGACTGGAGAAAGCGTTGCGGCTTTCGAGGCGCTTGAGGAAGGCGACCCCACGGAAGTTGCCGACGTTCAGCAATTCATCCCCAAGCAATACAACGTCGAGACAAGGTTAACGGTCGAACTGGAAGCAGGCGAAAACGCTGACACCGATTTCGACCTGCAACCGATCGAAGACGACTACTAAGAAATCGCGGAGCCGCCATGAAATCTCTCCTCTCAACGATCATTGTCCTTGTCGCTGTTAGCGCACACGCTGTCGAGCCGTTTCAAGATGTGACCGATGCCGTCGGTTTGAAAGGGCTTGGCGGATCAGTCGCGGCCTGGGGAGATTTCGATAACGACGGCTGGCCCGATCTGTACACCAGCGGCCAGTTATGGAAGAACGAGGTTGGCAAGAAGTTCACGCGATTCGCCGCGCCGCTTGGCGGTGACGGCATCTGGGGCGACTTCGACAACGACGGATTCCTGGACTTGTTCTGTTGGGCGGGCGGCCGCGTGTATCGGAACTTGGAAGGCAAGGGCTTCAAACTGGTCGAAGGAGCGATTCCGGCTCTGCCCACTACCGTCAGCCTGGGAGCAACTTGGGGAGACTTCAATGCAGATGGCTACCTGGATCTCTACGTCGGCGGCTACGAAGTCTGGCCCTCGAAAGAGTACCCCGATGTGATCTTGCTAAATCAAAAGGGCGAGAAGTTCGTCGAGCACTGGCGTCAGAAACGAATCTTGCGATCCCGCGGCATCACCGCAGCGGACTTTGATGAAGATGGTGACCTGGACATTTACGTGTCCAACTATCGGTTGCAGCCGAACTTGCTGATGCGCAACGATGGCAAGGCCGCGTTTGCCGATGTCGCCAAGACCCTAAAGACCGACGGTGATGGCGACTTGGGTGCCTGGGGACACACGATCGGATCGTCTTGGGGTGACTTCGACAATGACGGGCACTTCGATCTGTTTGTCGGTAACTTTAGCCATCCGCCCGCTTATCAAGATCGTCCCAAGTTCCTCAGGAACCTGGGGCCCAAGAGCCAGTTTCAATTCGAAGACAAGAGCGGCACTGCCGGCTTGCGTTGGCAAGAATCGTATGCGTCGCCAGCACTCGGAGACTTTGACAACGACGGATTACTCGATCTTTTCTTCACCACCGTTTACGGCGGAGACCGCAGCGTTCTTTACCGAAACGCTGGCGATTGGAAGTTCGAAGAAGTCACAGTGCCGTCGAAAATCGTCACCGCGACGACTTACCAAGGTGCCTGGTGTGATTTCGACGGCGATGGCTACTTGGACTTGGTTTCAGGCGGCCGACTGTTCAAGAACGCGGGCGGCACCAACAGTTGGCTAAAGGTCAAATTGATTGCGAAGCAAGCCAACCGTTCAGCCATCGGTGCTTCGGTTCGCCTTCAATTGGGTGAGCAAGTCATTGTGCGGCAAGTGGAAGGTGCCACCGGTCAAGGCAACCAAAACGACCTGACTCTGCATTTTGGCTTAGGGCAGCACAAAGAGCCGGTGAAGTTGTCCATTCGCTGGACTGACGGCGGCCGACAGGAACTCGAAGCGAAGATCAACCAACGGGTGGTCGTGAAGCAGTGATTCACGAAGACTGTTGTCGCAAACGCTTGACTTCTGTGAACAACACGGTCATTGCGGCGCTGTAGCATCCGACGCAAATTGATCCGAGGAATGTCATCGGGTCGAAGGAAGAATCACTCAGAGCCTTGAAGAGATAGGTCACAGGTAACAGACATCCCACAATTGCCACGAATTGTCCCCAGCCGAGCAAGGAAGCGGCTGTGTAACCTAGCGCGTTCGTGTCAATTCGCTCGACCGTTTCGACATCGATGCCTCGCTCACCTGCGATTTTCCGCACTTCTACTCTCGCAGTCCGCCATCATTCGATCGGAAACAGCATCGCCGGTCTCTTTGTTCTTACCCTTGAAACGATATTCTGGCATCGGATTGGCTCCAAGACTTAGAATGGGCACTCAAGCATCACGCCGGTTGAGCCTTCAGTGGGATGCACATAGGGAAGAATTCGCACACGCGAATCTCCGTGAAGGTGCTTGCCCGCGACAGACTTGCCAACGATGTAACCTAGAGCGGCTCCGAACAAGACATCAGACAGGTCATGGTCTCGCTCGTCGATCCGGCTATAACCAATCAGCCCTGCAAAAGTATAAGCCGGCAGTCCGACTTTGGCTCCGTAGTATTCGTCCAACACCGCGGCGATGGTAAAGCTGCTGGCTGTGTGAAACGACGGGAATCCATATCGTCCATCGTTCCAGTCGTTCGTGGGACGGTCGCTGTCGACGATACCTTTTAGGATCACTGTGCTCACGCCCGTGATTGTGTAGGCACTGATCAACGTCTTGCTGAGATGGTTGACCTCTTCATTTTGGGCCCAAACGCTGTAGGCGTATGTTCCCAACAGTGCGGGAATCTGAATCGGTACGTCGCCAAACTCGCCCAGAGTATCCACGCCGCTGTTCAAACGCGGCGAGTGACGACTTGTCCGCAATCGAACTTCGCCATCCAAGTTTTGATGAACGGCGATCGCGGCTCCTGTAGCTAGCCCGAACAGCAACAGATTGTCTTTGTTGCCAAACACGTTCTTGGCATCATCCCAAACGAAGCTGGGAAGCTCGCGCAATCCTTCACGGAAGGAAAGTTGCGTGCCGCATTCATCCAAGCAACCAGGCTGACAACTTTCGACTTCGTGGTTATCGAGATTGGACGTCACAGAGGATGCAAACGGTGTCAACTGCCAACCGGAGTCGGCTGTCGTGGTTTCCGTCTCGCTAGGCTGAAACGGATCGTTGGACAAGGGACGCTGCGGAACGATTGATTCGGGTAAGTAATTGGGCGACTCGGGCGAGAAACTGACTTGTGCAGGCAAAGTGTGTTCGGAGCCATCGCTGGCTGACTCGGCCGTGATTTTTGTGACAGCTTTGCGAGATTCGCTGCGAAAACTTGTCTGCGGAGTTACTTGCCGAGATTGGGAAGCGTACCGAAAAGGACTTTTGCGCTCTGAAGGCCGCGCACGCCATTCTTCTTTCACTGCCTGCCGACGCCTACCTGACCAGGTCGGTGACCACTCTTCTTCGTTGCAGTGGCTACGAGTTTGAGTTTCGGTGGCAGTTGTTTTTTCTGTGGCTGGCGCCGATGCGGTCGACTTGTCCTTGCGAATTACCAAAACGCCCGGCTGAGCTAAGGCGAGGCCAGTCGAAAAGCCAACAAGCAAGACCGCCGTCAACGCGGCTCGGACCAGTCGAAACGAGGCTGCATTTGTCATAAGTGGTTGAGCTGCTGAAGGTTTTTCTCGGGGTGACATAGGAACGGCCTGTTGGCCCATAGCGTCAACACATGATCATGTGACTAACCAGTTGCGCACAGTTCTCCTTCGTCCAATTGCGCCACACAAGCCGAGCAATCGCTTTGGTCGCCGCTGGGTTTCGCTAATCGATACAATCAGCGCATTGGGAAACTGGGATGTGGAATCCAGAGAACGGGATAAATCACCTAATCGTTAGAATTCCTACAAGCGGCCACTTGGGTTTCTTTCGCGTTGGCTGGGAGCCCGATATGATGCGGTCGGCTTTCAATCCCATCTTCCTCGACTTAACAACGCCATGTCTCCCAAAGCCTGTATTCTGCGAGCGCCCGGTACGAACTGCGACGAAGAAACCGCGTTCGCTTTCGAAATGTGCGGCGCCAATGCCACGCGAGTCCATCTGTTCGAACTCCTGAAGAAACCCGAATTGCTGACGGATTATCAAATCCTGTGCATCCCCGGTGGATTCAGTTATGGCGACGACATTGGTGCGGGCGTCATCTTTTCGAATCAATTGCGAAACCACTTGGCCGAGACAATTGGTGACTTTTTACAGTCCGACAAATTGGTGCTGGGCATCTGCAACGGTTTTCAAGTGCTGCTGAAATCGGGGATTCTTCCTGGCGGGGCCGATGGCTGGAAAGATCAAACCGATCGACCAGTAACCTTGACCTGGAACGACAACGGACGCTACACGGCACGCTGGGTGAAGCTGAAGTCAATGTCTCCTCGAAACGTTTTTCTTCGAGGCATCGAGGACATCGAACTCCCGATCGCTCATGCCGAGGGCCGCTTGGTCGCACGCGACTCGACATTGATCGACGACTGGCGCGAAAGCGGTCAGATTGCCGTTTGCTATCAAAATGGCGAGTCGAACGGTAATTGGCGGGAGCCGTTGCCTTTTCCCGAAAACCCGAATGGCTCGGATGCCAACATCGCCGGCCTGGGTGATCCTAGCGGTCGAGTGCTCGGGCTGATGCCGCACCCCGAAAGATTTATCCACGCGACTCAGCATCCGCAGTGGACACGACTTCGCCTAAAAGGCGACGGTGCGGGTAAGGCTTTATTCCAAAACGCGGTGGATTATTTCTCGGCCAACTGACCCATGTCGCATTTGCAGAAAAACCGCAAGGCCTGGAATCACATGGCCGAGTCCGGTAGCCAGTTCGCAAAGGTGGCGACGGACGAGGAATGTCAGAACGCACTGCGGATTCTTGATGGTCGAGGTTGGCTACCCGACGACGTGACCGGTTTGAACGTCTTGTGTCTTGCTTCCGGGGGCGGATGGCAGGCGATTCTATATGCCTCGGCCGGTGCCAATGTCACGGTTGTCGACCTGAGCCGCTCGATGTTGGACCTGGATGATCGCGAGGCCGCTCGCAGGAATCTCGAGGTGAAAACTGTCGAAGCATCGATGGAATCCATGCCCGAGCTGCTGGATGCCAGTTTTGATATCGTGCATCAACCGGTCAGCACGTGTTACGTGCCGGACGTTTTCGCCGTCTATGCCGAGGTCGCGCGAGTCCTACGCCCCGGCGGCGTCTACATTAGTCAGCACAAGCAACCCACGAGCTTACAGATTGCCGAGCGAGATGACCGGGATCGCTACGTGATCGGTGTTGGCTACTATCATGAAGGTGCACTTCCGAAAACTTACGACGATTCCTACCGTGAGGCTGGTGCTGTCGAGTATTTGCATCGCTGGGAGCAGCTCGTCGGCGATCTGTGTCGCTGCGGTTTTGTCATCGAAGATCTGCGAGAACCTTACCGCGGAGACCCGAAGGCGAAGCCGGGACATTATCGTCATCGAGGGCTCTATGTGGCACCTTACCTTCGAATCAAGGCCAGACGCGTGTCCACGTCCGAGGAATCAGTGCAGAAGAAAACCATCTGGACACCTTGAAACCAGTTGCGAATCGGGCCGCGGATTATCAGAATACGGAAATACCAATCAAAACTTGAAAATACCGCTCAGGAGCCACTGGGCAACGGTCACACTGACACTGTAGTGAGTCAGTGTGCTAGCAGCAGCAAACGGTATTGCAAACAATCAGCGAAGAGGAGCATTCAATGAGCAGCGCAAAACTTACACTGAACGGCGAAGAGTACGAACTCCCTGTCGTCGTCGGGTCCGAAGGCGAAACCGGAGTCGACATCACACGGCTGCGTGGCCAGACCGGTGCAGTCACTTTGGATTCGGGCTATGGAAACACCGGTTCCTGCAAGAGCAACATCTGCTTCATCAACGGTGAAAAGGGGATTCTGCGATACCGTGGTATTCCGATCGAACAATTGGCCGAGCACGCCACTTTTCCGGAAGTTTCTTATTTGCTGATCTATGGCAAGCTGCCGAATGCGGCCGAGCTATCGGACTTTCGTGAAAAGCTGACCTATCACAGCATGATTCACGAAGACATGAAGAAGTTCTTCGAGGGCTTCTCGCACACCGCTCACCCGATGGCAATCCTTTCGTCCATGGTGGCCTCGCTGCAAACTTACTACCCCGAGGAAGTCGATGGCGGCGAAGATCCCAACATCATTCGATTGATGGCTAAGGCCAAGACCATCGCGGCCTACGCTTACAAAAAATCGATTGGTCAGCCGTTCATTTACCCGCGAAACGATCTTTCCTACAGCGAAAACTTCCTGCACATGATGTTCGCCGTGCCGACGGAAGAGTACGCCGTGCCCGAGGTCTTGCGGCAAGCCTTGAACGTTCTGCTGATCCTTCACGCAGACCACGAGCAAAACTGCAGTACCTCGACAGTCCGGATTGTCGGAAGTAGCCAAGCAAACTTGTACGCGTCGATCTCGGCCGGCATTTGTGCCTTGTGGGGCCCACTACACGGTGGAGCGAACCAAGCAGTCCTCGAGATGCTTGAACAAATTCGCGACGATGGCGCCGACTACAAGAAGTACGTCGCCAAGGCCAAGGATAAGAATGACGACTTCCGCATGATGGGCTTTGGACACCGCGTCTACAAGAACTTCGATCCGCGGGCGACAATCTTGCGGAAGCAAGCGGACGAGGTCTTGACCAAGTTGGGCATCAACGACCCGTTGCTCGAGATTGCCAAGCAGTTGGAAGAAGTCGCCTTGAATGACGAGTACTTCGTGCAACGCAACTTGTATCCGAATGTCGATTTCTACAGCGGTATCCTTTACCGCGCCATGGGCATCCCGACGAACATGTTTACAGTCATGTTCGCCCTCGGCCGTTTGCCTGGCTGGATTGCTCACTGGAAAGAGCTCCGAGAAGATCCGGGTGCCCGCATCAATCGACCGCGGCAAATCTACACAGGTCCGACCGAAAACGACTTCGTGCCGTTGGACCAACGTGACTAGTCGTAACGCTGGCTAAGTCATCGACTGATTACCCTACAATCTCGAAGCCCCGATGGAGCATTCCTTCGGGGCTTTCTTGGTGAACAATGTCTGAACCACTGAAGATGACGCGTATTAACTGCGCTGAAGATGATGCCACAAAGCTCGTCGATGAGCTGCGCGAGAAGCTCAGTCCTCGAGGCGATATTGTTTCTGAAGCTGGACGACAGCGGACGATCGAGCTCTTTGGAGAACCGCTGTCTCCACAGCAGGTCGTGGAGCGAATTTGCACGGACGTTCGAGAACAAGGGTTGCCGGCGCTGTTGGATTACTCGCAGAAGCTTGATCGAGCAGACATGACTGTCGAAGCGATTCGAGTGACCGAGCCCGAATTGGAGGCTGCTCATCAGGCTGCCGATCCCAATTTCTTGGCCACCATCGCCCGGATTCGGGATAACGTGGCTGAGTTTCAACAAGCTGTGTTAAGTCAAGACGCCAGTGTGGTTCGCGAATCTGGCGATGCGAAGATTGAATTGAGGCAACGGTACTTGCCTTTGCAGCGGGTCGGTGTTTGTATCCCCGGTGGGGCGGCCGCTTATCCCTCGACTTTGTTAATGACAGCGGTCCCCGCGAAGACGGCCGGTGTCGAAGAGATTGCGATTGTCGTCCCGCCCACGGACTTCGGCGGTTACAACACGGACTTGCTGGCAACATGTCATGAGATTGGCGTTAAGGAAGTCTATCGAGTCGGCGGCGCGCAAGCCGTTGCGTCTTTGGCTTATGGGGTCGAGGGGATTGCTCGCGTCGACAAAATCGTTGGGCCAGGAAACTTATTTGTGGCGCTGGCGAAACAGTACGTGTTCGGCGAGGTCGACATCGACAGTATTGCCGGGCCGAGCGAAGTCGTCGTACTGGCCGATTCATCGGCACGCGCTGACTTCGTTGCCAGCGATTTGATTTCTCAGGCCGAGCACAGCCCAGGTTCGGGGGTCTTGATCACTTGGCATCCTGAGTTGATTGATCAAGTCCAAGAACATTTAGAATCCCAGCTCGCTCAGTTGCCACGTGGCGATTTGGCTCGACAGAGTCTCGAAGACTACGGTGCGTTGATCGTCGCGCGAGACGAAGAGGAAGCGGCCGCGTTGACTGATTTACTTGCCCCAGAGCACCTTCACATTTCTACCGCTGATCCGGAAGCCATGCTTGCGCGTGTTCGAAATGCCGGTGCCATCTTCATGGGGCACTACACGCCCGTAGCCGTCGGAGACTACGTAGCGGGTCCGTCCCATGTTCTTCCAACTGGTGGAACGGCTCGCTTTGCCAATGGCCTATGTTCGAATGATTTCCTAAAACGGTCTTCAGTGATCTCGTACAATGCCGAGGCTTTGCAGCAAGGCGCGGACGATGTCAGAGCGATGGCCGCAAAAGAAGGTCTGACCGCCCATAGTGCCAGCGTGGATATTCGCTTAGATCATTAAACGCAGCTCGGCGTGATCTAGAAGCCGGTATCTTCGGCGGTGCCGTCGAACTTCAGCCGCTCTTTGTAGAGAGCGTTCAATCGAGAGATCGGGTAGAGACGGACGACTCGACCATTGTAAGTCAGGCGACCTTGCTCGTCCTTGTCGAGTTGATCGGCAACGTCGTCAGCGGCCATGCCAGCATAAAGTGCTGCAAACGTCTCTGGATCGACTCCGCGGTTTTTCTCTAAGTCCGCTCGTGCGTCGACACCACCGACAGAAATTGCGAAGCAGTTGACGCCTTTCGTGACTGCCGTGTAACGGCCTTCGGCTTCAAGCACTTCGCGAGCCGTACTTAAAGCGGTCATGGCTTCGCGAATACGATCGGTTGCGTCTTTGGAAAGTGCATCGGCACCGTCTTGAGCCGTCAATCGTTTCGGTGCGGCGATGTCTTGTGTTCCGAAAAAGTATCCAGCAGAAAAAATTGCGATTGCGGTGATGGCTTGCATAGCACGACGCATTGTAGGCTCCCTTGGCGGAATTGGTTTGACCTTCTCGCTGTATGAATGGCTCAAGTTAGACGAGCCTACGCATAGGCGTAGTCGCAGAGCAACTGTGTCGAGGGTTAGTTTCGGGCCGTTCGAGCGCGAATGGGATTCCGCGATCGAACAAATCGGCTTCACTATCCTAACATCGAGAGCGAGAGGAGCCTAGATGGAATTTCTGAGCTACGCAGCTTTACGTTCGGCTTGTTCGGCGGTTGTTTCCGTTGCCGTGGTAATCTTGCCTGCAATGGGAATCTCTTCTTGGCGGCTGGATCGCGGGCCAAAAAAGAAGCTGAGCGATAGCAGGCCGAACGAACCTCCAAGAGCAACTAAACATCCGATGACGGCGATTTGATTGTCAGTAGCGTTTTGCAGCAAATCCATGAGGTAAACCCTTGATGTACCCAGTCACCAAATAATTCAGTTGTCGAATCCTGCCTACGAGTGAGCTTCTTGACTTGATTCGGTTCGAACGGCTGCCTCGCTTCAATTCGAGACGCTGGCTTCAAGGTAGCTGCGGGATCCGCGTACCTGATTCCCGCATTGCATCGGCTTTGACGTGCTGAGAAATCTGGTAAGGGGCGTCCACCTTAACGGTTGAACTGCTTATGACACATCAGGAAAGGTCGATGTGTGGGCGAGGGATTGGGCATCATCGGTTGACAGTGCAAAAACTGCCTTGTTTAATGGAGGTCTTCCGATTACGTCGCAATTCGGCATCAGAGGATTGCCGAGTTCCTGCCGATGAATCCCGCCACAGCACAATGTTGGCGTTTTCGTTGCCAATGTTGAGCATCTTCAAACTCAGCCCTCTGAGTTGAACCCCGGAAAAATCGCGTTGTTGGAGCTACTGTGTGTGAGTAGTTCGCGCGTTCATCTATCTTTGTTGATCCTAAATTTGGAGGTTTCGTAATGCGTAAGGTGGTCACCGCCGTCCTTGGCCTGATGGTCGTAGGAGCAATCATGGTGAGCAGTGCACAAGAAGCACACGCTCGCGCCCAGTACAAGAAGGCTTTTGAAGGTGCTTACAAAGACACCGTCAAGAATCATGGCAAGAATGGCAAGATGTCTTGCAACCTCTGCCACGGCAAAAAGAAGTCGATGCGCAATGGCTATGGCAAAGCCCTCGAAAAGGCTTTCGGTACCATTCCCGAGAAGGGCGAAAAAGACACGAAAAAGATCGCAGCCGCTTTGAAGAAGGCGGAAGGCGAAAAGAGCGCCACCAAAGACAAGACTTACGGCGACCTCTTGAAAGCTGGCGAACTGCCCACCAAAGGTGAGTAGTCTCAACTGAAATCGTGCTACAAATAAAAAGGCCGCTCCGCAGGGAGCGGCCTTTTTTGTTGAGCTCAAACGCTATTCGCGACGACCACCTGGGCTTGAAGCCACCACGGCATCGGGGGCGAGTACGAAGATCTCGACCCGTCGATTCTGGGCTCGCGAGTTGGAATCTTTGTTCGCAACAATCGGTTGGAACATACTGTAACCAGCCGCGCCTAGACGGTTGCTGGTAACACCAGATTTGGTCAGTTCCAACACCACTGCATTGGCACGATTTGTGGATAGGTGCCAGTTGGTGGGATGCCGCGTCCTGGTGGCGTTTTTGGCGATCGGCTTATCGTCAGTGTGTCCGACAACCAGGATTTTCAGTTGGCGAGCTTCCCCAGCGTTCATGATCTGAGCGAATTCTCTCAGGACTGGCAGTGCTTTTGTGTTGATTTTGTCACTGCCCGATGCAAACAGGAAGTCCGAGTGAAATTTGCTGACGCCCGTCTGGGGGTCAAATTGGAACTCGGGAAACTGTTCCATGATTTGCTGAAAACGACGTGTCGCGTCCGCGGACAGCGGACTTTCTTCATTGCGTTGATTGATCATCTTGACCAATCGATCCTTGAGCTCACTGCGTTCGCCTTGCAGGTTTTGGAGTCGTTGATTGGCGACATCGAGATCAGATTGCAGCTTCGAAACATCTCCCGCCATTTGGCTGGCGAGCCGCTCGGACTCAGCCCTTTGGACAGCGAGTGATTTGTTTTGGTTGTAGAGTTGCCGCCCACGCAACTGGCTCTGTCGCAAAGTACTTTGTGGCACCAAGTTACAGCCCACTTGAGAAACGCAGATCGCAACGAAACCGACTCCGGCAAGGAATTGTGCCGACTTAGTCATGAAAGACTCCTTCTCGAAATGCGGACGGAGTGCATCGCGCTCAATCCGTTAGTTCGGAGAGTGAGATTCTGCCGCAACCCAACGTGTGCAAATCGTGATCTTGCCGATGGTTTGCGAACGGATGTGGTGATTGGAGATAAGTAGAAGTACGAACGAGCCGACTGGCTCGATTTGGAGAGGCGGCCAGGAGGGAGAGGTGGGAAGTTGAAGGGATCAAAACCCAGACCGCCAGGAAGGAGGTGCGGTTTATAGCGACTGCTGAATTGCGTGCCTAGACGAACATGGAAAAAATTGCCGCAGAACGCGCAACCGACAAAAATCCCGCCATTGGGACTTGGTCTGAGTGTTTGAACGCTTGAAAACGATGATTTTGGACAAAATGGGTGTTTTTTCAAATTCTGCGCTCACGGTTCGAAAGGGATTCGGTTAGTCTAAATGGATCGCCACGAGGCAGTTTTTTACCAACTCCCGACGCATCTAAACGCGTCCGCAAATGGCCTCATCTAAGGATGATTGGTCTAAAAACGAGGGCGATCCTACCTCATTTTGCGGGAGTTCACAGCGGTGCGGCTGTGAGCAACTCTCCCCAACAAAACACCCATCATCTCAATCCGTTGGCTACCACACTCAAAGTGTGATTTGTTGGCCCGGATTTCATGATTTCACAGCTATCATCTACGACGGAGACTAGAAGGAATGAGCCAAGTACTCACGGAGATTCCTCGTTTACTGCCAGTGGACTTGCCCGCTTACACGTTCATCCCGGGTACGGACACTCCACACCCGATTCGTCACCCCGAAGGACATAGCCACGGTCGAAAAAACCGCACGGCAAAGCCCATGATTCCCGAGCAATGGGCTGACAACCGCAGCTATTTGCTGGCGATCGACTATTTCAATAATGGCTACTACTGGGAAGCTCACGACGAATGGGAACGCCTCTGGCGTGTTTCCGGTCAAGATAGCACGATCGGCCGCTTCTTGAAGGGCTTGATTAAGCTTTCAGCTGCCGGCGTGAAAGTGCGTGAAAACAGCATTCACGGCGTGCGTCGTCATGCAGCCAGTGCTGGCGAGGTCTTCGCTGACGTCGCGGCAGAAGCGGGATCGGACCGCTACTGTGGATTGCTTTTGACGGCACTTCAATTTGCTGCAGACCGAGCGGCTCAGCTGACTTACAAGCAGCAGTTGCCGTCAGGGAAGCCGATTCGCGTCTTCCCGTTCATCTTGCATCCTGATCCGATGCCCTTCGCCTAGAGATCGCTTGCTCGGCTAGGCATACACAGAAGTCTTAGCTCGCACTGCGCGCTGGAATATCCAATGTCGAACAAGGAATTTGCAAGGAAGAAGTAAGAAAACGCGCGTCTCTTACTTCCTCCTTGCAAATTCCTTGTTCGGCATTGTATATCCGCTTGCCTCACAAAAGTTGCGCTACTGCTCCCATTCACCCAAGGTATATAACCGCGCCACGCTCGATAAATGGAGGAATTAAACTCAAAAAATAGGTGTAAATACCGATATGAACGCGTAGTTATTAGCCTTCTTGCCGAAAAGGTACTATAGGTCAGTTGAGTTTGTGAGTCTTTCCACTCAATAACGCTAGTGTGAGGTCAGCAATGATTATGAGTGAACCGATTCGGATTGTACTTGTAGACAGTCAGTTGGCGATCATGGAGTCGGTCGCGTTTCGCTTGGAACACGAGACTGACATGCGTGTCGTTGGAATGGCAACGACCGCAGACGATGCTCTGACCACCATTTTGGAGCATCGGCCGCAGTTCACGATCATGGAGAGCGAGCTTTTCAGCAAGAGCCCAATGGACATCCTTCCGGCCGCTCGAGAACGCGTGGCCGGACTTCGCTCGCTGTTTTTCAGCGCGTTCTACTCGGACATTTTGATCGAGCAAGCTCTGAAGCTAAACACTCGCGGCTACATCACGAAGAACGATCCGAACGGATTCAATTCGTTGATCTGGGGAATCCGACGAGTTCACTCGGGCGGTGTGTACTTCAGCAAAGCAATCGACGATCGCATCGAATACGACCGTGGCACTGGCCAATACAAGCTCAAGAAAGAGGGAAACCTAAGTTGTCTGAGTGAACGTCAGCTGTCTGTGTTGCGACTCTTGGCCAAAGGCCGCACGGTGAAGGAAGTCGCCAGCTTGCTTGGCGTTACAGAGAAGTCGATCGACAGCCATAAATATCGGTTAATGCACAAGCTGGGCATTCGAGATCGCGTCGAGCTCAGCCGTTTCGCGACTCGTGAAGGCCTAGTGTTGCCGTAATTCCATTTATGACGAGCAGCGACTGACGGAAGTTGGTTCCGTAATCATTCTTGGCGATTTTGTGACTGGACACCGAGCACTTCAGTCGCAACAATAGCCGCTCGCTTCACGTAAGCAGGGCGTATAGCTCAGATGGTTAGAGCGCAGCTCTGATAAAGCTGAGGTCCGTGGTTCGAGTCCACGTACGCCCACTTTGGAAATCCGAAACTCGAAGCCCCGAACTCTTCAGATTCGGTCATTCGTGTTTCGGATTTTTTGTTGAGTCGACTTTCTGGGGACGTAGCTCAATTGGGAGAGCGCCGCCCTTGCACGGCGGAGGTTGTCGGTTCGAGCCCGATCGTCTCCATTTACAAAATGACCAAATCCCAATGACCAAAAGAAGAGGAGTCTTCTTGGTCATTGGGATTTGGTGCTTGGTCATTTTGACTCCCACCATTTCCACCACTCTTGGGGAAGGTCCAAGTTGGGCAAATCCGGGAGACTCGGTACTAGGTCGCTGTGTCCGTGAGCGATCATCGATTGCTTCAACTGAGGATGATTGGACCAGTCCAAAGCCGTCCATTCGCGCGTGTCCGCGTATGTCGAGGCGACCGAGGCCGTCTGTTTGGGGACAACCATGAAGCCATCCTCATTCCGCACCAGATGGAACTGATAGACGGCCGTTAACGAGATCCAGCCGAAGATCAATCCAAACAGAAAGTTGCGCATCGGCTTTCCTCGAGGTGCTTCGTTTTCTGATGCTGGCTCTGACATTTGATGCTCCTGATTTCTTTCTGGCGCTTTGACACTCGACTCTCGAACGTAGGTCAAATACCGCCCGGAGTCAAAATCCTGCCGCCAAGCAGAACGCGCTCTGTTGTGTTCCGATCTAGGCTTCTTCGCTAGAATTCCAATTATCGTTTGAAACGACACAATCGGGCCTGAGCTGGCGCACGAAGTAGCCAAACAGATGCCCGGCTTTTCAAAGAAGCCGGGCATCTAAACGGTCGTGTCCACAACCGGCAAATCGAGAGGTGCAGTCATGGAGCTTTTGCCACGCTACGATATCCATCAGAGTTACCTCTGGAACTACGACCATGCTCCCGAACTGCAAGATCGCCCCGTCGCTGCGATTCCAGGAAGCTGGAAGTTTTGCGGCTTGCCCGTTGATTCACCGTTGGGAATGCCAGCCGGACCGTTGTTGAATGGGCGGTGGATTCTCTACTACGCTGGACTTGGATTCGACGTGTTGACCTATAAGACGGTCCGCAGTGTCGAGCGGGCTTGTTATGAGTTACCCAACTTGCAACCCGTCGTGACACGACAACTGAACGGCAGCGAATCCGAGCTTCCAGCAACGAGCGACATCGAACAGAGCTGGGCAGTCTCGTTCGGAATGCCCTCGAAAGTCCCCGACGAGTGGCGTGTGGACGTTGAGTGGACTCGCGACCAGTTGCCGACCGGCAAGCTATTGAATGTATCCGTTGTCGCCAGCGTTCAGCCGGATTGGTCGTTAGAAGACTTGGCCGACGACTATGCTCAATGCGCGCGATGGGCAATCGATAGCGGTGCAGACACCGTCGAGACGAACTTCTCCTGCCCCAATGTTTCCACCTGCGACGGGCAGTTGTATCAGCAACCGGAATCCGCGGGCGTGGTTGCTCAACGTGTAAGAGATCGAATCGGCCAAACTCCCTACATCGCGAAGATCGGACACGTCTACGACTCGGAATCGGCCGGTCGGTTATTGGATGCATTGGCACCTTACGTCGATGCACTTGCCATGACGAACAGCGTTGCGGCGACGGTTCGAGGCACAGATGGCGAGCTTCTCTTCGAAGGCCAGTCACGAGGGATTTGTGGCGAGGCAACTCGCACTGCATCCACGGCTCAAACGAAAACATTCCGCAAACTCATCGAGCAACGCGGAGACGATGTGCGATTGATTGGTGTTGGTGGCGCTTCGACGGCCGAGCACGTTTGGGACTACTTGTTGGCGGGGGCTGAGTCGGTTCACATCGCGACTGCAGCGATGCAAGATCCGCTGGTTGGCTGTCGAATTCGTGAGGATCTTGCCTCAAGAGTTGAAAATGAAGGACCACCCAGTCCACAATAGGTGCGTTAAGCCCACCTTACCCTCACGTCCGCCGCAATATCGGTGTTGGTATTCGCCCTTCCCAATCGTGGCGAGATCCTGAAGTAGCTAACGCCATATTCATTGCTCAAGTGAGCTTCGATCATCAGCCGCATCCTGAAAACACTTGCCCGGTTCTTCCCGCCCATGTCTCGTCAAGGCCTGTTACGACCCGTTGAACGTCCGCTCAAAGGAAAGATTCCTCTCTACAAAACCGAGGAAGAACGTGAGGGCTTGCGCCAAGCCTCTCGCTTCAACGCACAATTGATGGATTTCCTTAGGCCGCACGTCAAAGAAGGCGTGACTACGGACGAGATTGATCGATTAGCCTACCAGTACACTGTCGATCACGGGCACACGCCGGCTTGTTTGAACTACTGTGGGTATCCCAAAACGGTTTGTACCAGCGTGAACGAAATCGTTTGTCATGGAATCCCAAACAATCGCCGTTTGAAAGCCGGCGACATCGTCAACGTCGACTTGACGACGAAGGTCGAGAATTGGTTCGGCGATCAATCGGAGACGTTTTTGATCGAGCCCGTCTCGGTAGAGGCTCGCGAGTTAGTTCAAGCCACCTTCGATGCCCTTTGGATCGGAATCAACGCAATTCGTCCCAACGGGCGAGTCAACGACATCGGGCGAGCCATCGCTCGACATGCCAAGAAGCACGGTCTGTCGGTCGTGCAAGAATACCAAGGTCACGGAATCGGCCGAGCATTCCATCAGGAGCCCGGCGTTCCTCACTATCCGTGCGCTGCTGGGCGCGTCCACATCAAATCCGGAACGTGTTTCACCATCGAGCCGATGTTGAATCAAGGCACTTGGCGAACGAAAATCGACCAAGCTGACGGCTGGACTGTTCGCACCGCCGATGGCAAGCTTTCCGCTCAATTCGAGCACACCGTGCTGATGACGGACGATCGTCTCGAAGTCCTGACGATCACCGACGATGGGCCTCAACAAGGCCATCAATTCTAGGCGGTTGGATTCTCGAGACGTCGTTGCGTCTGCCCATTCTGCGGAAAAGACCCGTATAGAGTCGTTCTCGCCCATCTGATATAGTTCGCGTTCGCTACAGAAGCGTGGCTTTTCCAAAAAGCCGGACTTCTCACAACCGCGCCTACCAAGCCGTCAGTCATCCGCAGTAATGGAGTACTCGCAGATGCCATCACAAACACATCGCCGACTGCAAGTCTCGTTCTGGTTTTTGTTTGTCGCGATCGGTCTAATTGCCGTTGGACTTGCATGGAAGTTCGATTGGCTTCCGATCGCTATTTCGGATGCCGAGACTGGGCAGCTAGCCGAAGGGACAGGGGCCGAGTCAAACGAAAAGGGTGTGGCGGACCCATCTGAACAGCTTCATTTTATGCCATCGGGGGGGAGCGATTTGTTTACTCCTGAAACTGAGCTTCCCGCTGGCATAAGGCAAGACCCGTTGGCTCAACCCTTGGCGACATCTGAAGAAGATACATCCTTCTTGCGTCAGCAATCAGAACCTGACGCTCGTTCGAAACCGCCGTTTGAGTTCTATCCAGCCGACCGGACCTCGTCAGGAATTGACAATGGCAACGTAGCGACGGCGGATTACACGATTGAAGCCGAGTCAGCGGCAGGGGCAATCAATAGTCCTCCGCGACGAATTGTTCAGACCGGCAACGAAAAGAAAGTGCCAACGCAGCCAGAGAAAGTAGCGTCGCGTGAAAAGCCTGCGACCGTCGACTTAAGTGATGCGTCGTCATTTCAAACGAAGCTTACCGAAATTGATCGTCTGATTGCGGCTGGGGAAGACATCAAGGCGCACCGCGAACTCTCTCAGTTGTATTGGAATCATCAAGAGCTGCGGCCCCTGTTTGAAGATCGCATCAATCAAACAGCGGGAAGGATTTACTTCTCGTCGCGGCCTCATTATATGCCCGCCGTCGAGATAGAATTCGGCGACAACCTTCAGAAGATCGCAGCGCCGTACCGAATTTCTTGGCAGTATTTGGCTAGCTTGGATGAAATCAAACCTCGGTCGATTCGTCCTGGTCAAAAGCTGAAGGTTATCAAGGGGCCGTTTTCGGCTTACGTCGACCTAAGCGACTTCGAAATGACAATTCATGCCCATGGATACTTTGTAAGAAAGTACACTGTTGGCGTTGGCAAAAAGAGCAGTGGTAGCCCAATTGGCAAATTCAAAGTCATCAATAAAGTTGAGAATCCCGAATACACGGATCCCGATGGCCGCCGTGTTGCTCCCGATGATCCCAGCAATCCGCTAGGAGAATATTGGCTCGACATCGGGGACAGCTTTGGCATTCACGGGACAATCGACCCAGAGTCGATTGGAAAAGCCATGTCGCGAGGTTGCATTCGCATGCACAACGACGAGGTGGTTCAAGTTTATCACCTGCTGACAATTGGCTCAGAAGTGGTGATAAGGCGGTGAGAGAGAGGCTGCAGAAAGATTTCTGCAGCCTTCCCACATATGCAAAAAGCTCCTCCCCTAGAGCCGTTTCTGCCTGGAGACAATCATCGCCGCTACCTGTGGGGGTGCTGCAAAACTCGATGCTGTAACGCCCAGGAGACCGTGATTGGACGTTTCGCGACAAACCGCTTGAGGTAACCAGCTTCGAGTTGTTTACGATTATCCTCGGACCGTTCCCATCCGGGGGAGGAGCTAATTCAAACCACGCATTCGCACCTGAAATTGTGTTTAGTCAAGATCAGGAGGGGTTTACCCCTGTGGTATCGGATGGTGCTCGCTGCGGCTTAACACATTTTCGCTGTTTTCGGAAATCCAGACTGAAGCCCCAAGTCATTTCCGCTGTGTCGTTTGAGTTGTTATAATCAGCGCTGATTTGTGGAATACTCCGAGCGGACCTGAGCTGCAAAAACCAACACTTGTATCAGTTCCTCCCAAACCGTCATTTGGCCTGATACACGCGGTTTTCTCAGCATTCGCTCGCTTCGATCTTCAATGTAAAGTTTGGAGGAATGACAAAATGAGAAATACGACGCTTGTCGCGGGCCTTGCCCTTCTGACCGTTTTGACTGCCAATTCGTTCGCCGAGGACGAGAAAGAGGCTCCGTACGCCGACTACAAGGCGACCGACGCCGAGAAGAAGGCCATCGAAGAGATCCGCAGGCTTGGCGGTTCGGTTTTGGAAGTTGCTCAAAACGACAAACGAGTCGACGTTGCCTTCCACTTGGCTGATGGAAAGGTCGAGGACAAACATCTTGCCCCCGTCAAACAGCTTTCGCACATTCATTCACTCAACTTGCGAGGCACGGAAATTACCGATGCAGGTCTTGCGAACTTGAGCGGCTTAAAGGGATTGACCCGGTTGCACCTCGAAAAGACGAAAGTGACCGACGCGGGAATCGCGCATTTGAAGAGCCTTGAAAGCCTGGAGTACTTGAATCTCTATGCCACGGCTGTGACCGACGCTTGCCTGGACAACTTGGCGTCTCTCAAGAAGCTGAAGAAAT
Source organism: Planctomycetaceae bacterium (assembly GCA_002722955.1). Lineage (GTDB taxonomy): Bacteria > Planctomycetota > Planctomycetia > Planctomycetales > Planctomycetaceae. The sequence continues at coordinate 394 of PBMZ01000188.1, read as the reverse complement.
TCTATATCTGGCAATCAAAGATCTCTCCAGACGGCGTCAAGAAGATCAAGTCAGCTGTCGAGGGCCTCGTTGTTGTTCCCGACCCCGAAGTCCAAAAACGCCTTGCCGAGCTAGCAGCCAAGCGAAAGGCTGAAGCGGAAGCAGAAGCAAAGAAGAAGGCCGAAGCAGAGGCAAAGAAGAAAGCTGAGGAAGAGAAGAAAAAGAAAGCTGAGGAAGAGAAGAAAAAAGCCGAAGCGGAAAAGAAGAAGGCTGAAGAAGCCAAGAAGAAAGAAGAAGCTGCTAAGAAGGAAGCTGACAAGAAGAAAGAGTAATCAGCTCTCAACAAGTTCGAACGTCATTAGCCACACGGATCGGCAAGTAATTGCCGATCCGTTTTTTTTTTTTTTTTTTTTTT
>PBMZ01000187.1 GCA_002722955.1 Planctomycetaceae bacterium | reverse complement strand
TGGCTCGCCAGGAACTAGATGAAACAAAACGCCTCATCCAACAAACCGAAAAGCCCTACGAGCCTCACACCCCCGACTGGCCCGACTGGGAACTCCCAGAATACATCGGCGTCTTCAAGCCAGGCGACATCATCGGCTACCACTGTCGCAACGCCGACATCGAATTCCTTGAAGCCGAAATCGCCGAGCTGGAGTCCAAGGATTGACTTTCCCGCGTCTTCGCATGTTGGCCACGGATGAAACACAGATATTCACAGATGGGGAAGAGTTCAACTTATCTGCACCTTTCTTAATCTGTGGTCATCTGAGTTCATCTGTGGCTAAAGACAATTCGCGCAACGATCGGTTAGCCGCGAAAGCACCCGTGTTACTTCCCACGGAATCTTGGCTCGGGGAACTCGACGCGTTCGTACAGCGGGCGGTTACCGTCGGCGCGGAAGATTGGCTTCCAACACGCGACGATGCGGTCGGCGTGGACGTGATAGATTTGGAACGACCGATACTCGCCCCAACACAAACAATCACACAGCACGTGCATCACACCGTCGTTCATGCGGTAGTCGTATCGATGGCGGTGTCCGGAAAGGTACGCGGCGACCCTGTATTTTCGCAGCAGCAGTAGAATCTCCTGGGCTTCGTGGCCTTGGATGCTGTTGCCGAATGCTGGCAACACGGGATAGTGACCAAGAACGAAGACGTGCTTCGCATTCTTCGTTCGTTCTAGCTCGGCTTTGAGCCACTTCATTTGCTCGGCGTCGACGGAAGCAACTCCCGTGTTCAAACAAAGGAAAACCGAACCGTTTTTCTCGACCGAGTAATACGGTTTTCTGCCCACAAAGTGTTGATACAAGGCCGTCCGATCCGCTTCCGCCTTGCCCGCCAAGCGGTCGGCCAGCGCCCAGTTCTTCTTGCCCGGCTCCAACAGATCACCAAGCGTTTCCTTGTTCAGCTTGCTGCGGTCGTACAATGTATCATGGTTCCCAGGCATCGTGTAAAGAGGTGCCTTCAGTTGACCGTAAATCTGCCGAAACGTTGTCCATTCGGCTTCGGTATTCTTATTCGTCAAGTCCCCGGTCATGAACACCATGGGTGGATTCAGACGATTGACTTGTTGCACGGCGAGCTTATTCATGACTTCGTCATAGCGGTATCGAGCGCTGTATCTGGGCAACGTATCGTCGTCAAACTGCGAATCTGAAATTTGCACGAACGTCAACTCGGGCTTTGTCTTCAAGTCCTGACTGAATGTGGGAATGCCGACTGGGTCATCAGCGGCTTTCGGAAAGCGTTCGGCGGCCACGGGATTCGGAATAGTGATCGATTGCAGTGGGTTGTCGTCACCATAGACCAAGGTCAGCTCGACCCGCGACTTGTAGACAGTGATCAACGCCACAGAAAACTTGGGCGAGTAACTCCAGCCGGACGACGGAATCGACCAGATCGGCAATCTATCCATGTACCGGACAGTGTGTCCGTGACCGGCTGTCAAACGCGCGGCAACACTGTGGTCGTCAATCAATTGCCAATATTTCTTTTGCAAGGGCGACGCTGCTTTGGGGTCCGTGATTGCTCGCATCTCGGGCCCCTCGAACAAAAGCACTGCTTTCGCACCGGATGCTTGCTTCAAGCCCTTGCTCATCGAATCGACGGCTTTTTGGTACGCGCTCGACGAAGTATCCAACAGTGTCGAGAACTGTAAGTGCACTCCCTTCACGTTGACGAAGCCGTCCGTTACCAGGTTTTTCTGGAAGAGACTTGCCACCGATTGTGGACCGTCGCCCTTTCTGTCGTTGACGCCCGGTGCGACATAGATGGGTGCTTTCACGCGATCGAGATAGGACTTCGCTTTCTCGAAACCTTCCTTTTTCCCGGCCCAAGTCAGCGATCCGATCACGACCAACGCGTCTGGCTCGAGCGAATTGACGACGTTAACGGACCGCTCGATGCCGGCCGGAGCAGTCGACAATAAGAAACTGCGACTCGGTCCAAGCTCTTCTTTGCTCAAACTAGTCAGATACAAGTTCGAAACGGCCGCGATCCGGCAAATCGGCTCTTCCTCGTCGGCGGCCGACAATGGAAAGTCGACGAGAAACAGACAAGCCAACACCAAACACGCAGAAAAGCGAACGACGTTCTTCATCAGGAAACCTCATCGGGTTTAGGCCAATTCTTAGATTGATTCGTCACCGCAAGTCGCTCAATTGCAACTTCTTCTCAAACTGTAGTTCGCTGCGAATATCGAGCACTCGTAAACTGAGAGTCGGGTCGTCCGCGGTCCAATCGATCAACACTTCGCCGTAATTCTCTTTATGGAAAGTCTTGGGCAGAGCGCGATACTGGTTCTTCGTCGGCGTGCCGCGACCATGCGGTTGATTCAGGCTGCTGGAAGTTAAATCGTAGATAGGATAAGGCGTCCAATCGCGAGCAACGGAGAGCTCGGACCAGTGGCGATCTCCACTGATGACAACGACACCATTGGCTTTGGTGGAACGAATCAAGTTAAAGAAACGCTCGCGTTCACGCGGCAGATTCGACCATGTTTCTTGGCCAGCTGATTCCGAGACACATTGAATACTGGACGCAATAATTCTCACACCCGCAGGCATTCTCAACTGCTGTTCAAGCCACTTCCACTGATCTTCGCCAAGCATCGTGATGCTCTTGTCGGGGTTCGGATAGTAAGGACCTCCAGTGCGACGTTCGCCCTTCTTCAAGGGTCCGCGGAAATAACGCGTGTCAAGCAAAATCACCTGCAGGCGTTTTCCCTTGGGCCCAAAGTACGCAACGTCGTAAACTCCCGGTCGAAAGCGTGGTGGTGCGCGTGCGGGAAGATCCCAAAAGGCAACAAACTCGCGCTGCGACGCCTCTCGCTGAGGATAATCAGCGCCGCCATCGTTAACCCCAAAGTCGTGATCGTCCCAGGTAGCCAGGATCGGGCAAGAGCGAATCAGTTTCTGAAAGCCTGCGTCAGCCCCCAGCTTCGCATACTTGGCCCTCAGCACACTCATGTCGCTTGTGTCGCCATAGATGTTGTCGCCAAGGAACACGAACAGCTCCGGCTGACGCTTGACGACTTCCAGCAGGATCGGTTTGGGTTTCTGTTCTTTAATGCACGATCCGAACAGGACGCGCGAAATCGGCTTCTGGCCATCCGCCTTTTGACCGAACGCAATCGGAGATTGCCCAAGATAAAAAGCCAGAACCAGGAGCACGCCGAGTTGTTTACAACAGCGATTCATTAATTACTTTCCCCAAGCTTCAATAGATCGGTCGGCAAAAGCGATTATGATTTGGCCATTCGCATTGATCGCCATGCCGTCCAGTTTTGGTGTGCCTTCCAAATCGTGGCGCCAAATCTGCTTACCGTCTTGCTTTGAATAGGCGACCAGTTGATAAGGTGCATTCTTCACAGATTTCGTCGTGAGTCCAATCAGCGCATCGCTCGTCAAGGTGATTGCGGCAAAGTGTCCGCTGATTGGCCCCCACTTGACATCTTTGCTCGAATCACCGGTCAACCTGCGGTTACGTGCTAAAAGACCACTGAAGGCCATCTGAGAATGCGCTAGGATGTCGTTGTCCCAGACGGGAAACAGACTATTCCGACGGCCCAAAGCAACTGGCTTTGAACCGGCGGCCAAATCCATGAATCGAACTGAGTCTGACTTGCCGCTGGCTTGATCCAGGTTGGGCGGCGTAAAGATTGGTCGGCCACCGAACACGAGCGTCTTGCCGCCGAGTATCCCGATTTCATAACCGCGTGCCCCGCCGCTGTAGCGTCGCGTCAACTTGCCAGTGGCTAAATCCAAAGATACAGCCGAAGCCGACAAACCACCCGACAAGAAGACCTGATCTTCAAAACCAATCAGTGTCCCTTGGGCCGACACTTTGTAGCGCTCTCCGATATCGAGATTCTGCCACTTCAACTCCCCGGTAGTTGGATCAAGTGCGACAACGGCCGTTCCGTTTCGATAAGTGATCCCGGCCGCGACGATCAACGTGTCATTGTGAATCAAAACGCCACTGTGGACGGGCCAAGTGGAACTTAAGTTTCCATAGACACGAATCAATCTGTCTCGCGGAGCAACCTGGAATCGCCAAATGCACTCGCCGGAACTGGCGTCAAAACGATACACATGGCCGTCGCCAGAGCCAACGTAAACACTGCCATTCCAGTAGGTTGGAGCTGCGATCAGGGAGCCCTCCGCGAACGACTTCCACTTGATCTGACCAGTGACGGAATTGATGCATTTTAGGACTCCGTCATGACTACCAACGTAAACATCTTGGCCCACGGCGATCGGTGGTGTCAGTTGCGAGGCCCCCGAACCGGATCGCCAACTCTTTTGGATGTCTTCGCCAACAGCGACAGTTGTCGAGCCCGAATGCGTCGCGTCAGCTCGATAGTTGGTCCAGTCCGTTTCACCAGCAGCCTTGCCAGTTGCCTTCACCAAATTGGCGCGGAAGACCTGCAACCGCTTACCACTCTGTTCCGCCGCTTCAGATAACTTCGGCGATCCTGAGGAGAGCGCCTGATAACCCAGCAACTGATAATTGCAGTAACAGGCGTAGGCCGACATATAGAGCATCCCGCAAGCAGGAATGACGCCCTCAACACATGTTGCTCTAGAATCGAATGAGTTCCGTGTAAAGATTTCGCCGTTGCAGCCAGTAATTCTCGTGCAAGCGGCGGCGCTAACGTTCATGCCCAGCTTCTTGCCCGATCGCGGCTCGAACTCGACAACTCTTGCCCCCGCTGAAACGTTGTTGGTCAGCAACTTGTCGTCCGCGAACAGCATCTTGCATGTAAATCGACTTCTACCGCGTGGCTCCGTCCAGAGCAACTTGCCAGTCTTAGCATCGAATGCGGACAACATCTTCTTCGTGGCGGGATCAAGAAAAACGTAATCGTCATTGCACAACAAATTGCAAAAGCCAGAACGGGTCTGAGCAAACGACAAGTTTGTTGCCTTGTAGGTCTCGCCGAAGAGCTTTTCATCGCGGTTGGCCCAGAGTGGATTTCCGTTGTTTGTGTCGAGCGCCCGAAGATGACTTCCGTGGGCATAGAAGACAACCTTGCCGCGGGTTAGGCCTGTGGCCAACGCGTCGATCGGTACTTCCTCGTCGTGTTTCCAAAGCGTGTACTTCTTACTGAGGTCGTATCCGTAAAGACGATGTCCGAAAACCCACGGGCTGCGACTCTGATCAACTTCACCAGGCCCTTCATAAGTTTTGCCTCGCGGAGAATACTTGACCTTCGGCCCAGCTAAGACGACGAGCATGTCTCCATCCAAGGCCATCCATTGCAGCATTTCGTTCTCGGTTCCAATTTGGATGGATTCTTTCAACCGACCAGTCGCTGCGTCGTACAACAAGCAACGGTTTCCGTCCAACAAGTAGAACGTATCCTTCGTCGCCGCGAAGGCTGAGCGCAGTGCGTAGAAGTTCTCCGGCAGCTTCGCCGTCCACAACACTGTTCCGTTGTAGATATTTCGAACATGCACTTCATTGGGCGAGATCTTCGAGAATGGAAAGGCCACATTCCCACCAAGCACATTAAACACGCGGCCATTCGCCGCCACACTGATGATCTCGCTCGTCGTGTAGTACGGAAGCCCCAACCATTGAACCATGTGGGAATCTTTGATCAATGAATCGTTCGCGTACGGGTTGTTACCAGCGTCGCCGTACCAATACGGCCATTGCGACAAGCCAGTTGGTTCAGGCTTTCGGTAGAACCCCCAAGCCGCACCCTGATGTGATTTCACGCGAACTTGCTGTTGATCGATTCCCAGCCAGTCTGCAACGGTGGAAACGCCATCCGCTGGAAGCTTGATTGCCAAGACTCCATCAGGACAAATGGCACGAAGCACTTCCGTTGCCGCGACTTTTCTTGAGCCCAGCACTGCGAAATCCTCGACGATTAACATGTCGAGAAAGTTGTCCGCGAAAGCGACCGCGTTGTCGTCGTTGCTGCGAATCGATATCCGCTTGCCAAGAAGCGATTGCCCCAGCGCTTTCAGCTGTGCTTGGCCAGCAACCCGTCGATCCGAGACAGTCACGGAAACTCGCAGTTTCGTCTTCTTCGCCAGCGTGATGGCCAAGTCCGCATCATTTGAAAATGGCAGCGAAACAATACCAGTCGGCGAGTTGCATGAAGCCTCGAGAAACTCGGCTAGGCTTAGCTGTCGATCGTCTTGGGCCAACAGCCTCAGTGGCTGTGCGACTGACGGCAAAAACACGAAAAGTACTAAGAACAGACCCCGAGCAGTTTGCATAGCATCCCCTCCCAAGACACATGGCTTTTCGGCATTGTCTCAGGATGCGACGCGTGCATCAATGAAGCGGATCGGCGGCGGCAACCAAAAAGATCGTGTCCACGAGTCGTTTAACCCGCAGCCGTACGCGAGGTGCATTCGAAGGCGTTGGGACCGCACTAAGTCTGCAGATAATCGCTCACCCATGCGCATGCCGAGCCCGCAATGATTACGGGGAGCCAGGCGGCGAGATCCGTTGACATCAGATTCAGACGGCCAAGCTGAGAGCACGCTTGTGTTACGCCGTAGATCGTGCCCATCACCAATGCACAAACAGCGAAATTGGTGATCAAGCTGTAGCTCTCCTTTCGAGCCACAAACGGGACGGCCAGCAGCACCGAGATGATGTTCATGATCGGCCCCGTCAGTCGCTCGTGAACATGCATGGTTTGACTGCGTACTGAAATCACAGCGGCAGCTTCGTGTCGTATTCGCCGAGTCAATTCCCCCGTCGACAAGAATCGGTAACTCGTGTTTCCTCGATGAAGCTGATCCAAGCCCACTTGAGTTTGAACGAATAAGTCACCGTCAGGCAGCGGCTGCACCAGCTTGCGGCCTTGTTCCGTTAACCTCAATTCGTCAAATGATGGAGTGGGTTGTTTTAGTAGCCAGCCGGACTTTTGCTTTGGCGACTCGGGCATGTAGATGGCACTCTTGGCCTCGAGTGACACCAACTCATTACTCACCTCCGGCTGAGGCAACACAAAGACAGCATCAATCAGTTCTCGTTTGCTGACGATTAGCGAATTGCCACTGATCCAAATGTAGGTTTGATAGTCATAGATGGGATCGACGATGATCGCACTGGCCTCGTCTTTGCCCAACGGAGCTTGTAAGACGTCGGCCATTGTTGGCATGACGACTTCCCGGTTCGCGGCGAGCAATGCATTCACGCCAATGGCGGCGATCAGGAACGGCACCAGCAGACGATATGTTGGCACGCCAGCCGACAAGATTGGGTTAAGCTCACCGTTCCGAATCATCAACGAGAATGCAACCATCACGGAAATAACGGTCAAGATGGGGCCGACGAGATCAAGAAACGACACGCTTTGATAAGCGTAGTGCTCGGCCATTTTCGCCAGGATGAAAAACGGACTCTTGCCTTCATGCGCAACTTGAAACGCGTCAACATTCGTAAAGCCATCGATGACGACATACAATCCGTACGACGCAACGAAGCTCACGAAGAACACGTACAAAAATCGCTGCAACAAATAACGATCAAAAGTCGTGAGCACTCGGAATCCATTCCCTATGAGCGACCAAGTTCAAACACGGCGACCCGCAGCATCAAAACGGGTTCCAGCGTCGCGAAGCGTAAAAGAGACCGGCAAATCGAGTCAATACGGATCACATACTCGCAGCTTGCGGCACGCTCGGCGATTTGATAGCTTCCATGCGTCCACTTACCCACACGCGTTAAGAGCTGCAAAACGTGATTGAAACCCGCAATCTTGTCAAGAATTATGGCGATCAAACTGCGGTGGCAGGCATCTCGTTCCACATTCGTCCTGGCGAAGTGACCGGATACCTGGGTCCGAACGGTGCGGGTAAATCGACGACCGTGAAGATGATTACGGGCATTTTGCCACCATCGGATGGTGAGGTTGAAGTTTGTGGCTTTGACATCGTGCGCGAGCCCCTCGAAGTAAAACGCCGCATTGGCTACGTCCCTGAAAGTGCTGCACTTTACACCAGTCTGACGCCTAACGAGTACTTGTCGCTTGTGTCGGAATTGCACGAGCTGGAAAAGTCCGAAGCGGCCGATCGCATTAAGCAATTGCTCGAGGCCTTACAGGTGAACGAAGTGGCCGATCGTCAGATGGAGACGTTTTCGAAAGGCATGCGGCAAAAGATTCTGCTGATCAGCGCTTTACTACATGACCCGGAAGTCGTGCTGTTCGATGAGCCGTTGAATGGATTGGACGTTAACTCGGCACTGACACTGCGTCGATTGATCGAAGGCTTGGCGGAACGAGGCAAGACTGTTTTGTACTGCTCTCACATTTTGGACGTTGTTGAACGGCTTTGCTCGCGAGTGCTTGTCATTGACAATGGAGCGATTGTCGCGGACGACTCGACTCAAAATCTGCTGGCTGGCAGTCGTCAAGGAACACTGGAGTCCGTCTTTCAAGATCTCACGCGTCGAGGTGATGCCGATGAATGGGTTGGCAGTTTCTTGGATCAATTGGATTCAAAATAAGCATGTGGGAATCACTGGCCGTAATTCTTGAGCGATTCGGGATTCAAACGCGGAGCTTTCGAGCACTGCTGACCGCGCTGATTTTGATGGATTTGAGAGGCCCACATTACACGAAGGCAACGGGAACTCAGCCAAAGCATGTGATCAGCCCGCTGTTTTGGGTTGTTGGGCAATGTCTCACGCTATCGGCAATTACCAGCTTGGTGCTGTTTCTTCGCGTCGATGTGTTCTTTTATGCCTTCGTCGGGCTAGCAATTTCGATGTTAGTCATCGCGACGACAGTGCTGGTGGAATTCAACGAGATCGTCGTTGATCCGCGCGACCTCGACATCATTGGCCATCGTCCCGTGGCGCCGCGAACATATTCGGCGGCAAGATTCTGCAATCTGTTGTTTTACGTCTCAATCATGTTCTTGGCGTTAAACATCTTTCCTGCCATCGTTGGCGCAGCACTCTATGATGCCGGCTTTTGGTATGCGCCGGCATACTTGGTCGCGTCGTTTTGTGGCAGTCTGTTGATCGTTTGCGTTGTGCTGTTGCTGCTATCGATGCTGGGACGCTCGACAATCGTCGAGAAGTGGAAAGAGCTGCTGGCATGGACACAAATCCTATTAATCCTGGTCGCTGGCTACGGCGGCCAATTGATGTTCCGCAACAAGTCCTATGCCGTCGAAATGTGGGCCGCCTATCCTCCCGATTGGATCAAGTACCTGCCGCCAACATGGCTTGCTCGCTTTGTTGAGCAGGCGGCTATCGAACCGCAAACAACAACACTTGCCACGGCCGGCGGTTTACTGGCAATCACAGCGGGTGGAATTGCGCTTACGGTGTGGCGAATATCGATGCTCTACCGCACGATGCAACCGATGACTGCCACGAGCCGGATGACTCGGATGCCAACGACACAGATCGGCACGTTGGCAATTGGACTAACGGCACTGGTTTGCTCGTCGCATTCGGAGCGGACAGGCTTTTGGCTGAGCAGGACGATGTTGGCTCGAGACGGAACGCTTCGCATGCGTTGTTTGTTGTCTTTGAACATGGTCGTGGCCGTGGTCATCTTGGGATTGGGCACGAGTCAGTTCGCCAATCCCATGATCGAGCGAGACACGGCATTGGTGACGTTGCCAATCCTTGCCGTTTACTTGATCGCGTTGGCTGTGCCGCCGATCGTTCACAACATGACGTTTAGCAGCCACAGCGAAGCCAGCTGGGTGTTTCGGTCCGCCCCGATCGACGCGGCCGAGTTCGTCAATGGCGTGTGCAAAACAATACAAGTCTTCGTTGTCACGCCGCTTTGCATCTTGCTTTGCGTTGTCATGATGGCGGCATGGCGAGCCCCTGTTTCCGCTTTGCTGCATTCAATGATCGCTTGGCTTGTATCCTGGCCGATGGCGATCGCGACCGTGTGGCTGGTGTTATCCGAATTGCCCTTGTCGCTAGAGCACTCAAGAGGCAGCAGTATTGGACCGTTGGCCATACCGATGGCAGGATTCTCGACCGTCGTCATGCTGCTGGCGGGATTGCATTATTTTGCAGCCAGTTCCATCTGGTTTTGGCTCGGACTAGCTCTGGCCTGCGTTGCCGCAACATGGGCAATTCGCCCACTCGCCAATCAACGAATGCGGAAATTCATCAGTGTGAATGCATGAAAATTCCTTTACACATCAAACTGTACCTTCGCTCTGCACGTGGGCAACTTACACTGATTGCCGTTGTGCTTGTTGGTGCTGTTGTGATGGCGGCGATTTCTGTGGGCCTGCGATCACTGTTTTTTGACGGTACGATTCGACAGAAGTTGCCTTCGGCGACAGAACAAGTCCAAAAGATTGTGGAAAGAATCACCGAAGGAAAGGGCGACATCGCTCGAGTCGATGAGTTTACCGATCGGGAACTCCAGGAAGTGTACGGGCTCTTGATAAACGAGCCGGAAGTCGATACTGAACGAATTATTTCTGCACGCTTGTCTTCGCAGCATACCGGTTATATGCTGAGGCAGCTTCGAGTCACTCATGTCGTCGGCAATCAGATTCAACGAACCCAAGCATTGGAATTGATGAACCTGATCAACGACCCCAAAGTCGCTCAAGAGGCTCTGAAGCTAGGTCGGTTTGCCTTAAGACGCGCCAAGAATCGGCAGGAACCGGCAATCGTCAAGAAGGCAACTTCAGTCATTCGACATCTTGAAGAACTCTTTTGAAAGGATGAACAAATGGACGACGATGAAGGCGGCGGCTGCGGTGGATGGGTTATTTTCATTTTGATTTTTGGTGTTGGCAATCTGATTCTTTATTCTACGACTGGGGCGTTTCTGATCCCCATTCCTCGACGATAATCGTTCATTCTGAATCGCTTCACTCTGTGTGAAGGGATCGAGTGGACAAGCAAACTGAATGGAAGATCAACAGCCAAGAACTGCGTGGATTTGGCCACTGCGGTTCTCAGAACGAATTGCTCACCAATCGATACACTATGCGGATGGCTTGGCGAAGCACGTCGAGCCTCCGCATCGGTGGGTCGTCTTGTCGCTGTTGATCGGGTTGGTACCAACATATTTCTGCTACCTTGTTGGCGTTCCTGGCAGCCATCTGGCAACTGCACTCTTGCTGACACCAATCCTTGTTGCTGGCATTTACCGTGACTCCCTAAAGCTCGGTCTCGGCGTTTTGAGCCTCGCATTCTTAAGCCACAATCTTTTGGTGATATGGCTGGCCAGCGTCGATCCTGATGGTGTCAGTCGCATGCTTCCCTCAGGCAATCCGACAGCCGCCGAGTATTGGCAACAAAGTCACCATTGGATCACAACCGGGGAAAGTCCCGAGTATAAGCTTAGCTGGTGGCTGCCAGCACATTTTCAGTTGCTTTCGGCGGCGGCGTTCTTTGCTTACACGTCGATGGGATTTGTGACGTTTTGGCAAGGCTTATACGAAGTTGACCTGATGAACTTTTATGTTGGTCAGCTTATTGCTCACTCGAAGTCGCCTTGGGTGGCGTTATTTGTTGGTTGGCATCCATGGTCCATGTGTCGCGGATTCGGGTACCTTTTAGTGACGTTCGAAGTCGCGAGTTACTCGTTCGAAAGATTATCGAACTTTCGGCTTAGCACACGGAAGCGCCGCTGTGTACGATGGGCGGTCGGACTGTGTTTGTTGATGCTCGACGGAGTCATCAAGTTCTTGTTCTTAGAAACTGTTCGACAGATTCTGGCTTCGAACTTGGCTGACACCACACTTTAGGGCTCATTGGACGGAGAAGAATGATGAAAGGTCCAGGTTATACCGTCAAAGACTTGGTGTACTACACCGGGATGTTTTCTGGAATCATCTTGGTTTTCGCCGCGGCAAAACCATACGGCATCCAGCCGATCTTTTGCTTTATCGGTGGATTGATTGTTGGAGCCGGCCTGGGATGGATGGCCGAACAGATTTACGAGAAAAACTGGACCAACGATCAAGACCAGTTTTAGCCACCATTCTATCCGCGCTCGTTGAACGCCAAGCTGGCAGCCAACGCTGCTTCGTCGCCGGCGCCGACGGCTTCGCGTTGCTTTAGAAACCTTGCTTAAACAATTCCTTTGCTTCTTTCGCGAACTGGCGATGGTGGATTTTGAAGTGCCACTTTTGATGCTCGAGCGACAGCGACGGTGCTTGCGGCTCGACCTTCTTGGCATCATTAACCGACGTCCACCAATCGAAGTATTGCTTGTACGACTTTTGAGCCGCTTCGTCGTTGCCTAGCTTTTTGTTCGTCAACGCCAAGAAGAGCCAGTTCCAAGGAGAGTCGCTTCGAAGTCGCTCGGACACCTTTAATGCGCGCAACGCATCGTCGTACTTTCCGGCTCGATAGTAGGCCGAGCCAAGATTGTTTTGATAGAAGAAATTGTTCGAGTTGACTTGGACGGCTTTCATGGCCAAATCAATGACGGGTTTCCAATCCTTCGTCGAATCAGGTGACGCGACAAAAGCTCGAGCAACAAAGGACGCGGCATTCGTGTCTGAAGGCCTCAACTTAGACTGCAAAGCCGCACATTGCTGTTGGTAGCCTTTCACATCACCTTTGTCTAAGAGTACGAGGGCTAGCCAATAGGGGACCTGGTGGCTGTTGGTGGGATCCAACTTGATGGCTTCGTCAAAGTATTTCGCCGCCGCGTCATGATGAAGTTGCTCGATCTCGACAAGTGCCATTTCCTTCCAAATGAGCACTGGATTCTTCTGTTCCGCTTCCGCTAGTTCCAACGCCTTTCGCAAATCAGCCATCGCTGGCTTCCAGTGCTTGGCGTTTCGGTTAGCGATTCCTCGCTGGTAATAGCCATTGATCCCATCGCGGCCATTGTCAATGGAAACGGTAAAATCACGAATGCAGGGCTCCCAATCTTGGTTAAACTTGTGAAGGACCGCTCGCATGTACGCGTAATATGCGTTCTTTGGTTCGTGAGCCAGTAGATAACCCCAGAATTGCAATGCGCGTGGTCGCTCACTGGATTTGCTATGCATCGTTTTGGCCTTGGCCAAGCTCCACTCCTTCAGGGCTTTCACTCGATCGGGGTACTTCTGTTCGATCTTCTTCGCCGCCGGGGCCCCAACGATCTCTGGATGAGACATCGTCATCTGGAACTCATAATCTTTGGCGTCCATAGTCTTTGCGAACGCGTTGAGGACCAAGTCGGCAATCCGCTTTGCATCTTCTGAATTCGGATCGGACTGATTGACCGACTTCAGATGCTCGAAGAATTGCTTGATGATTGTCGTTTGACCGTCATCGATAATCGATGCATCGTTGGGTCGCACGACGAAATGCATTGCCAGTGGCTGGGAAAACTGGGAATACTTCGCGTTGCTTAAAGCAAGCTGCGTTATCAATCGTGTATCCGATTTCTTGACGAGATTCGGATCTTTGTCGACCGCTTCAGCCACTGACTTCAATCCGGGCACTGCCGCATCCTCGCCCGCGAACAACTGAACCATGAGCGACAGCCGTTGAACATGTTCATTGCCTGGGTGTGCCTTCGCAGCTTTCGCCATTGCTGCCTCTAGCTTTTCGAATTGCTTGTATTCTTTCATGTACTCAAGCAACTGAATCAGCAATGCTTTGGGCATGGCCCGGATGCTTTGATTTGTTGGGCGGTTAGGCGGTACTTGATCAAGCAATACAAAGTACTGTTTCGCCGTTTTGGCGATTCGTCCCGATTCCAACTCGGCCAACAAGACACTTGATTCCATATTCAAGGACGCGTTTTCTGGCGGCGTTGCACCACGAGCGTTTCCTATCACTTGACGAATTTCTCGTAATAAACTCAAGCGACTTGAAAGTCTTGACACGTCCATCTCCAGACTGGATTCCATGAGCGCCCAACCTTGGAATCGATAGCCAATGCCAACCAGAGCCATGCCCAATGCCTGCTTCCTTCGCAGCTCTCCATAGGCCTTACCATTTGTTGATTCACCAATCGTCGCTGGCTCTGCCAAAGCCTTTTCAATAATGTCACGAGCCTTTTCCCGATCTCCATTACGGGCATGGAAACGGGCAAGCTGTCCGATGTTCAACCACAATGGCGAGTTCGAGCGAATCGAAGTTCCACGCGTCACCTTCTTTATGGTCCAGTAGCGGATGGCTTGTTCTAGAGACGCCTTTTCGTTGGCCTCGACCAATGAGGACTCCAGGAAGAACACTTCGTTCGCCAGCGCCTCGATGTATCGCGCATCAGTCAAATAGAGCTTTGCGATTTTGGCCAGCGGCTGCTCGTCACCCGACTTTTGGGCAACCCGAGCGAATGCCAATTCACCGCAAGCCCCCCAAGTGGGCGTCGCTTTTTGATTCGCGACAATGACGTCTTTGACCAGTTTCTTTTGTGCGTCGGTCTTCGCTTCCAGCAGCAGTCGATCGAGGATTCCGACAACGTGCCCTGGATAGTTGTCTTTTGGTGCTAAAGCCTGCGCCAGCACTTCGATCGACTTATCAACAGCGCCAACTCGAAATACGTAATTGACGAATTCCTTGATCACATTTTGTCGCCGACTAGGCTCGGCGAATTGATACGCGGCTCGATAGAGGTCAAGAATCTCCTCCAACGATTTCTCGTCCGGTTTCAGCAGTTTGAACATCGTTCCCATTGAATAGCTGAAACGGGTTTTCGTTGATGTCTTGTAGATGCCTCGCAAGTGCTTTGCCAATTCGGGCAATCGGCCTTGTTCCTGATAAATTGTGGCGTACTTCGACAGGCTTAGAAAAACGGTGTCTGGATGGCGTTCCCAGATTTGATTGAGCGTATCGAGCGCAGTGGCCTTTCGATTGGATTGAATCGCCAAATCCACCGTCTTAATGATTTCTTGCGGCGTCATCGTTGGCGTCAAATTGATGTTGCCAATCGATTCGCTGATCGCTTCCGAATCCGGGTCAACGATGGCAAGTTGTTGAAGTACCATGACGGCGCGATCTTTGTTGCCTCGCAGCAATGCGTCCTTGTGAACACTCTGCAACAAACGCGAAACCGCAGGCCTTTGAGCTTTGTGTCGACTGCCGATCATCGCAATATGCCAAGCCGCATTGGACTCGACAATGATTCGATCTTTCGGCAACCCATCGACGTACTGCTTCAACTGGTCACCAGAAGGTGCGTCTTTCACCAAGTCAATCGCCAGAGCGAGTTCTTTCAGAAAACCTTGCTTCGGCAATCTCTTCATCGCGGAATTGACGGCGGCCTTTAGTTGATCTAACTGGTTAACGTTCTTCGCATGACTTAACAGCGCGATCAAGAATTGCGGCTCAATTTCCGGCGGGCCAAGATAGTTATGCAACACCACCGTAATCGGTTTAGGCGTCGTCTTTTGTTCCAGATCGTGAACTGTGAAGAATCGACGAACGTTGGCCGGACCTTCCAGTTCCTTGAACAACTCGGCCAAGGACTCGTTTAGCCTCAGGAACATCAAACGTTTTAGGACTTCGACTTGACTCTTACGAATCGACGGCACAATCGAACGCATCACTGTGCTACTGGTTGAGACGCCTTCGGGTTCGAGTCGAAGTGCCAATTCCGCAAGATATGCGGCATCTAAGTCGAACTGATATTCCACAAGCTTGTCGACGCGAATCTTCGCCGCGCGCATTTGGTAATCATAGGTCGTTCGCGTGGTGTAGCGTCTGGCGAAGAGTTCGATTGCCGACATCGCGACTTCACGAGCTTCGTCGCGGCGTCCCAATTTGACCAACAGCTTGGTGACGTTTTCCTGCGCCTCCGAACTATTGTCGAAAGTGAGCATTGATGATGATGAGTATTGGGTGGAGATGTCTTTCCACAAGCGGATTGCGTATTCCGCCGCTTTTCGAGATTCGCATGTTGTCAATTGATTCCGAAAGTCGGCCGCGTACGGCTGCAACGTTGATGCATAGGCAGCGTCACTAAAGAAACGATCAGCAACTTTCACCAGCGGTTCTTCGTGGCCGCCGCGATGTAACTGAATGATTGCTGACATGAGGTCCGCTGGGCCGCTCCATTCCGGATGATCTTGCCGAGCCTTCTTCACGTCTGCCTCAAGATTGCTAACGCCACTAGAAGAGGCCGCCAGCACATAAAGCTGGTTCATCGGAAAACGTAGCGCACTAGAGTAACCGATTGGCTTCGGAACGATTTCCTCATGACCAGGAAGAACCCAGGCACGCATAACCTTGTATGCATCACTGTTCAAGCCGCGACTTTGAAGGAATGACAAGTAGGAAGCGACCTGCCCCGTGCGGTACCTTTCAGGCAAACAGCGCAGCGATGCGTTGACGATGGCCTTCGCCTTATCCGCGGGCACTTTCGTGGACTTCGCCGCTGAGAAGACGCCGCGAATAAAGCTCGAGCTTAGACTACCCACCCGTTTGTCGATCCCGTCATCAGCAAGACGATTCAGGATTCTCGCCAGCTGGTCGTACTTGCCGGCTTGCAAGTAGACCTGATAGACGGGCGCGGTTGAGGACGCCATCATCAACTCAGGCTGTTTCGCCAACGCTAACTCGGCAAAGGTAATCGCCGCGGCATAACTCTTTTGTTTGTATAGACCGACAGAGCATTCAATCCAAATGCTGGCAGGTAGCTTGCTAACCTCTTTCTGAGCAAGTCTATGGAGGCTCGAGCCCTCACCTTCGCGCGCCATGGCGAAGACGACGCTCCCCAATGCCCACCGTTGTCGAATCGGGTTGTTGTCCGCCAAGGCGCGACGCGCAGCGACCAACATCAGTTTCACACCCTCAGCTGTCGTAGTCTTCGACCTAATCGCAGCCTCGGCAATCATCGGCAAATAGTCCGGTGTCGCTGACGTTGGACGCTCCCAAAGTTTTGCCGCCCAATCGCTCATCAACTGATTGGCTTTAGATGAAAGCGACGTATTCAGCGCCAAGAGGATGTTGAGTGCCTGCAGCTGATCCTCGGGGATGCGCTGCTCTTCGGGGCCTGCTTGCCGTTTCTCAATAGCTGCCACCAAGTCGCCAATTTTTCCAGTCGTGCGTGAGTGCCCGATCAGCGTTGGTAAAAATTGAGCTTCAAAAAATCGGTTCGCTGTCGGCAGCGAAGACGACAACACGCCAGAGACCGGCTGAATCTGAGACATCATTTGAGGAGACGAACTAAACGTGACCAATCGACTCGACGAAACGTTGACGGACTCCGCCCAGTTCGGCGCGATTCCGAAGAAGAACTCGTCAAGCGATTCCCGGTTCTTTACGGCCTCAGTTAAACGATCAGCCAAAGAGCCGTATGAGGCCATGTTCAGTTTCTTCAGTGCCGAACGAATACGCGTCCGCGGATTACGATAAGTCGAGCTACGAGCCAAACTTGGATTCGCCAACTTCAAACGACTCACATTCGCCTTGGCATGCAGGAAGAGCGCATCTGTTTCGAAGCCAAGCCCCGCCATCGCCAGCGCAATCTGATCAGTTGCATTCGGAACGGCGTTATACATCCCGTTGTAAGATGACTGCTTGTTTTCGAACTTCTTAATTCCATCTAAATAAACTTTGCGAGCCTCGTCGCGTTTTCCCAAGCGTACCAACAACGCCGCACGTCGTTGCATATTGGCGATTGGATTCGCAGCAATGTAGCTGGATCCCGTCACCACAACGTTCGGGAAGCGGTCCAAGAAATCCAGGCCGACCGCCGCAGCCAACGGATTCTGATGATGCTCCAAGAGCATAAAGAGCTGCTGATTGATCGCATCCTCTGCGGCGTTTAACGAGCCCTTATCCATTCGCTCGGCCGCATAGTTGGCGAGCGCCTTGTCATCACCCGAACTGTTTTTCAGGATTGCCGTCGCGAATGCAGCCATGCTCTTCCAACTTGGATCACGAGCGACACTGGTTTCGATGCTCTTTTCGATGTCCTTTCGAAACGCCGGCTCAGCGGCAAGGTTCACATATGTTGCCAACTGCCGGCAGTACGCGTCATAGATGTACTTCGAAGGCCGCGACAGCCATTCGATTTTGCCGTCGACATCGGGCAACAAACGCGACCGCAAGAACGTATAAACTCGCTGTTTACGATTTTTCGATGTCAAGAAATTCACAAATCGCGACGCGTAATTCCAGCGCGTATAAGGGTTGGGCGATTCGATCATCGCCAGATAAATGTCGCTAACCTCGTCGATGTCAGAGCTCGACAAGTTTGTGATCATTGACGAGACGTTGTTTTCATATCGGCTTGGCGTGCGTCGCTTGTGATAAAGCCTCAGGTGTTTTGCCAATAGTGGCAAATTGTCACCACGCATGTAGTAAGAAAAGACATTCCGATTTGACAGCAGCAAATCGGGGTTCTTGCGCCAGATCACGCCGTACCACTTCACGCTTTCTTTGACATCCGTGTACGTCTTCGACACGAGCAATGCAAGTTCGGGAGACAGCCGTGGATGGAATCGCAAACGATCTCTAACGTTGTCACGGCCCAAAGTGTTACCGACCGCCGTGTATAACTCCCAAAGGTCTTCTAGCAGCCGAATCGAACGATGGTTGCTGTTCGACTGCTTCTCTTTTCCTTTGATGTAATCACTTAACTGCCCTACTTGCTGCAACGCGCGAATCGCCGACTTGCGTGGGCTTGAATTTGTTGTCGAGGACGAAGAAGAGCGGGACGACCGCGAGGTCTTCGGGGCGAAGTTTCGAGGTGCTCGCTTCAGGATCGACTTAGCGATCGAGACCGTGCGAGCGGGATCCGTCCTGATTGCATCATTCAACAGCTTCACCAAGTCGCCCGTTTGAGATGACGCGTGCCTGACCGAACGACTCAAGAGCGCATCGCTTTCGGTTTTGAGTCCCATGCGGCGAAGAGTTTGGGACAGCTCGATCCGATGATTAGTAGAGAGGCGCATTCCGAATAAACGCATCGCTGACTCTTTCGCAACTTCCTTGTTATCAGCGCGAAGTGCTAGAGACAATCGCGTCTTTTCAAACTCGACGGCGCTCATGCCTGTGCGACCGGGCAAGTCACTGATGTACTTCAGCGCTTCCTTTGAATCGCCCGAGTTCGCGGTCGCCAACGCCATCATCATCGACAATTCGGGGTCTTTGGGGGACGCATCGTAAAGTTGCGTCAATGTCTTGATGGTCTCGCTTGTGCGCCCTTGCCGCCACTGCGTCATAGACAGCATTAGTTGCCAAGATTCCTTACGGACGTCTTCACTCTGAGCGACCTGCTGTTCAATCCGCTTCGTCAACGAATCCAACTTGCCCTGCTTTTGCAATGCCGAGATCGAGTCTCTAACGAAGTAAAAACGGCTAATGGGCATCCAAAACGATGGCTGAGGGAATGCTGGGAGTCGATTCAACGGAATCTTGCTGGAAGTTGTCGGCCTTTGAGACCGCATTTGCGCATACATGCCCTGCGTGTCGGTACGGCTTGGATGCGTGGAATTGACAAACTCCGTCAGCAAATCCAAATAAGCATCGATCTTGCCCTTTTCGATCGGCTTGCGCATGGCGCTGCGATAAAAAGTTGCCAGTACAGAATCGGTGACTTGTTCGCCATCTGTCATTAATTGTTTGATTCGATCAAGCATGAGCGCGTCGAGGTCCGCATCGTTATAGCCGCTGTAAAGAGAACTCAGGGTCTGCAACTCAATCGCCGACGAGATGTGCTTCAAGATGGGCTTCGCGAGTTCGGCCAGCTTCTGCTTCTCCTTTTGCGAAGCATAAAACAAGTACATCGGGACGAACTTGCCAGCGATTTTGGGATGATGCTCTTGCAGCCACCCATAGTGGACTTTGATCTCTTCCCACTTCTCTGAACTGACTTCGGGAGGACCGGCGTTCGAGTAAAAAAGCGTCGGCGCCGTGATCGAACTCAGCTTGACGAGCCGCGCTGCCAATGCCATGTCATCTAACGCAATCCAGCGATCGACGGCTTCTGGCCAATTCGGCGATAGGGTCAACGTCGTGTGGATCAAGTACTTCTCTGCGGCAGCGATGCTGCTTTTCGAAGCCTTTTCAAGAGCTTCGATTGAGTCTTCGTAATTCGGCGATTCTCGCTCGATTTCCAACTGCAAACAGATCGCCCGCACGTGAGTGTCTTCGCGGTTGTTTGATATCCACAACGGACGCGATGTATAGATATTCCGGGATCGCAAGTAACTCAGTTGGCTCCGCATTTCGATCGGCAGTTGTCGATAGCGAGCGATCGCCGGATGGTTGAAAACTGACGGCCGAACTACCGGCCCGCCATAAGTCGCCAATGTTTGATTCCGTATATTCGGCACGAAAGGTTTGTTGAGGTCCTTGCGAGGCAACTTGAGAATTGCAGCCGTCAATTCGCCAGCTCGAGCGACGTTGTTCGAAGCAAAGTGAGCAATCGCCAGTCGATACAACAAGCGATGGTCTTGAGGGAATCGAGTCAGCCCGGCCTCACCAATCGCAATCACTTGGCGATAGTTGGAATCGCGGAAAAAGATGTCTGTGTCGCGGATGATGTCATCAACGCTGTTCGAAGCTCGAGCGATTCGCAGCCACAGGTCATCGGCTAATTCATCATCGCCCAATCGTTCGGCCGTTTCCGCCAATCGCTGCAAGTAGCGCATGTCTCCGGATAAGGCAACCAAACGCTCTAGGTATCTCTTGGCGCTGTCCAAATCGTCGAGTTCGGTGGACAATTCCGCCAACGCTGAAAGAACGGGGACATTATTCGGATGCCGAATCAAGAGCATAGACAACTCCTTACGGGCCTCCGTGAAGTTGTCATCCATGATGTAGAGTCGAGCTAAACAAAGTATTAAGTCGAACTCGTCAGTCTGGCGTCTTCGCAATTGATTCAAGCGATTGACCATCTCGCTGGTCTCGCCAGCCATCTGATACTGTTCGAACAAACTGCTGACCGCCGAGAGTTTGTCTTCTAGCGAATCAGCCAGTGTGAATGACTCCCACATGTGCTCGATGGCTTCATCTTGGCGTTCATTCGTCACCAACGTCGAAGCCAAGCGCTGGCGTATCGCCGAGTTTCTCGGATCGCTTTGCACGGCCCGCCGCAGAACAGCGATTCCGCCATCGACGTTGCCTGTTCGGAACTCGACGTCGGCGAGCAGTTCGAACGACTCGACCTTTCCTGGCGTGAGGCGAAGTAATTGCCTGGCCGTTTCTCGCGCCTTTTGTCCCTGACCAAGCTCTAATTGCAATTGAATTAGTTCTCGCAAGTGAGCCGATTGATTGCGTGGCTCGAGCTTCGCTAACATTTGAAATTGCTTAATCGCGTTGGATAAGTCGCCAGTCTCGCGAAGTAAGTTTGCTTTGAATCTCAACAGCCGCACCCCTTCAGGACGCCCGACGATCGCTTTATCAATCAATTGAATCGCCACGCTAAAGCGTTGATCACCCGAGGCGATAATGCTGGCCAGCCAATAGTCGCGTACGCTGCCCTTCGTGTTGGAAAGTTTTTCATTGAGCTCGCGGAACACCGTCCCCGTCCGTTCGGCAACCTCGTAGATTTCGACGCGCTGCATCAACGCCTGCTCTTCGAAATACGACGACTCGGCCAAGGCTTCCATTTGATCAACATGACCGAGTGCGTTGTCGTAGTTCCCATCCAGCATCTCGTATTCGGCGGCCAACACGTGTAAGTCGTAGCGTTTCGAATCCTGCGAAATGGCTTTTTGGATCGCTGAGATCGCCGGCTTGAGCAACTCGGCCCGCGACAGAATCTCAGCGACGCGCTTCCAATTCTCCGCCGTTCCATTCGGTCCCGCCGCGATCAATTCCCATTGAGCCCGTGCCAAATTGTTTTCGCCGATCGCAAAGAAGAACTCGCCCAAGTATTCGCGATATTGAGGGACTCCAGATGACTTTCGAACCGCATCTTCGTAAGCCTTCAGTGCGGCACGGCCAAAATCGGTTTCGCTGCGTTTTGCGTTGAGCGAGCGGTTTGTGAACTCGCCAAAACCAGCGCTGATTCGCACGGCCTTGCGACACAGCTCGGCGACTTGTACTGACAGCAGTGGATCGTCAGGACGGATTTCAGGGATTCGCGACCAAGCTGCCAGGGCCTTCTTCTGATATTCTTCACGTTGATTCGGCAACGCGGAATCCAAGTAGAGTTGCCCAAGGCGAGTCAACCAGTCGGTGTTCTTTGGTTCTACTTTCAGGATGGCATTGATCTCGTCAATCGCCATCGAAAAGCGGCGCGTGCGTGTCAACTCGTCGACCAATGACTCGCGGATGTCGATTCGAGTTGGCGCTTGATCGATTGCCTCGCGATATTGCTTGATCGCGTCAGTGACTTTCCCGAGCCTCGATGTAGTGCGAGCCAATCGGATGCGTGCATCGAGGTCATCCGGATGCTTCAACAGCCGCTTGCGATAGTACTCGCCCAAGCCGGCTTCGTCGGATCGGTTCAGAAAGACATTCTCGATTCGCTGCCGAATATCGTTCGCTTGCCAGCTTCCAGGTTTCAATTCGTCCAAACATTTCTCGAAAGTGGCCAACGACTGTTTGGTCTTGCCCTGTAGACCTTGGATTCGACCAATTTCTAACTTCGCCTTCAACTGCTGATGCAGTTGCTGCTTTGCCAGCACAATCAACTGTTTGTTCCGCTCGATCGCCTCGTCGTATTGCCCCGCTTCGGTCAGCAACCGCGCGAGTTCTTGCAGTGTGAAACGATCCGTCGGGTACTTGTCGGCTAAGGCGTTCCACGTTTTCAGCGCATCATCAATTTGGTCTTGGCGGACGTAAAGTTGTCCAAGCCGTTTGTAGACGTCGATGATCTCTGTCCGCGTCGCGGCTTGCGTTTCTGACTCGGTCAATTTAACCAGCTCGGTAATCGCATCCTTGCCACGGTGCAAACGGCCCAACAGCATCGCCTTGTAGTAGCGAGGATGAAACGACTCCTTGCTAAATTCGATGGCCTTCGAAAGCTCGGCCAAGGCCTCATCGTCTCGGCTACGTCGTTGCAACACCAAGCCCAACAAAAGATGCGGCGCGGCGTCTTCCGCGTTCTCTTTAACCGATCGCTGGTAATGTTCGATCAACTCGTCAACACGACCGGCATCCAGATAATGACGATACAGCAAGTCAAACGCTGTTCCTTGCCGTGGTCGCCGTGAAAGCACTTTCTGATAGCGAGCGGCCTTCGACTGAAATGCTTCTTCTTCCTCTGAGCGATCAATCGCCTCGTCCGCCCGAGCGGGAGCCAAATAGCCGCTATATTTGAGAAACGAGCCGCCGAGCAAAGCACAAAGAACAACACAAGACACAAACCGCGAAGTCCTCTTCATCGTGGTCTCCCGCTGAGTGGACATTTCAAGTCGCTGTGGAAGCAAGGTGGGCCCGCGAGCAAGCTCGCGAAGTTAGGTGGGATGGGCACCGGAACGCGCAGCAGCGCACGTTTCCGACGACTGCCTATTTTAGGGAATAAACCATCTCGGTTAAGCAAAGTTTCGCAAGAATCGCGGTTATCACAGAATCTCGCGATCAGGCCTGGTGTGGCATTGACACGCTTGCAGAATGCTCAGAGGCAACCTACTTACGCGCAGGCGGCCCGCTGGCAGCTTCACCCTCGACGGAAAGCACGTCTGAAACCGTCGAGTCCTTTAACTTGGCATGATCACTCTCGACATCCACCAGCACGTTGTTCGAGAACAGGATGTTCTTCGACGCGTCCCCGCGCAGCTCCAATGCCTTGGGCTTCACGCTGGCGAAAATGTTGCCAGAAACCGCCACGTCTTTGGTCGACTCGAGGGTAAGACCCGCGGCAGCCAAATCATCAACGCGCCGCTTCACACTGCCGGCGCCAATGAAACTGTTGCAGAAATTGTTCCCAGTAATCGTGATTCGGCCGCTGTTCGGCCCGACTCTCACGGCGTCGGTGGACATCAAAGTAAACGTGTTCGCACTCACCGCGCAACCATGAGCGTCCACCAAGTCCACACCGCCCCCATCGTGAGCGATCACGTTGGCAGACAACGTGTTTCCGTAGCAATTGCGGTCGAGCACGATAGCGCGTCCCTTGCACTCTTCGATCATGTTGCCCGAAACCACCGAACCGTAAGTATTCTCGATCACGACACCATCGCCCAAATGATCATCGAGACAGTTGCCGGTCATGCACAAATTGAAGCCGTCAAAACAATGGAGCGCGTCCATGTTTTCCTCGAACTGACTGGCCGAAACGACGATGTCATGACACCCCAGCAGGTCCAATCCCGTCTTCGCGTTATACGTAATCAAACAATCACTAACCCGTGGATCCTCGTAGCAATAATTCAGCAAGATGCCGTCACCGCCGTTGTAGCTAACCGTGACGCCTTGGATAAAGATTTCGTTGATGCGATTTGCGTGAATTCCGTGACCGCTCTTCTTGTTTCCCGTAATCCGGAAATCGCTGAGCTTAACGCGCCATAACCACTCGGCACGCGGCGCCTTGGCACCTTTGGGATGCTGTACGATCAGCGCGGGTTGACCTTCCTCGTTGACATTCTTGATGTGTGTCGCCGCGCCAGCGCCTTGCAGCCAAGTGTCTTCCGTTGTCAAAACGAGCGGTTTGGAGATCTCGAACTCACCAGCGGGCAGCTTTACGATTCCGCCGACTTTGGGGACGGCGTCTAAGGCAGCTTGAATCGAAGAGAACTCAGCGGCGTTGATCACAGGACGGGCACCGGGAAGGCCCGACTTCTTTTGAGCGTTACTGGGCAAAGTTGGCAGCAGCACAAAAGCGACAACGATCAGCAGGCCAAACATCACAGCCAGCCCGCCGCGTCCTTTTGCTTCGTCATCCTGCACAAAGCGTTTTAGAAGTGGACCGATTCCAGGGGTCTGTGTTGAGGAAGAGGCGCATTCTTGTCGTTCCCGATTCAATGGCGGTTGCATCGGCAGTTTTCCTTGAGGGGTAAAGGTGACTGAGTTCCAAGTCGACTGCCATTATCCGCCGAATCCGGCAAGCTGCAACTGTCGCGGGAAAGTTGTCATCGAGCGTCCCGCTTTGACACCAAGAATCTCGATCCGCATTGGCTGCAACTGCCGTGACGATTT
The DNA here is from genome assembly GCA_002722955.1 of Planctomycetaceae bacterium. Taxonomy (GTDB): domain Bacteria; phylum Planctomycetota; class Planctomycetia; order Planctomycetales; family Planctomycetaceae. Next base: position 8,908 of record PBMZ01000187.1, on the reverse strand, counting down.
GCTAGAATCCGCTGATCAAACATCTTCGAAGAATGCTCGAACAGGAGAAGCAACCATGGGAGCACAACAGAAAGCGGAAGAGCTGGGCATCGATCTGTCACCGATTGAACCGGGCTACCTGAATCTGTGTATCAAGAGCGGCAACCTTTTAATTACATCCGGCCACACCAGCGAGGCCAAAGGTGTTCTCGGCGCCGGCCTCAGCGTTGAAGAAGGCTACGCAGCAGCAAAAGATTGTGCTCAAAAAATTCTTCGATCCGTCCACAACGCTCATGGCACGTTGGATGGTCTGAAAGTCGTCAAGTTGCTGGGCTGTGTTTACTCGGCCGGTGACTTCACCGATCAGCACTTGGTCATCAACGGAGCATCCGACCTCTTGCACGAGTTGTACGGCAAGGACGGCGACGGCTATCACGCTCGCAGTGCTTTGGGGTTTGCAGCGCTACCGACAGGCGCCGCGGTCGAAGTTGAAGCGATCTTCGAGATCCTGTGATCCTGACGCTGGCATCGTCTTAAGAAGTAGGTCGGATTGCCTAATCCGACCCGAAAGAAGGGGACGGATTTGGCAATCCGTCCTACTGTCATCGGCCCTGAGCGCAGACGGCTCTGGCTACATATCCTCAAGAATCACGATGTCGCTGCCTGGGTAGTAGTACTGGAGTATCTCCAGGCACGTGCGTCCACTCTGCGCTTGTCCATGGGCTCCCCATTGACATAGCCCGACGGTGTGGCCATGCCCACGCCCCTCAAAGATGAAGAAGTTGCCTTCGACGCGGACATTGAAGTACGGCGAAGGCAACTTCGTTGTGCTCAACACACGCCGCAAGGTGGCGCCAGAGATCGTCTGTTTCCTGCCAGAGATTAAGGCCTCAAAGCTCGGGACTTCGCCCCGTTTGGGCGAAATTCGTCGAAGGCCCTCAACGGCCCCTTGCTTCTTCAAGTGAGTGCCGAGACGGCGAGAAACTTCGTTGCGGCTCAGCTTCACAGTCCATTGAAATCGCTTTGCTGACTGGCAATAGCGGCAAGGAACACTTTGCAACGGCGGCGCCGCATCGGGAAACACGGTCGTCCCCAGAGCGGTCTGGCCTCCGCAAACGGCAGAATAGTAGGTTGTGAAGATCTTGCCCTTGTACGTGCAAATCATGCCCGCCGTTTCGCGAGCGACCTCGCGGCTAGTTCGGTCGTCTCCCGCCAGCAGCCGGCCCTTCGAGTCTCGGTATTTGTGACCAATGTATTTTTGACTACGAGAGCTTGCAAAGACATCGTACTGAGGGTGCTTGCGATTCATCTGAGCCAAAGCATACGTCCGGGCCACGACCGCCTGAGCCTGCCGAGCCGCTCGACCGAACACCAACGGCATTTCGCCATTGATGACACTGGCAATGTAATCATTCATTGGCAGAACATTGACCGCGATGATCTTGCCACCCGATTTGCGAAAAAATCGCACACGGCCACGGTACTGTCGACCTTCGATCCAAATCGCTGGTGATTTGTCGGGGATAATCTCAAGCCGCGTCATCGGATAGACGGTATCGTCAACGCGAATTCCCGATTTCGTCGCCGAGACCGTGCACGCTCTCAATTGCTTGCCAAACCCCGCCACTTCTGTGGTTCCAACAGGTCGCACGTCAAAAGGGCCATCGACGGACAACCGTACATTTTCCCTTGGCGTGGCCGTCAGATTGACTCGGATATCGGGCGAATATGTTGGCCGCTCCGAATCGCGAGTGTTGGCCTTCAAAGCAAGCGGCTGCAGCGGCCGATCTGGTCGAGACAGAAGCGTCAACCAGCCAATCACGCATGCTAGGACAACGCCGCAAAAGGCGACTTGCCGCCAGAGTCGATTTCTCGCGCGTTCGATGACCATTCGCAATTTGCCAGGAAAAAGTTGAGAGTCACGGAGTCTTACTTCTGAGGCCGCAAGATTGTCAAGATCAACAGTTTGTTTGCCTTCGCGTGTCAGAAATTGCGATTGCTGGCGTATATCTCTTTGAGGCTGCGAAGTCGGCCTGGTTTAACCCGTAGCCGCAGGCGAGGAGCACGCCAGTTAACATCGCCGACGGCTATGGGTTAACGAAACTAAGGCATTCCACCCATGTGATCAGTCCATCAATCGATCCGCATTGAGTCGAATTCCACCTGCCCCTAAGATACACGGACTTCATGGAGCGGGATCACATCTCATCAAATAACAGGAGCTATGGATGTCGCATGACATCCCGACAATCGAACACACCGGATTCCTAGAGGACTTAACGGAAGTTCCTACGTTTCTGGTTCCAAAACACGAAGCGGGCCGGCCTCTCGATCATCGCTACTCGTGTTCTTACTGCGGAGTCGGTGACGGCACCGAGATTACACCGAACGCATCCGCATCCTCGGCCCCGACGAATCAACTTCCCGACGGCACGGGAACGTTTACCATCGAGTTGCCAAGTGGCCCGGTTGAATACCCTGCCGAGCTTTCTAACGGCGGGCTCGCGCTGGCTGTCCAAGTCTCCGGCAAACCGGAACTGTCCGACATGCTTGTCAGTGGCCGACTGGCCATCGGCGAACAAAGCAAGGACGTCGTTGCCCGAGCCGACCGAAACGGCGATTCGACCGAGGGTATCTCAAACTTCAAACTTTCAGCGCCCGTGGTTAAGAAGTCAGTGGTTCAATTCAAGCAAGGACGTCCGACTGCGGGCTGCTTGAAGATGAAGACCTCGACGGGCATCCAACGAACGACGTTCCCGGCGCACCAGCAGCCGAGCATCTTGGACGCGGAAACCGGCGAGCGCACGGCAATCAGCTATCAACACGCGATCAATCAGCTGGCCGATTTGCTGCTAGCTCATCGACCGCCGAAGGGGCGATCACTGATTTATGCGTGCGGCCAAATCGACTACTTCACGATTTTTTCGTTTCAGGAAGTGTTTCGGATTTTGGGCGTGCGGAGCTTGGCGGGCAACGCTGAACACTGTTTGAACGCGGGAGCCGTTCACAACGAAATCTTGACTGGGCAAGAAGGCCCGTTTCTGACCGTCGACCAAGCTATTCACGGCGACAATCGCTTCTTCTTGCTAAACGGCTGGAATGGCCTGATCTCTCACCCGCCGGTTTTCGGCGAAATGATGAAGCATCCCAATTTCGACGGTTTCATGGTCGAGGTCGCGGAAACGGAGTCCGTTCGAGCTTTCGTTCGTCGCTTCGGTGAAGAACGCGTTCTGTTCGTCAAATCCGGTACCGACCCGCACTTGGCATTGGCCGTCGCCCACGAAATCTTGGACAAGCATCCGCAGGCGGTCGAGCAACGCTTCATCGATCAATACGCCGATCCCGACGCATGGCAAGAGTATCGCCAGCTGGCATCGTCGGATCAGTTCGATCCACAAACTGTTGCCGAGCGAATCGCGCCAGAACCTGAATACGTTGACCGCCTTGTCGCGGGAATCTCGACGATTGCAGCCAAAATCGCCGAACCCGCGACAGTTCCGATTAACTTGCCATCCGTGGGACTTTCGCAGACCAAGGGAGCCGTAGCGCATTGCCTTTGGGGAAGCACGATGGCGATGGTCGGGAAATACGGGTTGAATGCCGACGGCACGGTTGCTGGTGGGGCGTTGCGTGTGCCCGGTCAAATCAACGCTCAATCCGAGGTCCAGGGGCTCTCGCGCGGCTTCTTTATGGGCCGCATCAAAATGACCGAGGAAGGAATTCCCGATGCCGCTCGGCGAATGGGACTGCCCGATGATGCGTACGAAGTCGCCTTAAATGATGCGCCGCGAACTGCATTGGATTACTCGGACCCGACGCCTGATGACGAGCCCGAAGTTTTCATTTGCTTTGGGACTCAGTTCGAGAGCAACATGCTGGGCCGTAAGCGTTGGATCGAGAAGCTCAAAGCCGGCAACACAAAACTTGTCGTCGTCGATCCGATACCTGATCCATTTACCATCGAGCACGCAGATTTGATCATCCCGTCGCCACCTCACGCTGCTGCTGCGAAGTTGTATCAAAACGGTGAATGGCGGCTGACGCTTTCCATCCCAAGAAAGCAGCGTCCCAAAGAGACAAGAACCGACGCGACGATCGTCTACGATGCAATGGCCGAGGTCTCGAAGCGGTTGCATGAAGACGACGAACTAAAGGCAGCAAACCCCGACTTGGCTCGACACGTAGACAGCGGATATTTGCGGCAGCGGTTTGAGTCGCCCGATGTTGGTGGCGGCCTTTCCAGAATTGACGGCGAGGTGTCTCGACCAGAGCTTTGGGACCGCGTTCAAGAATACATGACGGGGCCCGAAAACAGCCTTGGCCCCTTGTACTGCCGCCCCGAACATGAGAGCGGGGAATTAATCACGTGGAGCGAACTGGTCGAAAACGGCGACATCATTTACGGCGGTGTCGGCACGAGTCGCTATCAATTGAAGTACGACGATTCGGAACACATCCCCTTCCGCGACATCTGGCGTCGGCCGGGCAAGTTTCGGTTTTTCGTACCAACCGAACAAGATCTGAGCATCATTGACGGCATCAAGTTGAACTCGGGCCGGTCAACGATGACGGACGATAAGAAGCGGATTCGCTTTGCAGTTTCGACGTTCAATTCCGGCAAGGCGACCGCAGCCGTGGACTTGCCTGATTCGAATGCCTGTTTTGTGTCGCTCATGTTGGCCGAGGAATTCGGAATCCAAGAAGGCGACCAAATCCGCATCACTGGTGTCGAGTCCGGCGGCAGCTTGGTCTTGGATGCTGTTCCGACGGATCGCGTCAAGGGCGAGGCAATCTACATCAGCTTCCACAAAACAAAGGCCGAAATCGAAGAGGGCATCTACATCAACGATCTGACTTCGCATGTCGGCCGATGTCCATACACACATCAGTCCAATTTCAAACTAACCGTAGTCAACATCGAACGTGTCGCCGAGTAATTGGTAACCCGACGCGTGAGCAAGGGACGCAAACGTAACGAAATCAGAAGGTGGCAGTCGCCATGATTGAAGTTCCAGCCAAACATCGAATTCTGGTCGTCGATGACGAACCGGATATCTTTTCCATCACCCGCCTAAGCCTTCGCGGAATGAAGTTCGGCGGCCGCGGTGTGGAATTAGTCCAAGCAACATCCGGCACTGAAGCCGTTAAGATGATGCGCGAACAGCCGCTAACATCAGTGATATTGTTGGATGTCGTGATGGAATCGCAAACCGCGGGCTTGGACGCTTGCAACGCGGTTCGAAACGATCTGGGCAATCGCATGACAAGAATTCTGTTGCGAACCGGCCAACCCGGTATCGCTCCGGAAAAACAAGCCATCGATGAGTACGACATCGACGGATACCTACTGAAGACGGAACTCTCGTCGACACGACTCTACGCCGCTGTACGAACCGCCCTGAAAGCGTTCGAAGAGCTTGTCGACTTACAACGCCATCGAGAGTTGTTGAAGTTCGTCCACGATTCTGCATGCCGACTTCATTCGTTTGATACCATCGAGACGTCGTTGCAACGAATCTTGATGACGGCCACGGCGATCACGAACGCTCCGCTTGGAGTACTCAGTTTGCAAACGTTCGAAGAGCAAGGCGATCCGCAAACTTGCTCGATGCATATTGCGGACGATGACGACGAAGGGGCCGAGGCCGCAGGGCGGATCACCAAACAGATCGCTGCTGACGCGAATGCTCAAGCCATGGAAACACCCGCACCCTTTGGCGATGGCCATCTGATTCCACTGGTCTTGCACCGAGAATTAGGCAACGGCTGGATCTACCTGGAAGGCGGAAACATTGACGAATCAGTTTCTCAGATCTTACCGCTATTGGCCTCTCATGCCAGCAACGCGCTGTATTCAGTCGTCGCCCAAGCCATGCTGGAAGATCGCGAGGGACCGTTTTACAATTCCATCGTCGTTTGATTCGCTTGACGGGTTGCTCATGGAAGTTCAAGACGCCCTACGAAAATTCCCGTTATTCGCCGAGTTGTCCGATGAGCACCTTGCGCGTTTGGTCGAGATCGGCCAGCTTCGGAATTGCACAGCTAACGACGTCGTCTTCAACCAAGGCGATGATCCGGACGGCCTCTATGTTCTTCTTGAAGGCAACGTCAGCGTCTTCTTGACCAACGAGGATGGCAATGACGTCGAGCTAGCAAAGCTTGCCGCCGGCGATTTCTTTGGCGAGATGGCGCTGCTGGACGGACAGCCTCGCTCGGCATCAATTGGGTGCGTGAGTGACTGCAGAATGATGCTACTTGGCCGAAAGGATTTCTTGCAACTCCTGGCCACATCACAGCTTATGCTCGAGAGCCTCTTGGGTGACCTGAGCCGTCGCGTGCGCGGTACTCAGGAGAAATTCTACTTCGAGATGCTCGAACGTCAGCGTGCCAAGAACGAGATGGAACTTGAGCGACACCGCAGCCTCTCGCAGATGGTGGCTGGTATGGCCCACGAGATCAACACGCCTCTGGGTATCGTCAACTCGTCTGTCAGTTTGATTACCGAACTATTGAACGATCCGGCTTTGCAGGAAGAGGTCCAGTCCGAAGACGGAAAACTGTTGATCGAAGACATCCAAGAAGCAGCGCGGTTGATGGAAGGAAACATCGATCGCGCAAGTCGATTGATTCAACAGTTCAAGAAACTCTCGTTCCACCAGGCGGCCGAAAACCGCGAGACAATCATCCTGACCGAGTTCATCGAAGAGATTGTCAGCCTATTTCAAATGCAGCTCAAAGCCTCTCCGCTGGAAGCGACTTTCGCTCCGAACCTGAACGGCATCGGCGAGTGGACAGGCTATCCCGGCTACCTGTCGCAGATATTGCTCAATCTGCTAACTAACGCCAAGCGATATGCTTACCCCAAAGGTGAAGCTGGCAAGATCGAAGTTACACTGTGTGAGCACACGAGCGACTCAACGGATGGCTATCGGTTAAGCGTGCGGGACTACGGCCTAGGAATTCCCGAGGAGAACTTGGCTCAAGTTTTCACACCTTTCTTTACAACCGGCCGCAGCATCGGCGGGACCGGTTTAGGTTTGGCCATCGTTTATAACTTGGCGACCGATTCACTGAAGGGCCACATCTCGGTCGACTCGTCTTCTGAAGGCACGGAATTCATTGTTTGGATTCCGTTGGAAGTGGCCGAGTAAGCTCGAAGACGTCAGCGAAGTACGTCTCCGTCGACTCCCAACAATTGCGAGTTCGACGCCGCATTCCCGAACACGTCGAAGCGATCAAACGTCCAGACGACCTTCTTGGTCTTCGGATTCAATTCGACCAGCAGCGGATTGTCTTTGCCCGCGTGACAGTTGCCAATGACGTAATTTCCGTTCGGTAACACTTCCAATGTTGTCACCCATGCCAGCGTGATCATGGGTAGATCTCTTTGCTCGATCTTCCAAACGATTTCCTTCTTGGGCGTTACTTCTAACACGCTGTGGCCGTTTCCTGTGGCAATCAATGTGTTGCCGTTCTTCAGCCGAACCGCTCCAAACAGTTGGTTCCCGAACGCTTCCGGCCCGTGCCCACCGCGGCGGGGTTTGCCGAAGAGGGGAACTTTGTACTCCCATGTGACTTTGCCAGTCTTGCCATCGTACTCGCGCAGAGCACCATCACCTTCGTGACAAACTAAATAGTTGCCAGACGCTAGCTTGCGGGCGAGCCGAGTATCGCGATGGGGATTGGGGTTATCGACCTTGAGCTTGATTTGATGATGGATATTTCCGTCGCGATCGACTTCGATAATCCGCGCCGGCCCGGACTCGGCGATCATGATCAAGCCGTTCTTGAGAGGCTGAAATGCGTGAATCTCGACACGCTTTCCTTTGTTGCCGTTCGAGTTTGTCGAGTCATACGACCAAACCACCTTCTTGGTCTTACGATCAATCTCGACCAAGCGCCGCATTCGCTCCTGCAGCAAAATGTTGCCATTGTCCAAAACGTGAATGTCGTGAACTCCACGCCAGGGCAACTGCCATGAGACTTTGCCGTCGATCTCGACGATCGCCAGTTTGTTGTTGCCAAACATTAAAACGCGATGTGCAGCGTGCAATTGGGCCGTAAGTAGCAACGCGAACAAAGCTAAGAGGGAGGAGGACTTCAAGCGCATGGATTCAACCCGGTGTTAGTTAACATTGTTCGCAAACCGCTGGAGTCTAGGCTTCAGCCGATCTTGGGGCGACTAAAGCCTGGACTCCAACGATGCGCAATGAAAGTTAGATAGGTTCATTGATTGGCGACGATGCGCTCTCGCCACCATCAGTTGCGTCACCAACCTCGGGCTCCCGAAAGGTGAAGCACAACTCGTCGCCATAGTAATCCTTGCGGAACTCGCGATGGAAGTCTTTGAACATGAGTTCCTCAAGATAAATGTAGGCCAGCACCTTGACGATCACCAACAAACCGCAGATTGCCATTGACAAGGACAGCAAGGTTTGCAAGTCCCGCTTGTAGATCAAGAATGCCATCGCACTGCCGATCGCCGCCGGATGCATCGCGTCGAGGCACCTCATCAAGAATGTCGAAAAGCTGACGGCCAGAAAACAGAGAGCATAAATCGGCATCAATTCATAGTGGCGAAATGGATATATAAGACAGCAGACCATCCCGGACATTATATATGCCAACAGAATCGAACGCAGACTGTTCGACTTTGCGATCGGAGCGAAGACAACCGATGCTGCTGACGACCCCAGGCATGCAAACAGAAGGATGTCGCCCTCCTGGGAATTCACCGCCATCCACGCGACAATCGCCACTGCGGCACCAGCTATAAGTCCATTGATAGCACTACCTAACAGACGATTCTCTCGCTCGATTCGGAAGAATTCTTTCTCGACGGACTCAGCCAATTCGGTGACTCCGTGAGCGAAAACGCGGGGTTCAGGCCACTTCATCGTTCTTTTCAGACATTCCGGAATAATCGGTA